>CAYMCD010000134.1:0-7691 GCA_964388845.1 uncultured Verrucomicrobiota bacterium
AAAGCGGTCAGATCACTTGCTACAAAAAGCGGTCATTTTGATTTGCTACGGACACCTTTTAGGCGCGCATGCGCACCCCGCCCGCCATCGCCCTGGGCCTCCTCCTGCTCGCGGTCCCGGCCCGCGCGCTCACGAGCCGGGTCGCGAACACGACGCTCGGCCTGCCGCAAACCGGGCCCGCCCCCGAATCCGCGGCCTACCAGACAACCAACGCCTTTCCCGGCCTGGCCTTCGCGGACCCCGTCGCAATCGCGACGCCGCCCGGCGAAACGAACCGCCTCTTCGTCGTCGAACAGGGCGGGCGCATCGCCGTCATCACCAACCTCGCCGCGCCGACCATCGCCGTGTTCATGGACATCACCGCCCGCGTGATCTTCACCGGCGGCAACGACGAGCGGGGCCTGCTCGGCCTCGCCTTCCACCCCGGCTACGCGTCGAACCGGCAGTTTTTCGTGTTCTACACGGCCAACACCGGCGGCCTCTCGAATCGTGTCTCGCGCTTCACCGCGCGCGCCGACCATCCGAATGCCGCCGACACGAACAGCGAGGTGGTGTTGATCGGACAGCACGACCAGTACATCAACCACAACGGCGGCGACCTTCATTTCGGTCCGGACGGATACCTCTACGTGAGCCTGGGCGACGAGGGAAGCTCCTGCGACGCGGGCGCCAATTCGCAGACGATCACGAACGATTTCTTCGCCGCCATCCTGCGCATGGATGTGGACAAGCGGCCGGGCAGCCTTCCGCCGAACCCGCACCGGTCCATCCTCGCGCCGACGAATTATGCGATCCCGCCGGACAACCCGTTCCTCGGCGCAACGCAATTCAACGGTCTCGCCATCAATCCCGCCTCGGTGCGCACCGAGTTCTGGGCCGTCGGCCTTCGCAATCCGTTCCGCATCGCGTTCGATGAGGTCACCGGCGAGCTCTACGCGGGCGATGTCGGACAGGGCGAGCGCGAGGAGATCAACCTCGTCGCGCCGGGCGGCAACTACGGCTGGCGCTGGCGCGAGGGGTTCATCGCGACGCCCCCGGGCACCTGCCCCTCCATCGGGAGTCCGCCCGCGGGCTTCGCCCACCGGAACCCGATCCTCGACTATCCGCACTCCGACGGTTATGCCGTCACCGGCGGACGCGTGTACCGGGGCGATCGCTTCCCGGAACTCGTCGGGCGCTACATCTTTTGCGACTACGGCAGTGGGAACATCTGGTCCCTCACCAACAACGGGACCAACGTCACGACCAAGACCCACCTGGCCACCGACACGGGCATCGCCGGCTTCGGGGTTGATCCCCGCAACGGGGACCTGCTGCTGGCGGACCGCGACCAGGACCAGCTCAAACGGCTGGTCCGCGCCGACGCGACGACCAACTTTCCGCAGACCCTCTCCGCCGCGGGCGTGTTCGCCAACCCCGGCGGACTCGTCCCGCACGCCGGCATCGTCCCGTACGAATTGAACGTGTCGTTCTGGTCCGACAACGCCGCGAAGCGCCGCTGGTTCTCGCTCCCGCCCACCAACCTCGCCATCGGGTTCGCGGCCGTGGACCCGTGGACATTCCCGACCGGCATGGTCTGGATCAAACATTTCGAACTGGAACTCACGAGCGGCGTTCCGGACTCGGCGCGCCGGCTGGAAACGCGCGTCCTTGTGAAAAACGCATCCGGCAACGGCGGATACGGCGCGACCTACCGGTGGGGCCATTCGACGAACGAGGCGTACCTCGTGCCGGACGGCGGACTCGACGAGGCGTTCGTGGTCACCGACGGCGGCACGATCCGCACCCAGGTCTGGCGCTATCCGAGCCGCGCACAGTGCCGGGCTTGCCACGATCCGGACGCGGGTTTTGCGCTCGGCTTCAACACGCCGCAACTCAACCGGGACGCGGACTACGGCGGGGGCGATGTCACGAACCAGCTCGCGCGCCTGGCCGCCGTCGGCTATTTCTCCTCCAACCCGCCGGCCGCGCACCGCTTCCGCGCGCTGGCCCATCCGACGAACGGGACCGCGAGCCTGGAGACGCGCGCCCGCTCCTGGCTGCAGGCGAACTGCGCGCACTGCCACTTCCCGGACGGCGGCGCGCCCGCGCTCTTCGACGCGCGCTTCCAAACGCCCCTCTCCGGCGCGGGGCTGGTGAACGGCGCGCTGAACAACCCCCAGGGCGATCCCGCCAACCGCGCGATCACCCCCGCCGACGTGCCGCACTCCATGGTGCATACCCGCATGGCGCTGCGCGGCGCGGGGCAGATGCCGCCGTTCGGTTCGTCGCTGGTGGACACGCAGGGCGTCGCGCTGGTCGCGGCCTGGATCGGGGCCCTGGCGGGCTACGAGGATTTCGCGGCCTGGCAGCTCGCGCATTTCGGGGCGACCAACCTGCCCGGCACGGGACCGGACGAGGATTTCGATGGAGACGGCGCGATCAACCGGCAGGAGTACCTCGCCGGCACCCAGCCGACCAACAGCGCCTCCGCCTGGGGCGCCGGGGCGATCGCCGCGTCGCCGGACGGCGCGCGGGTCGGCTTCACGCGGATCGCGAACCGGCTGCACAGCGTGCAGGTGGCGACGGACCTGACGGCCGGCGCGTGGGCCGACCTGGACGTGCCGGACAATGCGCCGCTCGCCGCGGCGAGCAACGCCTGGATCGAAGTCGCGGATCCCGGCGCGACCGGCGGCCCGAGCCGCTTCTACAGGGTGGAACTCGCGGAACCGTGAACGGGCGGTCGGGCGCCCCCGGGCCGCGGATCAGCGGCCATCCCCTTCCGAGAAATCCTCTTTCTCGTCGGTCAGACGGTCGGCCTCCTCGTCCTCCTCCAGGACGTCCGCCAGATGCTTGACGTCCTCGAAATCCGTCTCCTCCTCGTCCTCCGCCTCGTCCTCCTCGCCCGCGCCCTCGCGATAGGGACAGTCGGCCGAACTGATCGGGCAGATACCGTTGAGATATTCCTGGCGGCAAACGGGGCACTCCACGCCCTCTTCCTCGCCGAACAGGCTGGACGGCTCCTCGGTCTTGACGATGCGTTTGCGGTTCGATGGCATCGCGGCGTCCTCCGGCGCCCTCGCGCGCGCCGATTCCGCTATCATTACTACCCGCGCCCCGCGCCGGCTGTCGAGCCCGTCCGGACAATTTTTACAGGGACTGGAAATTCCAATCCTTGGAAGCCGCCGGCCGGAGTTTTTACAGACGTTGGAAGCGCGGAATGGAAGAGCCGTCCATTCGACAACCCGTCCTCCGGGCATTCGACATTCCCCGCCGGGCGGCGAGGATCAGGTGTCTTCGCCGAGCTCGACGTTCCAGTAGGCGAAGTCGAGGAAGTGCCGCCACGAGTGGTGCGCGGTCTTGGTGAACTGGATCTCGAGGAACGGGCGCCACCGCGGCTTCTTCGGCTTGCGGACCAGGTGCATGTGCGCCTGTTCCGGCGTGCGGTTCGCCTTGTGGCGGTTGCACTCGATGCAACTGCACACGACGTTCGTCCACGTCGTGAGGCCGCCGTGCTGGCGCGGGACGACGTGGTCAATGTTCAAGTCCTTGCGGTCGAACTTGTGGCCGCAGTACTGGCAGGTGTTCTTGTCGCGCTCGAAGACGTTCTGGCGCGTGAATTTGACGTCCTTCGCGGGGAGGCGGTCAAAGAAAAGCAACAGGATCACGCGCGGCACCGGGATGCGGAACCGGATGGTCTGGACCATCTCCCCCTCGTCGAACGACGGCGACACGTCGCACCACTCGCGGAAGGTGTAGGTGTTGAACCCGCCGGCGCCCTCGTAGACCACCTGGGCGTGGCCCGTGAACAGCAGCGTGAGCGCGCGCTCGGCGGAGCAGACGTTCACCGCCTGCCACAGCCGGTTCAGCACGAGCACGGGGCTATCGAGCAACGCCGTCATAGAGGAGACCATCCAAATTTTCGGAGACCGTAGCAAACGGGCGGACCCGTGTCAAAGCACCCCCCCCGGCGGAACGTTCCCCTGCTTTCGTTTGCCCCCCGCGGGCTTGTCCCGCCGGAGCAATAGTTCCCCGGCTGCCGGGACATGAGGCCAACCCTGCGCGCTTCGGCGCATCCGCATCGCGGATGCGAAACCGCTCGCGTTTTCGCCCGCGCGAAAAACGGGAAAAGTCCTGTCCCCCCGGATAGCGGCGCGCCGGGGAATCCCCGATGCCCCGATCAGGGCGCGCGGCGCGCGGCGCCTATGGACACGGCGCCCCGCCCGCGCGATCCTTGCCCCGGACCCGCACCCCGGACCGATCGCGTGCGGGGACCGGAGGCGCGCGCGATGAACAAACTGACGTGGAACCGGGTTGTTGATTTTCTGCTGTGGATCGCGATCTGCCTGATGCTAGCCACGGGGTTTATCCTCCGCTACCGCCTCCCGCCGGGCAGCCGGGGCGGCGGCGGATTGTCCATCTGGAGCTGGTCCCGGCACGACTGGGGCGACCTGCACATGTGGTTCGCCTATACGGCGTGCGCGCTGGTCGCGCTCCATCTGCTCCTGCACTGGCGCTGGCTTTGGTACACCGCCTGGCCCCGGATGAAGTGGCCCGTCCTGGCCGGGCTGCTGGCGGGCGCCGCACTGGCCGCGGCGGCGTGGTTGTTGCCCGTCGAACGAGACAGCGACGATGCGCGCGGGGGGCGCGGCGGCGGATTCGAAGGCGAGGGCCGGCGCGGCGGCCGGGGCGAATGGGGGTCGGCAAGAAGTGACCGGTGATCAGTGATCCGTGCCCGGTGCCCCGCGATCGGCGATCGGATCAGGGCGCGGGAGGGGGTTCGCGCAGATTCTGTTTGAGTCGTTCCTTGCTCGCATCGGGCATCGGGATGCGCAGGGATGGGTCGTCCTGTTCCTCCTGCTTGTGATACAGGTGCGCGCAGTCCTGCATCAACATGACCTGCCGGTGGAACCGGCCGCAGACGGCGCACAGCGCCACGTGGAGCTTGAGGCCCATCCGCCGGGCCCAGGGCAACTCCCAGTAATGATGCCTGGCCAGCGCGTCGGCCACGTGTTTACAGCGCCACATCGTTCAACCCGTCCGATTGATCCATTTTTCCTCGAGGCACGTCTTCAGCGCGTTGCGGGCGCGGTGAAGCATGACCCAGAGATTGTTCGGGGTGATGCCCAGCTCCTTACAGATCGCGTCCGTGTCCTCGCCCTCAAGCTCGCGGAGGGTGAACGCCGTATGCTCGCGCGCCTTCAAGCCCATCAGGCACTGCTGGAAAACCGCCCAGAATTCCTTCTGCTCGAACGCGCGGCGCGGATTGATGTGCCACTTCTCGGGGCGCATCGTCGGGATGCCGGACCACTGGAACAGTTTGCTCTTCTCGAGCTCGAGGACCTCCGTCTGGTCCACCACCGTTTCGCGCACGGCCTTCCGGATGTGGTCCACGACCTTGTGTTTGAGGATGCCGACCAGCCAGGCGCGTTCCGAGAGCCCCTCGCGGAACCGGCTCGCGGATTTCATCCCGGCGAGGAAGGTCTCCTGGACCATGTCCTCGGCGAGGCTGTGGTCGCGCACGCGGGTCAGCGCGTAGCGGTAGAGGAAATCCGCGTGCTCGTCTATCCACCGTTCCGGATTGAGGCCGGCGGGCGCGTCCGTCATGCGCAACTCCTATCCGAAGGGGGGGGCGCTTGGCAACGCCGCTTTCCGACGATCGGTCCCCACGCGGCGGTGGCCAGCGCGGCCGCCAGCAGGGTGACCGCGGCCCCCTGCGACGGGTTGTCGCCCCAGCCGAGCCAGAAATAGTGCGCGCGCGGCTCCTGGTTGACGAGCGCGTTGCCGCTCTGCAGCGCCCAGACCCAGCCGGCGTGCAGGCCGGCGATGCCGTACAGGTGCCCGTGGCGCAGCAGCAGGCCGCAGAGCGCGAGCCCCATGAGGAACAGCGTGAGCGCGAAGTCCCAGTCGAGGGCGGGCCGGAACAGCGCGAACAGGCGCGGAAGCAGATCGAAGCCCGAACGCCATGTGATCTCCGCCGGCGGCTCGGACAGGCGCGGACGGAGGAAGTGGATCAGCGCGAACAGGGCGCTCGACGCCGCGGCCGCGGCGAAGGGCGGAAGCCGCGCGCGCAGCGATCCGAAAACAAAGCCGCGAAAGAGGTATTCCTCCAACACGCCGACCAGCAGCGCGCCGAAGAGGATTTCGAGCGGCAGCAGGACCGCGCGCCCGGTGCCCCAGACGGCCGGGTCGAACCGGTAGAGCCCCGCCGCGAAACCGCCACCGTACACCACCGCGACGGACCCGGCGCCGAGCGCCGCCCACCGCAGGAATTGCCGGCCGCGCGCGCGCGCCCATCGCAGGGCCGGGGCCACGCGGGCGATCGTGCCCGAGCGCCGCAGGCACGGCCACACCAGCAGCAGCGCGACCACCTGCACGCAACGCGCCGCCACCCGCTCAAAACGGTCCTCCGCCAGCCCGGAGAGGATCGGGAGTTGCGCCCCGTGCCGGATGGCGAGATAAACCCACGGCGCGATGAGACAGCCGGCCAGCAGCGGCACGGCCAGGAAGACGAGGAGGAATCGGATGGGCCGGGGCGTCATGGCGTCAGGAGCGGCGCCAGGTGGGCGCGCCACATCGCTCCGAAGTCCTGGTCCAGATAGCGACGCAGGCGCTGATCCTGCCGCGCCACAAGGGCCCCGCGCAGCGCGGCGTCGCGCGCGATGCGGCCGACCAGTTCCGCGGCCACGTCGAACCGTTTCTCGCGGAGCAGGACGCCCGCGCCGTCGAGCGTTTCGGGGATCGCCGCGGCGGCGTAGGCGACGACCGGCACGCGGTGCGCCATCGCCTCCATCAGCGGGATGCAGAATCCCTCGTGCTCGCTCATGCAGAGGAAAACCGTCGCCACGGAAAAATAGCCGCGCAACTCGGCCGGCGGGATGGATCCGGTGTAGACGATGTTCGTGAGTTTGAGTTCGGCCGCCTTCGTGCGGAGCAGCGCGAGGTAGCGTTCGAGCCCCGCGTAGGAGCCGACGTGGATCAGCCGCGCGTCGGGATCCACATGGCGCTGGACGTAGTAGTGCGTGAAGAGCAGGTCCTCGATCCGCTTGTTCGGCGCGCCGCGGCCGACGAAGAGGACGTTTGTGCGGCCGTCTCCAAATTCGCGTTGCACGCGGCGATCGGACGGCCCCTCCCACTGGCCGCGCTCCAGCTTCATCGGCATGACCTTCACGTCGCGATAGCCCATCCGCTCCAGCTCGCGGGCGTTGAACCCGCTGACCGCCAGCGTCAGGTCGGCGGCCCCGGCCAGCGCGCGAATCTGCTCGAGTCCCTCGCGGAGATGGTGCGCGATCTCCTCCTGCACGCCGCGGAAAAATTCCGGCGGCGTGACGTTGTGGTAGAGGATGACCTTGCGGCACCGCAGCCGGGCGAACGCCTCGTTCACCGGCGATCCGATGGACAGATGGAGCAGCGCGATGTCGTCCGGCCCGACGCCGGCGGCGAGCGCCGCGAGGTCGCGCGAGTCCTTCCGCAGCTCCGGCAGGATGCGCTTCTGCTCGCTGTAGATTTCGGAGGCCCGCCCCCACGAGCGGAACAATTCCCGCAACACGCGCGCCTCGTTGCTGATGGCGTCGTTGTTCGTGTAGCCGGCGGTGATCTGGTGGAGGGCGGGCATCTGGTGGTTCGTGGAGCGGGCGACTATCTTTTCTTACTAGAGGCTATCCCATAACCCATTTTCGCGCTGGTGCGAGCGTCGCGCCCGCCGGGTCAGG
>CAYMCD010000135.1:0-7561 GCA_964388845.1 uncultured Verrucomicrobiota bacterium
TGCGCGGATCGAACGCCTCGCGCCATACCGCGCCCTGCACGCTGATCGCGTTGCGCGCGACCGACCCCTTCCCGAGGTGGGCCTGCAGGCGTAGCGCATCGTACATGATTAGGTTCCCAAGGCTGTGCGCCGCGATGTTCACATTATCCGCGCCTACATTGTGCGACAATGTCTGCAGGAGTATTTGAACCGACGGCGCGGTCTGAAACGCCCGACCAACCGCCGAATCAAACCCCAGCGGCAGGTCAGTTATAACCCCGCGCGGAACATCTCCGTCCCAGGTCACGCCGATGAAGTTCCCGCGATAGCCAAGCCAGTACAGACGTTTGAATATTTCGTTGTAGTCCGCGCGCGCCTCATCCAACCGCACATTGAACCCATGAATCCAGACGAACTGCTTTGTCTTGACCGGATCAAGCCCGACCGGATGGCCGGGTACAACAGAGGGCGTTGGATAGGCCTTGATCTCACACGTGCGCCCATCTTCGGTGGGATAAGTGATTTTCCGGTCGGCATTGCCCCGGGTGGTGATAAATGTCCAAAGGTGCTCCACATCCTTCAGTGTCATCCGCCAAGTATCCACGGGCAGATAATTTCCGCCCTTGTCGCGAAGCCAGAGGATGAGGGTAAACGATCGCGTGTCCGTGCCGAAGGCGTTGGCGACGAATTCGGTCCAACTGTCCCCCGCCGTGATCGGCAATGCTCTTTGCGTGGCTCTCAGCGGGCCGATCGGAGTCTTGTTCAGTTGGTCGGTGGCGTTACCCACATCCGTCAGGAACGTGCGCCGATCTCCCGCCGCCCCGGCCGATTCGTACAGGTGCAAGACCAGCGCGCGCGGCACCGGATCGTCCGAATGCAAGCGAAGATCAATACTAATGTTCGCCTCAAACCCCACATCCAGCGGGATCTGCGGAATGTTTACGGCCACCGGAAACAAATCAACGATCCCCGCTCTTGTGACCCGTGGAGTAGACTCCCGTCCCCACCACCACGCAAATCCATCTTTCTGGTCCTTTATGACCTCGTCATCTTCGTTGATAATAAATTCGACGTCAGGAATCCCGGGGCGCATGCGGTCGTCCTCGTGATCGTTGCTCATATTCAGGCCCAGCTTGGGCTCGACGACCGTGACAAAGGCCTCGTCGCAGGTGAACAACGAATTGCCCGTGGCCAATTCAACCCGAATGCGCTGCGCAACGGGTTTGATTCCCTCCATCCACAGAATTCGCTCGCCCTGTCCATCGAGACCCATCTCGAGGGTGCGGTATGCCTGCTTCGGTACAATGTAGGCATCCGGGCTGCGCAGGGCCGAGGGTGCGTCCACCTTCCATAGGCGCAGATTGCCCCCTTTTGCCCCGCGGTAGTCTTTGAAGCCGGACGGTTGCCCCTTGTGCAGTATGTCCTTTGGCTCAAACGCCTGGAGATTTATGGGGTCCGCCGATCCGGGATACATGAATTTCAGACGAAGCGTATCGCGCGAAAGGCCCGCCGGTAGCAACTCCACGCGCGCCGGTATCAGCGCCTGCGCATCCGGTACTTGATCGTCCGCGTAGTCCGGAATCTCGTCGTTGTCCCAATCCGGACGATTAACCGGCACGATTTTCCCCGGGGCCACGAGCTTGTCCACTTTGCGATCTTTGTGGGGAACGGAATTTCCCTGCCGATTCCGCGAATCCACAAAGAGGGTGAGTTGGACGGCGGTAAAGACAACTTCGTCCGCACAGCCCAGCTCCTCGTGCACCAGCGAGATGGCGATGTCGCCTTCGCTCGCGCTGGATTTCGCGCCCTCCACCCAGAGCGTGATCGGCAGCTCATCGCGCGCGAAGCAATTGTCCTGGCCGTTCATGGCCAGGGGCGCGCCACCGGCGGCCGTCCGAAATATATTTACGGAACCCGCGGGCCATCGCAGGACAATTGGGCGCGCCGGCGGTTTGGCGGCATCCGCCCCATGAAATTGCAGAATCAGCCTCTGCCGCTGTGCGAGACACACATTGGTGACCGCCACAAGCCCGCCCGGACCGGCTTCGCCCTCCTCGTCGTCCTCGCTGATCGCGCCGTCCAGATTCGCGTCTATATCCAGATCAAGGAGCGACACCGAGAGGTTTGTTCTCAACACGATGAAGACATCCCCGCAAGCCCTGGTCCTTAAGGAAAACTCCAGGCTGTACTCGCCCGGCTGATCGGTCTCGATGCAGGCCTCGGGGCCCTCGCCGGATGCCTCTTCGGGGCCGCTGATGCGCCACTGGTAGCTGACGGCAGAATATACGTCGGAGGTGCTTTCGACGGCGGGGCAACACTTCTCGTAGATGGTTGTGGTTCTCACGCGACCGGGCACGGCCAGCCCCCCGCGCGCCTCGGCGCACAGCTTCACTTTTTGCGGCGGATTGCCCAGACAGACCGGCGCCGAAGCGCTTTCGATCCTTCCGGTCACGACGCCCCGGCGAATGCATTGCTGTATCGTGGTCCATACAAGGGGATTGGCGATGCAGTCTTTGATTCCGTCGCCGTTGGTATCCCGGATAAAACAGGTGTCGGGAATGCCGTTTGTATTGTACAGCGCGCAGCCGAAACAAGCGTCCTTGCCGGGCGTCGTCTCGGAGTGGTCGCACGTATAGCAACTCTCTCTCTTGCCGTCGTTGTCCGTGTCGCACGCGAGGCAGGCATCCGGGCCGGGCGTAGACGGATTGTTATCGCACTGGAGGCAGGCGTCCGGAGTGCCATCCGCGTCGTTGTCGCAGGCAAAACACGAATCGAGCCCCGGCACGTTCGGATCGTGGTCGCAGACGGGCACGGGGGTCGTGCAGTCTCCGTTCTCGTCGCACCCGTAGCACGGCGGGCATATGGAGACGCACACGTCATTCGTTCCACACGTCTCGCACGGGCCGCACGTGGTTTTGCAGTCGCCGGCGTTGCACTTGCTGCATGCCCCGCACGGCGAGCCATCGTTGGCCGGAATGCAGTCGCGGACGTAGGGATCCCATTCCTTGCAGTCCGGGCAGTGCCCCCACAGGACCAGCGCGCCGCCCACCCACAGGGCCAGCCACCAACCGAGAATTGTTATTGGACGCTGCATCACTTCACCCCTTGGGACGCGGATTTCTCCAGCTCCTTGAAATCGCGCTCGACCTCGCGCGCAAAGGCCTCGCTCTCGATAAGCGCGTTGGCCTCGTCACTGTACGACAGGCCGGCGGAGGTGAGATTGGAGCTTCCCAACACGGATTTTTCGCGGTCTATCAACACGATCTTCTTGTGCAGCACCCGTTTGTCCCGCATGTACGAGACCTTTATCCCGGATTCGCGCAGGGTCTCGGCAAAGTTGATGCTGGCCCGACGGATGGATGGGGGGGTCCGGCGGCTGTCCTCCGCCAGAATCCGCACATCCACTCCCGCCCGGGCCTTGGCCCGCAGTTCGTCGTACAGGCTCTTGATCATGGGGTCGGTGCTGCCGGAGATGTAGTAGGCGGTTATCCAAACACGCTCCTTCGCGTTGCGCACGGCATCCAGCAGCGCGGGGCCAAACGGATCCGTCGGCAGTATCGCGGCCCTGGCCTCGTGCCGGGCGCCCAGCGCGCGGGCGACATCGGCGATCTTGAGGGCGGCGCGGGCGGCCCGGGGAGAGTCGTAGATGACATAGCGGACGCTCCGCCGCCCGACATTTGTCACCGCCGGGCCCTTTTCGACCGCCAGTTGAACGCGATAGGCCGCGTCGTTTTCGGCCACGATCCGCCCAACCACCGAGCCGCCGCACCTCAAATGCAGCTCGTCCGCGCCGGCGGCCGCAACGGCGGCCATTAACCAGGCTACAACGGAATGGCCGGCGAATCTCACGGCGCGTCCTCCGGCTCATAGCCCGCACGCTTGAGTATGGCGGCGCGCTTCTTGCCGTCCGCGCCAGATAACTGCCGCAAAACAGCGAGCTCGCTTTCCCAGGCCTGTCGAGACCGCATGTCAGCGACAACATTCCGGCCGAACAAGTAGTCGGCGATGCGCGGGTCGGGCGAGGGGAGCGATATCAACGCGCTGCTCTCAAGAATCTTTTCCCCGGACAGCGCGCCTTCCGACCAGTTGTGCGAACCGATCAGGATGTGCGTTTGGTCAACGGCAACCAGTTTCGCATGAAGGGGCGCTCCGGGCGTTGCAAGCCGCACATCCACACCCTCCGCGCGGAGGCGCTCCGCCCAATTGCCGTGGTGGACGGACAGCCGATCCCCCTCAGTGGGCGGGGTGTACAGCGCCAGATACACATACAGACCTCGCTGCGCCGCCTGCACGAGCGCGTCGCATATGGCCCGCTGGAGGGGAGCGGCGCCCTCATGTTCCGGCATCACATACATTAGGATCCCGACGGTCTGCCGCGCCGCTCGAATCATCCGCAATAGACATTCCTGATAGTCGCCATCCGGCACATAGCGCACGCGGGCCCGGTAGACGAGCGACGTCGCCGGCGCGCGCCGGACATTGTCGAAGTTGGGCCGGGGTCTCGAGGGAGGCAAACCGTTCGTATTCACGCCCGACCCGGTGGGCGCGCCGACCAACCGCTCCGACTCCAGCGCCCGCCCCCCCGCGTCCAGCCGATCAAGCGCGGCCGTGTAGTGTCCGGCCAATTCTCCGGAAGACAGGCGAACCATGTCTTCCGCATTGCGCTGCATGGCGTTCTTTGTCCAGTTGGCGGAACCGGACCATACGATGTGGCTGTCAATCACGGCGGCTTTCAGGTGCATGATGCCGCGCTCTTTTCGAAACACCACGACGCGGACACCGGCCTCACGTAGTGTCTGGAGGTCGTAAAGCCCGGCGCCCCCGATCATTTCCGCGTCCACGATCAGGCGCACCTGGGCTTGGGTGGCCGCCCGCGCGAGCGCCTCAATCAGTAGATCGTTCGTGAGCAAATACATTCCCACATCAATACGCTTCGCGTGATGAAGATCGTTGATCAATTGACCGAGAGCCGCGGGATCGGGATTGAGCCAAACCCGAATATCGTTCACCGATACCGCGTCCGCGGTCCACGGGAGCGGCTGCGCCCGGGACGGGGTCTTTGCGGGTTTTCGGCCGCGCGTTCCAACGGGCTCGGTCCCCGCCGAAAAGAGCTCTTCAATGCGTTTTCGATACAACGGGACCACGGACGGCGCATACACGCAGAGCGCGTCTTCGACGTTCGATCGGTCCGCCGCATCGGACCAATTGGCCGCCCCGGTTGTAAGATAGCTGTCGTCTATGACGGCGGCGCGCAGGTGCATCTTGGCGCCGGGCGGCAACCGGGTGATGCGAACCTGGATCCCGCTTTGCGACAGCCGCTCGATAAACGGCAAATGCGCCGCGCCATGCATGGATGAATCGAGCACGACACGAACGCTGACACCGCGCGAAGCGGCGTCGCACAGGGCCTGCGCGAGGGACTCGCTGCTGAAGTAGAACATCGCTACATCCACTCGCGAGGTCGCCCGGGCCAGCGCAGCGCGCACGAGAGCGGCGCTGCCGCCGCCCGGCGAAAACGCGACGCGCGCGTCGGCCGGTCCGGCATCAGCGGCCGATCCGGCGGAAAGGAGAAAGAAAACGAATGGAAGTGAAAAGAAGAACGCGCGCATGGGGCGGGGCAGCATTCGCTGAAGGTTAAAATCCGGGAAGCGCCACGGCAATTACAATATGCGGCCATGCGTGGCGTCCGGATCCGTCCGCACCCCCGGCGCGGGCCGCGATTGACACTTCGGGGGGGCTGTCCCGATACTCCGCCGCATGAGCCTTCCCGTGAAAATCAACGCGCCCGGCGTGGATGTCGAGCAGCTGATGGCGGAAATCGAGCAGACCGTCGCGCGCAAGGCCGCGCAGGGGGCCTACGCGGATGCCCGCATCGCCCGGGCGGAGCGGACCAACCTGCTGAATCTCCGGAACGACGAGGAGTTCCTCGCGTTCTATCTTCGCTCGCTGCGGGAGGCGGCGTTCGTGGACGTGAACGACTTTGACATCCGCGAGCGCCGCTCCGCCTTCGCTCCGCTGCTCGTCGCGCTGAAAAAGGTCATCTGGAAGCTGCTCAAGTTCTATACCTACCGTCTCTGGTCGCAGCAGAACACCATCAACGGCCTGCTGGTCACCGGCGTCGAGAGTCTCGACGAGCAGTACCGCGACCGGCTCGCCCGCATCGAGGCCCGCCTCGCCGCCCTCGAGCAGCGCGCAGGCGCGGCGCGGGAACCCGCGCCCGGCGGGAAGGGCGAGGCCTGATGGCCGCGTCGCCGGCAAAACGCATCGCCTTCCTCGCCCCGCGCTATTCCGAAAAGGGCACGATCGGCGGCGCGGAGACGCTGCTCAAGGCGCTGGCCGAACGCTGCGCCGCCGCCGGCCGCGAGACCCATTTTCTCACGACCTGCGCGAGCAACCACTACACGTGGGAAAACGACCGCGCGCCGGGCGAGAAAACGGTCAACGGCGTGCATGTGCATTTCTTTCCCGTCAACGAGGACCGCGACGTCACGGCCTTCCTCACGGTGCAGTCCGCCATGGATACCGGCGCGCGCGTGAGTCCCGAAGAGGAGCGCACGTGGATCGCGAACAGCGTGAACAGCCGCGCGCTGATGGACCACCTCGCGGCGCACGCGGCGGCGTATGACCGATTGGTCGCCGGCCCGTACCTGTTCGGCATCACCTGGTCCGCCGCCATGGCCCACGCGGACAAGACGCTGCTCGTGCCCTGCCTGCACGACGAGGTCTTCGCGCACCTCGGGATCATGAAGGCGATGTTTCTCGGCGCGCGCGGCTACCTGTTCAACACCCATCCCGAACAGGCGCTCGCGGAGCGGCTGTACGGGAT
Source organism: uncultured Verrucomicrobiota bacterium (assembly GCA_964388845.1). Lineage (GTDB taxonomy): Bacteria > Verrucomicrobiota > Kiritimatiellia > CAIVKH01 > CAIVKH01 > JAMLJG01. The sequence goes on from CAYMCD010000135.1 coordinate 6,806, forward strand.
TGATCCGGCGAAGGCCTCCGTGGTCGGGCTGGGGCTCGATCCGTTCGAGGCGGACCCGCGCGCGACGGAGGCGAAGCTCGGGCTGGCCGCGCCGTACGTGATGTACGCCGGTCGGCGGGAGCCGCTGAAGGGCACGCCGCTGCTCTGCGAATACCTGCAGGTGTTCCGCGAGCGCACGGGGCGCGACGTGCATCTCGTGTTCACCGGCAGCGGCCAGATTGACGCGCCGGAGGCGCTGCGCCCATTCATCCACGACCTCGGATTCGTTTCCGAGCGGGAAAAGCACGACGCCATGGCCGGCGCGGCGGCCTTCATCCACCCCTCGGTCAACGAGAGCCTCGGCATCGTGCTGCTCGAGGCGTGGCTCGCCGGCACGCCCGGCCTGGTTCACGCCTGCGGCGTGGTGCTCAAAGACCAGGTCCGCCGCGCGAACGGCGGCCTGTGGTTCAAGAGCTATCCGCAATTCGAGGAGGCCCTGCTGAAGCTGCTCGACGACGAGCCGGCCCGCCGCGCGCTCGCCGCCGCGGGGCGCGCCTATGTGACGAAGGAATACGCCTGGCCCGCCGTGGAGCGCCGCTTGCTGGCGGCCCTCGACCGGGGATAGGGGAAGGATCGAGTCGCCGGCGGGTGGCGTTCAGCAATCGGTATTCAGTGATTAGAGGCTATCCCATAACCGCTTTTCGATGCCGGCCGGAGCTGTTTTGCCGGTTGGCAAGGCGGGAGCGCGGGAGGCGTGCCCGACGCGGCCCGTGCCCG
>CAYMCD010000136.1:0-7518 GCA_964388845.1 uncultured Verrucomicrobiota bacterium
TCAAGCAAACGCTTTGTACTAGAACATTGTACCGTATATTAGTGGCGCGTGGTATGATAAGGACTTGGGATCACCAGGCGAGGCCGGCCTGCACGCCCGCGATTTCGCCTTCGGACCGCGGCTGGAACACCTCGATTGGCGGGAATACGCGGATGGGCGATTCGGCGAAGGACAACGTCTCGTAGAACACCGAGAAGGTCCATTCGCCCGCGCGGATGCCGGCCTCTGCGTCCGTGGTCCATTCCCCGCCCGGCTCAAGCGTGAACTCCCCGCTGTCCACGAGGTCAATGTTCAGCCCGAGCCGGTTGTGGATCGGGGGCCGGGCCGCCGCGCGGAGGAAGACCACGAGGCCCGGGCGCGGTTTCCATTCCATCAAGAAGCCGAGCCGTCCGTACACCGTCCACCAGAACTCGTCATAGCCGCCCTCCTCGGCGCGGCCCTCGGCGAGACGGCGGATCCAGTAGCGCGACCCGATGCCGGCGATGCCCCGGACGGCGAAGGCGCCGTCGGGTCGCGGCCCGATCAGCCCGTCGAGGTCCATGCGGAATCCCACGTAATCGGTCGTTGCGGTGACCGGGTCTCCACCGAAGGTCTGTCCGTCGTAGTCCACCTGTCCCGCGGCGCCCTCGATGCGCAGGGCCAGACCCCAGTGGTCGAAGTCCTCCAGCACGCCGAGGAATCCGCCGCCGAGCCGGAGGCCGTCCTCCTCCAGGAGCCTCGCGCCTTCGGCAAATTCATCCCAGAGGAACCGTTCGACCCGCACATACGCTTCGAAGCCTTCCGCGCGGGCGGGCATCGGCGCGAGCAGCGCGAGGGCGAGGACGCCGATTTCCAACGTCTGTAAAAAAAGCGCGCGCGCGTTTCCAACGTCTGTAAAAACTCTTTTCATCGCGTCATGCTCCGGGTCCGGTTCCGTGATCGGGCAGCTGTTTATAATCTCCCTTCTTTCGCAGCGCGAGCTCCCAGAGCTTCGCGTATTTCATGAAGACGCCGAACGAGCTGATGCAGGCGATCACGAGTCCGTGCCAGCCGTCCAGGAAGCCGTGTTTGAGGACAAACCCCTTGAGGAAGCGCAGGGGCGGGCGGGTCAGCAGATCGAACGCGTGGAAGCGCGGTTTCTGGACGAACTTCTGCCGCGCGGAGATGGTGGAGAAGCGGTCGAGCGTGTCGAGGTGGTCGCGCAGGTCGTCGTAGGTGTAGTGCCAGAGCGGATTTTTCAGGCGCTTCACGGGTCCGTTCACCACCACCTTGTCGTGGGGTTCCTCGCCCTCGGACCGGCCGTAGTCCTTGTGGAACAGGCGCAGTTTGACGTCGGGATACCACTCGCCGTGCCGGATCCATTTGCCGAGGTAGAACACCTGCCGCGGGAATTCGTAGCCCCGATGGGCGGGCGCGCCCGTCTCGAACTCCTCGAGGATCTCGTCGCGCAGGCCCGGGGAGACCTCCTCGTCGGAATCAATGTTGAGGATCCAGTTGTAGCGCGAGAGGGTGCGGACCTTGTTCCGCTGACCGACATAACCGAGCCAGACGTGCTGGGAGACGCGGTCGGTGAATTCCCGGCAGATGGCGACGGTCTGGTCGGTGCTGAAGCTGTCGAGCACGACGATCTCGTCGCACCAGGTGAGGCTTTCGAGGCAGCGCCGGATCTTCTTTTCCTCGTTGTAGACGATGACGCAGGCCGAGATGCGCTCGCGTATGGGGGATGGCGTCATTGCGGCGCGGGTTCGGCGACGACCTGGTCCGGCGCCGGCGCGCCGGCGAGCAGCGTGCGGGGTTGCGCGGTCTCGTCCAGCGGGCGGTCCTTGTAGAGCAGGCGCACGTGGTAGCCGTGGTACGCGCGCGCGCGCCCGGCGGCCGCCTGTTCCCGGCGCATTCCTTTCGGGACGACGCATGTCGCGGTCAGCACGCATTCGCCGACCGCGCCCCAGGCCGCCGCGGGTTCAACGACCTGCTGCGTGACGCGTCCCGCGGTCGGCTCGATTTCGCCGGTGGCCGGATCGTGGTCGTAGAACGTCACCTCCACACGGAGGGCTTCGTGGTCCAGCCGCTGGTCGGGCGCCGGGGCCGCCACGACGATCTTGAGCATCCGCATGTCGTCGTAGTCGTCGTTGGCGGGAAAGCGGCTTTGCTCGACGGCGGCGATCCGGGCCTTTTCCGCCGCCTCGGCGAGCGCCTGCCCGGGGCCGACCTGGCTCAGGCGGATCCGTTCCGCGACGGCCTTCTGGTAGAGGGGTGTCTCGATGCTGCGGCGCAGGATTTCCGACCATTGGGCCGCGGCCTCGCCGGCGCGCCCCTGTCGTTCGAGCAGGCGGGCGCGCTCCTCGTAGGCGGGCAGGAAATCCGGATCAATGTGCTGGATGTGGGCGAGCAGGCGGTCCGCCTCGGCGTGCAGGTCGGCGGCGGCGGCCTCGCGTGCGGCGGCGATGAGTTCCTCCGCCTCCTCCCGCGGCGTGCGGGGCGAGCGGGGCGGGGTGAGGGTGGGGAGCGCGCCCGGCGGCGCGGCGGACGTCGCGCCGAGGCTGTTCACCGCGCTCTGGATCGCGCGCAAGTCCTCGCGCAGCGTCCGCAGGTCCTCCGTCAGGGCCGGCGGCAGCGGCGCCGGCGCGCGGATCACGACGTTGGAGTCGGCCGGCGCGGGCTGGAGCCCGGAGGTCTCCAGCGGGGCATCGGACCCGCGCGGGACATAGCGCGCGGATAGGGCGAGGACCAGCCCGATCAGCAGCAGCGCCGCCAAGGCCCAGGTCGCCTGGCGGCGCGTGCGCCGCCCGGCGCCGGCGCCCGCGACCTCCGCCTGGACGAGCGCCTGCACCACGAGACGGGTGCGGCCCAGGTCGAATTCGTCGCCGTGCTTGAGGCGCGATTCCTGCGCCTCGCGCTTGTTGACGAGGATCTTGTTCATCGAGCCGAGGTCGCGGATGAACAATTCGTCGCCCTTCTGGAAGACCTCCGCATGCCGCAGCGCCATTTCGGAATCGGGCACGACCACGGCGCAATCGGCCGCCGTTCCAAACGTCATCGCCTGCTCCGTCACCGTGATGCGCTCACCCGTGCGCGGGCCGTTCAAAAATATGAGCCTGTAAATCATGAGGCGCGCGTCCGGTCAGAACCCATCCATCAGGATCAGCGATTTTACGCCGCCCACCTTGAGACCGATCGTCTGGCCGCCGGCGTAGGGCGGGAAACCCGGCGTTCCGTCCGGGGCGATGCCGGCGTGGTCGCCGATCACGCGCCACGAGCCGGGCGGGAGCGGCACCTGGAAATTCACGGGGTTGTCGCCGCCGTTGAGCAGCACGACGAAGGCGCGGCCGGGATGCAGGCGGCGCCCGTTGACGATGTAGCCCAGCGCGCGCGGATCGTCCCGCGGCCCGAGCCACTCGTAGTAGCCGGGCGGCGGGGTCCGGTTGACGCGGAACGCGCGGCCGGCCTCGCTTTGCCGCAGCGCGATGAGGGCCTTGTAGTAGCGCATCGCCTCGGCGGCGAGCGGCCGCTCGCGGTCGGTCCACCGGATGGCGTTGACGGCGTCGCCCTTGTTGAAGGTGTTGCTGATGCCGTATTTGCTGCGCAGGAATTCCTGTCCTTCGTTGATCATCGGGATGCCGAGCGAGGTGAACAGCACGGTGACGGCGAGTTTGTTCATCGCGACTTCGTGGGACTGGATGTACTTCCCGTTGCGGTCCGGGCGCAGGCTCAGCTCGTCCGCCAGGGCCATGTCGTCGTGGCTCTCCACGTAGTTGACGGCCTGTAGCGGGTTCGCGGTCCAGATGTCCGTTGACCCGGTGATGACCTTCTTCATGTGCTCGCGGTCGGCGCGCCCGCGGGCGAAGTCCTTGGCCGCGTAGCGGAAGTCGTTGTTCCAGGCGGACCAGCCCGTGCCGCGCAGGCGCTCCTTGTTCTGGCCGCGGATGCTCCAGGGTTCGGAGATGAGGATCACGCCCGGATTCAGCGCGCGCGCCTCCTGTTCGATCCGGCGCATCGTGTCCATGTCAATGAGTTCGGCGAGGTCGAAGCGGAATCCGTCCACGTTGTGCTCGCGCATCCAGTAGAGGATGTTGTCAACGATGAAGCGCCGCATCATCGGGGCCTCGGTGCGCACGTCGTTGCCGCAGGCGCTGAAGTTGATGAAGCGGTGGTCGGGCGTGAGGCGGAAGAAATACTTCTTGTCCAGCATCGCGAAGAGGTTCGGGCCGCCGACGTGGTTGTAGACCACGTCCTTCAGCACCGCGAATCCGGCGCGGTGCAGGCCGTCCACCATGCGCTTGAATTCGTAGTACTGCGACCCGCGCAGCGGCTGGCGGCCGTACGACGCCTCGGGGGCGTAGAAATGGACGGTGTTGTAGCCCCATCCGTAGTCGCGCGTGTTGTTCTCGAACTCGCTCGTGGGCAGGAATTCGATCGCGTTCACGCCCAGCGCCTTGAGGTGGTCGAGCCCGGTCCCGGTGCCGAGCGAGGCGAGGACCCCCTCGAAGGTGCCGCGGAGGTTCGGCGGGACGCCGGAGGAGGGGTGGATCGTCAGGTCGCGCACGTGGGCTTCGTAGATCACGAGGTCCTCGCGGCGGGGGATGATCCAATTCGTCGCCGTCCAGCCGCCGAACCACTGGTTCGTCGCCTCGCGGTCCATGACGATCGCGTTGTTCATCGAGTGCGCTGACGCGACGGCGTAGGGGTCGCTGACGGAGGCCTGTCCGTTGAACGCCTCGCCGTCGCTTTGCGGGCCGTCCACGTTGAACGAATAGTAGCGGCCCGCGTCGAGGCCGAGCAGGCTGATCTCCCACACGCCGTCGGCCTCGTCCTTGATCATCGGGTAGCGCTCGGCGGCGGGCAGGCGCCGGTAGGCCGGGCGATGCGTCTCGAATTCCGGAGTCGCGAAGAGGTTCAGCGTGACGCGGGTGGCGCGCGGCGCGAACAGGCGGTAGGTCGAATAGCCGCGGGCCTTGTCCAGGCGCGCGCCGAGGGGCTTGTCCGAGACAAGGGTGTCGAGCAGCCTGCCGGCCGAGACCACGTGGCGGACGCGCCGGTCGGCGAGACCGTCGAGCACCACGCTGTAGGTCCGCGAAAGGCTCAGCGGTTCCGCGGTGAATAATTTGATCGTGGAAACGCCGGACTCGTTGAAGTCGAGCTTCAGGTTGATGTTGCCGTTCGGGTCGCGCACGCGATTCGGCGCCGCCGGGGGCACGTCCATCCAGCGCGTTTTTTCGACGACGAAGCGGAACATCGGGAAGGGCTCGTTTTCGGGGAAGGGCAGGTCCCCGGCGGGGACGGCGAGTTCCCAGACGCCGTCGTCATCGGCGTCCGCGAGCTGCCAGACGCCGTTGCGTCCGCCGTCGGGGTTCCACCAGTTGAAGTTGCCGGCGACCGCGACCGCGGCGGAGGGGGCGAGGTCCACGCCGTAGGCCCGTTCGTCGAAGAGGAATTTCAGCGTCGGCCCGGCCAGCAGGTAGCCGCGCAGCAGCTTGTCCGGCCGGCCGGGGATGACCTGGAGGTCGCGGAGGGGTGTCGCCGGCTCCAGCGCGGCGCGGATCCCGCGCGCGTCGGCAAGGGGGCGCTTGAGATAGACGGTGATTTCGTCCCGCCCGTCGAGCCGCGCGGCGAGCACGACGTCGGGCGGGCGCTCCAGCTGGCGGTTGTCGTTGATGACGAGCGCCCTGTTTTCGCCGGGCTCCCACTGGCCGTTGACGATGAACTTGAATTCGTAGCGGCCCGGCTTCTCGATCGGGAGCGTGGCGACGTCGAGCACGAACAGAGTTTGGTTCGTGCGGATCATCGGGTATCCGCGCGACCACTGGTTCCACGTGCCCGAGACCTCGACCTGCGCGCCGGTCGGATTCGCGTAGCGGAGCCAGCGCGTGGCCCGGGCGCCGGGCATCAGGCGTACCTCGGGCGAGAGCGGCGGTTCCTGGGCCTGGAGCGACGCGCCGACGCATGCACCGATGAGGAGAAAAATAAGTCCTTTGGTACGCATGGTGGTTGATGCTTTCGGAGATCGCATTCAACCACGCTGCGCGCCTCTATTCAAGCCGGGCGCTCCGGTTCGCCGGTTCTATCACACGCCGGAGACCGGGGTGGGCCTCCTCCGGCGCGTCGGACTTCGCGCGCGTGCCGGGACCCGGCGGGATCAGCCCAGCAGCGACTCGACCTTGGCCTTAAGGGCGGACTTCGGCATGGCGCCCACCATCTGGCCGGCGACCTGCCCGCCCTTGATGACCAGCAGCGTCGGGATGGACCGCACTTCGTATTGCTGGGCCAGGTCGGGCGCCTCGTCCACGTTCACCTTGACGATCTTCAGGCGGCCGGCCATTTCGCCGCTCAATTCCTCGAGCACCGGCGCGATCGCGCGGCAGGGCCCGCACCACTCCGCCCAGAAATCCACAAGCACCGGCACGGGGGATTGGACAACCTCGCCGGCCCACGAGGCCGAGTTCACATTCTGTATTGCGCCTGCCATGATGCATGCTCCTTTTCGTGGTATATCGTTCGCGCGGCCGGTTCCTTACGCAGCCGCGCCGCGATCAGATGCGGCCGGGCCAGGGCAGATCCGGGGCAAACGTCTGTGCGGCGAGCACGTACACGAGCACGCAGCCGACCAGCAGCGCGACCAGCGCGAGGGCGGAATAGACCGCGCCCGCGGGTTCCTCCCCGCCGATGACGCCCGACGGAACGGTGCCGGCGGCGGGTTCGGCGTCCGGCCTGGAAATGGTGAGCGGCTTGCGGGCCGATGTGCCGTCCGGCCGCTTGATCCGGATGGTTTTCGGGCGCGTGGCCGGGCGATCGCCGCCGTCAGCGGGCAGATCAATGCGCGCGGTCTCGCTTTTTTTCGCCTCGGAAACCGCCTTCTCGGCCGCGGTCGGCGCGGCCTCGGCGACCGGCCGCTTCACGGTGATGGTTTTCGGCCGGGCGGCCGGGGCGGGCGCGGGCGTTGGAATGCCCACGGGGATGGTGGTCCGCTTGAACACATCTTCGGCCCCCTCCGGCGCCGGCGGGCGCAGGCCGACGGTTCCGGGCGCTTTCTGGAAGGCCTCCTCGGGGATGTTGATCCGCGTGGTTTCCGATTTGCGCGGCTCGGCGATTTCCACCCGCATGGTGCTGTGCGGCGAGGACGGTTCGACCCGCCGGGTCTCGGCCTTCACCTTCTGCGTCTCGGACTTGATGACGTGTGGCACGTCAATCCGGATCGTGCTCCGCTTCACCGTCGAGGCGTCGGCCTGGACCGGCTGCGTTTCCCCGAGCGCGGCCGCGGGCGGCTGGGCCTGGGAGAGCTCGATCCGGGTGGTGTCGGCCTTTTGCGCCGAAGGACGGATGGAAACGGTCGCTTCCGTGGAGGGCGGCTTGGCGCCCGCCAGGTTCAATTTAATTTTCGGTGGCGAGGCGTCATCGGCGGATTGTTGATGGTCGTCTGGCATGGCAGCACCCTTGTGTCGCAACCGTAGGCCAAGACCCGCCGCCGGGTCAATCCCCGAACCCATCCCCCCTAGGGCGCTCTGATTGATATCTGCAAGTTGTTGATGTAGAGGGAGCCGTATT
>CAYMCD010000137.1:0-2410 GCA_964388845.1 uncultured Verrucomicrobiota bacterium
CAAGACCATCGCCGCCGGCGATTCCTACAACGACACCGCCATGCTGGCCGAGGCCCACGCCGGCATCCTCTACCGCCCGCCGCAGAACGTCATCGACGAGTTTCCGCAGTACCCCGTCACGCGCAATTACGACGAATTCGCCGCCGCCTTCCTCGACGCCGGCCGTCGCATTTGAACGGGACGGAATGAAAAAGCCGGCACGCAGCCCAAGCCGTTAACCGTTTCTGTTGATAATGGTTAGCCAAGCCTGAACTGACGGGCGTTTCAAGGTAGAAGCCTGCCGAAGAATTTTTCGGCAGGCTTTTTTCCTTCCAGGGTCAACAAACCACATGCCATTGCGTTAAATATGGCATGAGCCAAAACCAAGACGACACCACGGTTTCGGAAGTCCGGACGCTTCCCCGGGTCCCTCCCGCCGTTTACGACATCCAGGTCAACCGCTGCAAAAACCCCGTCTGCGAAAACTTCGGCCTGCCCGTCGCAGAAGGTTCGACGCGCGGCCGATACGCCGACAACGACTACACGATCGTCGCCAGCGGAGCGAAGCAACTCGCCGCCAAGTGCAACTCGTGCGGCGATATCTTCGGCCTGAAAAGCAACCAAGGCGTTTTCGAGGAAACCTACCGCATCCTCGCCTCCGTGTATGGCGTCTCCGCATGCCCCGACAAGGATTGCGCGAACCACCGCGTCCCGACCTCGGTCGCGGGGGCCTATCAGGAATTCGGCAAGACTGTCGCCGGCAGTCAACGCTACCGCTGCAAGGCCTGCGAGAAGACCTTCTCGGTCAAGTCCAGAACGCGCAACCCGATCGCCAAGCAAGTTCACTCCGACAAGAACCGCACGATCCTCTCGCTGCTGGTCAACAAGATGCCGCTGCGGAGGATCTGCGAGGCCGCCGACATCGCTCCGAAGGTCCTCTACGACCGGATCGACTTCTTCCACGAGCGGGCATGCGCCTTCCTCTCCGAGCGGGAGAAGGCGTTCCCGGGGCTGGACGTCCGCCGCCTCTACGTGGGCGTCGATCGCCAGGACCATGTGGTCAACTGGTCGCAACGCGAGGACAAGCGGAACGTCACCATCTCGTCGGTCGCTTGCGCCGACAACCCCACCGGCTACGTCTTCGGCATGGTTCCCAACTTCGACCCCGAGCCGGACCCCGCCGAGGTCGAGGCCTTGCACGCCGCCCTCGGGGACGTTGGGATTCCCGCTTGCCACCGCAGGCACGCCCGCCTGTGGCTCAAATCCGACTTCGACGCCGCGCTGGCCGCCTCAAGGAAGTTCAGGGGCAAGGGGACGCTGAATTCGGAGATCGAAGCGACCTACGCCACGGCCACGGCCCGCCAGGACATCGAGGCTCCCGAGCATGTGGCCGTCGAGGACGCCCTTCCGGATTCGGGAATGCTCGTGCATGCGGAATACACGCTCTACGGTTTTTCATTATGGCGTTGCGGAGATTGTTCGCAGGAGTCGAGAAGGTTCGTTTCTTCCTCGATCAGGACTCGGGCATGCGCGCCGCCTGCATGGCGGCTTTCTTCGACCGGATCGCCGACGGCCGCTGCGACGTCTTCTACGTCCGCATCGCCAAGGAGATGACCGTCGACGACAAGCGCAAGCTCATGAACGATGCCCGCAGGGAGTTCGCCTTGGTCGCCGCGGCAAACCCCTCTCTTGACGAGAACGGGGTCAAGCTGCTGATGCTGAAGGATCGCATCGCCCAAGCCCGGGAAATCGGTCCGTGGAAGGACCGGTGGGTGTCCCACCCCCTGCCGAGCCTCTCCGAACCGGAGAAGGCGCTGTGCCATCTGACGGACATCGGCGGCTACGATCCCGACCATCTGGCATGGCTCTACAACAAGGCGTCGCTCCACGCCGTCGATTCGTTCTTCAACCGCCTGCGCCGTCGCTCGACGATGCTTGAGCGGCCGGTGGAGTCATTTGAAACTCTTTCGCCTTGGTTTGCCCTGTTGTCAGCCCTCATTGGACTAACCGTGTTGATCTCCTCTATCAGGAACAAGGCGAAGGCTCGGCGAGACAAGAAGGCCGAATAATTTCCTGGCAATCATCCGTTCAATACCGGTAGCTGTGCTTTGAACGCCAGGATCGAAACTTCCTGCCGGCCGTTGCCTTAGTCGCGGGCTGCTTGCACTGCATGCAATTGCGGCCGTAGCCGCCGTTCCCGCTTTTGAGCTTGGGATCCCAGAAGTCTTCGGCATCGCGGATTTCGCCGCACTTCGGGCAGCGCTTCTTCGTTCCGTCGCCGAGCGATTCGGCGTCGTCCTTGATGCGCGAGACGAGCGAGCTTTCCTCCCCCTCCCGCTCGGCGACGTCGACGAGCTCGTATAGCCGCTTGGAGAGGGACTCCACCGGATCGTCGCCCGTGTTGAAGCGGTTCAGGCGCAGGAACTTGTAG
>CAYMCD010000137.1:2510-7390 GCA_964388845.1 uncultured Verrucomicrobiota bacterium
CTTGTAGTGCATGAGCACGCGCGCGATCGATCCCTTGAACTGGTCGACCGGCTTGGAGAGCACGAACAGGAACGCCTCCTTGGCGCGGCTGAACCCGACGTTGAGGCGCTGGGCCTTGAGGGCGTCCTCCACCTTGTCGGCGACGCCGTCGAGGTCGACCGGGAACACGTAGTTGAGGACGTCCCGGCCGGCCGTGGCGACCATGCTGTAAACGATCAGGTCGCGCTCCTCGCCCTGGCAGGTGTCGAAGGTCATGATCTTGAGCCGCAACTCCGACTCGAACCGCTCCCCGTAGGCGTCGCGGTAGAGGACCTCGTTGAGGAGCTTGACCTGCTCGCGGAACGGCGTGATCACGCCGACCGTCATGTCCGCGCCTTCGTCAACCATCCGGCGCAGCTCCTTGAGGATGAATTCGGCCTCTGCCCGGTTGACGTTCTTCGCCGCGCCCTCCGGAGCCGCCTCGAGGACTTCGAAGCGCACGACCTCGGGCAAGGGCTTGCTGCGGATCTTGATGGCCTGCAACTGGCCGTCGTAGAAGTGCTTCGACGAGAAGCCGATCAACTCCTGGTAGCCGCGGAAATGTTTGCGCAGCATCGTCTGGTAGTTGGCGATCAGGTCGAAGAATTCGAGGATGGACTTCTTGACGTCGAAGTGTTTCAGCCGTTGGAGCTTTGTGGTGGCGTCGGACACGTTGGCCCGGAAGTAGGCCTCGATGTCCGTGAGGTAGCCGGCGTTGATCGCGTTGCTCGCCTGCGAGGACTTCACGTTCGAGAACTGCTTGGCGTCGCCGAAGACCACGACCTTCTTCGCCCGCAGGACGGCAGGCAGGGCCTGCGCGACGGAAACCTGGCTGGCCTCGTCGATGACGACGACGTCGAAGAGCCGCTGCTTGAGGGGGACGTATTCCGCATACTCGCGGATGCCGGCGACGATGACGGGAAAGGCGTCGGAGAGGTGGTGGAACTCGTCCTCCGGAAACTTCTGCTTGCCCTTGATGACGCCGCCGATCTCCTTGACCGTCGCCTTCTTGTTGTCGACGAAGTCGAGGAAGCGCCGGTCGATCTCCCCGGTCATGCGCGCGGTGTTCAATTGCTCGAGGCGCGTCTTGACCCCCACGTAGTCGGACTTCGGGAGCGACTCCATGCGTCCGGCCACGTCGCGCCAGAGGGCGGCGTAGCGGCTCGCCTTGGCGATCAGGCCGAACAGGGCGTCGAGCGACTTGAAGCCTTTCGAGCCGAGGGCCGCGTCGGCCTCCGTCGTCCCGCCGGCCACGGCCAGCGCGAATTCCGCTGCCAAGTCCGCCAAGCCGGCGACGCCCGGCTTCGAGGCCTCCCCGTTCCTGACGAGGCGGTAGGCGAAGCCCGTCAGGCGTTCCAAACGAACGGCTCCCATGCCTTCGCGCAGCAGCCCCAGGGCCTTGGCGACCAGCTTGAGGTCGGCCAAGCGCTTGTGCAGGTCGACCGGATCCGGGCAGGGCAACTCGGAACCGAGCCGGAGGTTCAGGGCCTGCAGTTTCCTGCCCCGGAAAAGCCAGCCGAACACGGGCATGCGCAGCCCCTCGTATTCCCCGATGAAGCGCAGCAGGACGGAATGGTGGTCCACCTCGAGGACCGAGAACAGGGACAGCGGCGCGGCGGGGCCGAGGGTTCCGGCCAGCTCGCCGGCGCGGCGCCAGGCCGAGAGCCTCGGAACGATTTCCTCCAAGGCGTCGCATCCCTCCTCGGCGGACAGACGGGAGAGGACGCCGGTCGCCGCCAGCGGGTCGAGCGCGGCGGCGAGATCCGCCAGCCGGGGGATCCGATCCGGGGCCGCGGGCTTTTGCAGGCGCGCGACGAGACCGGGACGGGCGGCCTCCAATTCCGTTTCCAGCCGGTGCAGTTCGTTGAGGTCGTCGATGCGGATGTCGGAGAGCGTGCGGACCGTCGTGTCGATGTCGGAGCGCAGCGCGGCCATCGTCTCGTCCGTCTCGCGCGCGAGGTCGGCCGCATGCCGGGTCGCGGCATGGTGGTGCGTCTTGATCTTCTCGCGGGCGGAGGCGGAGACGAGACGGTTGAACGTGTTTCCGGAGCGGCCCAGCCGCAGGATCGGATTGGGGAAGTCGTCGTCGCCGTGGCGCACCTTCGAGAGCGCGGACTCGAGCTTGTCCTGCACGACGTCGAGGGCCTCGGTCTTGTCCGAGAGGACGAGCACGCTCTGCCCGTTGAGGATGCCCTCGAAGGCGATGGCCGTGATCGTGTGCGACTTGCCTGTGCCGGGAGGGCCCTGCACGGAGACGTAGTTGCACTTTGGATCCCGCAAGGCCGAAAGGATCTTCCGCTGCTCCTCGTTGACCGGGATCGGGGTGCTCGCCACGAGGCGTTCGGGGATCGGCAGCGCGTCCCACTCGGCGTCCACCGCGGCGGTCACGGAAACCGGGTTCTCGAAGATGAAGCCCTGGATGATGTTGTCGAACAGGCGGCTGGCGCCCTTCTGTTCCTCGCCGAACGCCGCGAGCAACTCCTCGTAGTCGTTGACCAGCGACTCGTCGGACTTGTCGAAGACGGCGAAGTAGGCCGAGGTCGAGAGTTTGAGGGTCGGCGCGGCCGCCTGCTGCAGCGTCCCCTTGCGCAGGTCGATTTCCGCGGCGATTTCGAAGGCGGGGACGAGCCGGGAGAACACGGTCTCCATCTCGTCGAGGAAGGAGGTCTTTCCGTCGAGGTAAAGGATCCGGTCGGCGACGGGCGAAATGGGCAGCTTGGCGGCCTCGCCCTCCCGCTCCTGGAGGATCCAGTCGACGGCCTGCTTGTTGATCAGCAGGTGCGGGTCGAATTCGAGGACGAACGCCCGGTCGTCCTCGTCGTAGTCCAGCGCCGCCGGAACGTAGAACAGCGGGAACGCGTGTGGGCCGAACCGGACGTCGCACAGATACAGGTAGAGCGACTGGTTCTCCGCCGAACGGAGGGAATGCAGCAGGTCGCGCAGCTCCTGGAAGGCGTCGGAGGTGGCGAAGTCCTCGAAGAACGCCTTGGTCCGCGCCCGGATGTCCGCGGCCTCGCACATCTCGTCGAGGACCGCCCGCATCGGTCCGGCGTCGCCGGAGACGATCAGGGTGTTCACGGCCGTCGGCAGGCTTTCCAGCGCGCGGGAGGCCAGGACGTCGGTGAGGTCGGCCTCCACGTCGTAGATCGATTCGATGGCCGAGTAGGCCGCCTCCCGGAACGGTCCGTCGAGCAGGGCGAGCAGCGGTTGGACGATCCGCGTCCCGATCTCCTCCACGAACTGCGTCAGGACGGAATCGACGAACTTCTCCGGGTTGTCGATCGCCTTGCCGCGCTTGGCGACGGCATGCTCGACGGTGGCCTCGGCCACGCGCGAGACCGACGCGGAGTCGATGGCGTCGACGCGCTGGCGGATCAGGTCGCGCAGCGTCGGGTTGATTGGTGCCGTGAATTGGTTCGGCGCGATCTTGAAGGTCAGTCCGCCCTCCGGCGCCGAGCCGGCGAACTTCCAGACGGCCTTGTAGAGCGAGACGTATTTGCGCAGCGGCATGCCCGTCCGGAAGCCGACGTCCGATTTGAGCTGGATGCGCCGCCGCGGGGCCTGCTGTTTCTTGAAGTCCGTCTGCAGGAAGGTCAGGAAATAGCGCAGCACCTTCTGCGAGAAGCCCTGGCCGACGCTCGGCTGCTCGGTTTCGCTCGTCATGGTGCGGCCGTTTCTCCCTCTCCTGGACTTGTCGTGTCGACCGGCGTCGGACCCCTTGATGCTATTTGCACATTTTACGGTCTTTGAGCTGCCGGTGCGGGCTGGCGTCAGACCGGCATCGCCTTGTTCCAAACCTCTTCGTAGTCGGCGAGCTTCGCCACCGCGACGTCCTGCGACAGCGGCGCGAGGTAGGTGGGCATCGATTTGGCTGCATCCTTGATTGATTGCCCGACAACCCATCCGTCGGTTCCATCGACGAACACGACCCGATCGTGGAACGCGTTGCTCACTCTCGCCTCAACCGAGATGCTTTGCTGGGTGGCGAATTTCTCGACGGCCTGTTTCAAGTTGGCCGAAGCCTTGCGTGCCAGCAAGCGAACGCGAACCCCTTTGGTAACGGAGGATAGGTATGAGTCGAACACGGTGTCGTCGATGAATGGATCAGCGATCAGCAGCGTTGACGAGGCCGAGGCTACCAGCGAGTTCAATGCCTTGAAGAAATCGTAAACCGCTCCCGGCCCAAAGGCCTGCCCTGTGTCGGTCGGCAAACTCAACTCCAAGTCGGCAATGGCCCTGTGTAATGTGCCGAATATCTTGGCGAGGTTGGTGTCTCTTGTCAGCGTGTTGGACAAGAAGTCAGCCGCCATCTTCACGGACATCGCCTCAAGTTGATTCCATTGACCAACCAATGCGTGGGCCTGCGCGAGCCACGACTGATGCTCGCGGGAGGCTGGCGAATAGTCGGTGAAGGACGGGGCCACCTCCAAAAGGGATTTGATGCGCGAAATGAGGACGTGTGGTTCCATCGTTACGACTATGCAAGAAACCGTCAGCATACATCCGACGGTCGGCCAACATTATGCAAGCGCAAGAAAAAGGGAGCACCAGAAAGATCCGGGGCTCCCTTTTGACGGCGTTGGTGTTGCCTACCTACCTTTTATGTCTTCAACATCATTTCAACAGAAAAGGTTAACGGCTTGCACGCAGCCGGCTTTTTTGTCTGGGTGGCGCCGTTTACTTCTTCGCGATGTCTTCCAGCTTCGTCGCCTTGATCAGTTGGCCGTCGAGGCCGGCTTCCTTCGCCGAGCCGCCGTAGGCGACGGTCATCAGCTGGGAGTAGTAGAGGACGGGCATGTTGAATTTCGTGCCCTGCTTCTTGTTGATCTCGCTCTGGTAGATCTCGACGTTGGCCTGGCACA
>CAYMCD010000138.1:0-7372 GCA_964388845.1 uncultured Verrucomicrobiota bacterium
CGATAGCGCGGTAAACTTTGGCTCCGGCGGGACAAGCCCGCCGGGGGCCAGATCGTAATTGGCCTCGGCCTCGGTCTCGGCCTCGATTTGCGCGCCCCCCGCGACCTCGCGTCGCGGGAGCGGAAGTTCCGCAGCTACGCGATAGCGCGATGAACTTTGGCTCCGGCGGGACAAGCCCGCCGGGGACCAGATCGAAATCGGCCTCGGCCTCGATAAGAGTCCTTGGTAGGGCGGGGCATCCGGACCCGCCGAGTCGCGGCGCGTCAGGGATGCCGCGCCCTACCGACTAGAAACGCAGGCCGGCGAAGATGTTGACGATGGACAATTCGAGCTCGATGTTCTTATCGAATTTTTCCCGGTTCTGTTGCGCCTCGCCGAGCGTCTGGGCCGTGGAGCGGCTTTCCGCCTCCGCGGACAGCGTTTTGTACCCGGCCCCGACGACCAGGTCCGATCCGGCGCTGATGGGCAGGTAAAACATCGCGCGCAATTCCAGCATCTCGTACTCGACGTCGAGGTCCTTTTCGTTCCGGGACGAAATGCCGAGGGCGTCGGACGAGCCGTCATATTCGAAAATCGCGTAGGTGCCCTGCACGGCCAGCTCGCGGTCGCCGTGTCGGTTGCGCCCCAGCCAGACCCTGAACTCGCCGCCGATCCCGATTTCCGGCGCGAATCCGCCGAGGGTGCCTTCGCCCGTCCCGCCCACGACGTATTCGCGCGGCGGGTTTTCGTAGATCTGGATGCGCTGCGCCTCGCCCTGCGACACCTCAAAGGTGCCGGCGATGGCGAAGAACCCGATGTGGAACAGCGGCATGAACGAGACCACGTGCTCCGCCCCGAGCGTGAAGGGCGTGTACTGCAGGCGCAGGCTGATCAGGGCGGCGTCGAGCGAGGCGTCGTAGGGGATCCCGTCCTCGAGCTTCATGTACTCGTAGGTGCGCCCCTGGAAATTGATGTCGTCCACGCCGATGAAGAAATCGCGCGGCGGGCTCGCCCCGGCCTCGGCGCGCATGTAGGAGAGATCGCCGCGCAGCGTGAAATAGCGCCAGTTCTTCTCCATCGCGAGCCCGAAGGTCGTTTCGCTGTCGGTGAGCCCCAATTCCTCGAAGGTGTAGCCCTCGGGATCGAAGGTGGCCGGATCGCGGCCCTCAAGTTCGAAGAGCCGGCGCGTGGTTTCCGTGACGCCCCCCTTGATCTCGCGCACATCGCCGACCGTCGCCTGGAACGTGAAGGAGCGGTCCGGATCCACCACGCGGCCGGCCGCGGCGAATTCGGCGCGCGCCAGACACGGCGCCGCCGCCGCGCAGATCATTAGGGCCAAACGTTTCATGCTGTCCTCCAGGGTTAAACGCGCGCGTAGCCTTGTCGAAAACGCGCGCGTTGTCCATCACGACCGGATGATTTCCGCCGGAAGTCCCAGCGCCTCCAGCGCCTCGGCCGTCGCCGGCCCGACGGCCAGCCAGCGCCGCGCCGCCTTCCCTTCCTCCGGATGCCCTTCGAAGTAGGCCTTCACCGTGGACGAGCTGGTGAACAGCACGCGCGAAAAGGGGAGGCGCGGGAGGGGGCGGGTGGGCAGCCGGACATTCCGGTAGAACACGAGCGGGCGCAGCGCGATGCCGCTCCGGCGCAGCGCGGCGGCGCGATCGGCCCGCGGGGCGGCGTCGGAACACGGGTACAGGTAGTCGCCGTGGAAATCGCGCGTCAGCTGTTCGCCCAGCGCGCGAACGCCGCCCAGGGTGGCCGCGGCGGCGTCCGCGCGCAGGCCGTGGCCACGCAGGGCCTCCGCCGTCGCCGGGCCGACCGCGAGCAACTTCTTCCCGGCGAGCCGCCGCGCGTCGCCGGACGCGAGCAGGGCCTCCATGAAGGTTTGGACGGCGAACCGGGAGGGGAAAATCACGCCGGCCGCCGCGTCCAGCGCGGCGGCGATATGGGCCGCCCGTTCGGGCAGGGCCAGGGGTTCCAGCCGGATGAGCGGCCACGGCAGCAGGGGTCCATGCGCCAGAAAGTGATCGGGCTCCGTCCCGGTGAACAGCGTGTAGTCCGGCGCTGGAAAATCGCGGAGTCCCACGAGAAAAGTCGCGGGGGCCTCCACGGCGCGCGCGGGCAGTTCGGCGAGTGTCGTGCGCTGCAGCCGCTCGTCCGGATGCCCGAGCCGCTCGGCGGCGAGCACGGGCGCGGTCGGGGGCCATCCTGCCCGCTGCAATTTTTCAGCCACCTCCGCCGCGCCGGCGACGCCCATGTACACCGCGAGCGGGCCCACCTCGGGCCCGGTGAAGGGCACCTCTTCGAATCCCGCGCCGGGCCGCGCCGTGGCCAGCGTGAACCGGTGGTTGAAACCCCGGTGGGTCAGCGGGACGCGGGCGTGCGCCGCGGCGACCTGGGCCGCGGTCGGGGCCGGGATGACATCGAACCGCAGGTTCCACTGGTTCAGAAAATCCATTTCGTCGCCGAGCCGCCCGTAGATGCCGGGATCGCCGCCGTGCAGGCGCACGACCAGTTTGCCGGACTCCGCCTCGTGCAGCATGCGGCGGTGGATCTCCGACTGCGGCGTGGAAGGGCCGCCCCCGGTTTTCCCGACCGGGACAAGCCGCCCGGCGGAGCGGCTGAGGATCTCCTCGGGCAGCAGCCGGTCGTGCAGGATGACGTCCGCGCGCGCGAGATAGCGCCCGGCGCGGTGCGAGAGGAGATCGGCCCCGGCGGGGCAGCCCACAAGCGCCACCAGGCCGGCCGTCCGGCGCACGTCCAGCGCGCGGAGGATGTTCAACAAGTCCGTGCGGTCCTCCCGGACGACCAGCGCGAGGCGACCCTGCTGCGGCGCCGGGTCGTAGGGCAGGAATTCCGTGATGCGGGCCGCCAGGCCGAGGCGTTCGAGCGCGCATGCGGCCAGGATCAAGGCGTCGAATTCGCCCGCATCGAGCGCCTGCAGGCGCCGGCCGATGGCGCCCCGCAGCGGCTTCAGCGCCGCGCCCGGATAGCGTTTGCGGATCTCCATTTCCCGGCGGGGACTGCTGGTCCCGATCGTCCGCAGGGCGTCGGGCGACCCGCCGCGGCGGACGACCAGCGCGTCGCGGATTTCGCGCGCGGGCAGAAGCGCCGCCACGATTAATCCGGGCGTTGTTTGTTGCGGGAGGTCTTTCGCGGAGTGCACCGCGAGGCCGGCCTCCCCGGCGAGCAGGGCGCGGTCCAGGTCGCGTGTGAAGAAGTCATCCGGGACGGAGGCATCGTTCAGGGGCGTGCGCAGATCGCGGTCGCCCGGTGTTTCCGTGTGGCGCGTCTCGACGATCCAACCCGGGGGCAGCGCCGGACGCACGGCGAGGAGCGCCTCCTCGGTTTGAACGCGTGCGAGGCGGCTGGCGCGGGCGACAACGATCAGGCGCGTGGCGACCACGCGAGGGCTCCGTCGTGAATCAAGCGGGCCGCCACTTCGGCGCGCTGGCGGCGCTCGTCGGAATTGATCTGCGCCTTCGCCTCGATTTCCCGCAGGCCGATATACGTCACGCCGTCGAGCGCCCGCACATCCGCGTGGCAGTCGGCCGGGACGCCCAGGTCCACGATCACCAGCGGGCGCGCTGCCCGTTCCAGATGATGCGGATAGACCAGCGGATGAGGCGCCGCGGTGGCCGTCACGATCCCGCCCACCTCCTTGAACAGGTGAGACAACTCGTCCAGCCCGGACGCGAATCCCCCGACCTCCATGGCGAGCGAGAGGGCGTTGTCCGGGCATCGGCTCGCCACGCGCAGCGGGCGTTCGCCGCGCTTGGTGAGGTAGCGGGCCGTGCTCTGGGCCAGCGAGCCCGAACCGACGACCGCCAGGTGCGCGTGGGCGGGCACCCGTTCGATCAGCGCCCGCGCGGCCAGCCCGCTCAGGGAGGTGAGATTGCGGTCAATCCCGCTATCGCGCCGGGCCTCGCGCGCGAGGGCGATCGCATCCTGGAAAATGCGGTCCAGCGCCGAGTGGTCCGCCCCGCCGTTCTCCCGGAAAACCTTGTACGCCGACCGGACCTGGCCGATCACCTCGAGCTCGCCGAGGATCCGGCTCTCGAGGCCGGCCGCGATGCGCGCCAGCCGCTCGAAGGCCTCCCGGGCCCGCCACGTCCGGAGCAGCGCCGTGGAATCCGCGGCGGGGATGTCGAAGCCGAAGGTCTCGAGTCGCTGGCAGGTGTCCAGGACGAGCAGCGGGCCGCCCGCCCGGCGCAACGCCGAGACCACGCGCTCGCGTTCGTGCGGGACGCATACCTCAATCTGACAGGCGACGAAGTTCATCATCAATTAATGCGCGCAGGGCCGCTTCGTCATTCCGCGCGACCGCATCTGGAAACACGGGATGCCGAGCGATGTTTTTTATCACGGCCATGCGGGTCTGTCCACTGGGCATCGAGCGGCGCAGGCCGGCCATCAGGCGGGCCGCCAGGGCCCAGCCGGGGCCCAGGTTGGATTCCAGCCAGCGGCGCAGGGCCGCCGACACCGCGGGGGCCTCCCCGCCGCTGCTGATGCCCAGCACCATCGGGCCCATCGGAACAAGCGACATGTAGTACAGGTCGCAGAGGTCCGGCTTGTCGCACGCGTTCAGGGGCCTGCCGTGGTGGTCGCACCATTCGCGGACCCGCGTCGCCAGGAGCGGATCGCCGCCGTCTTCCAGGACGAAATCCGCGTAGGCCACATCGTCCTCCAGGACGTCCCGCTCGTGCAGGCTCACCCGCAGGTCCGCGCGTGCGAAACCCGCCAGCGCCGGCGTGAGCGCGCGGGCCACCACGCTGATCTGACGCCAGTCAAAATGCAGCGCGTGCCGGATGCGGGCCTCGGTCTCGTAGCCGCCGCCGATGACCAGCAGTCGTTTGCAGGTGGCGACCCACGCGACGGGGAACGCCTTGTGGCGCGGCGCGCCGGGCCGGGGCGCGGGCAGCGATGGGACGGCCTCCGCGCTCATGGCGCCACCCCGGACGGGGCGCGGTCAGATGATGTATTCGGCTTCATCCGTGCCCGGGGCCGCCGCGGGCGGTTCCTGGATCATGCCGGCGGCCACCGTGGCGTGCGTCGCCTCATCAACCAGGATGAAGCTGCCCGTGTAGCGGTTGCGGACGTACGGATCGTAGCAGAGCGGGACCATCGTCTTGACGGCGATCCGTCCGATGTCGTTCAAGTTCAGCCGCTGCACCTGCCGGTCGGGCAGCAGGGTGTTGAAGTCGAAGCGGGATTTCACCTCGCGCACGACGCACCGCGTCATCCGCGTGGTCTGCCGGATCGCATATTTGCGGTTCGGGGCCAGCGGTTCCTCGCTCATCCAGCAGACGCGGGCCTCGAAGTCGGTCCCGACAAACGGCAGGTTGTCCGGGCGGACGATCATGTCGCCCCGGCTCACATCGAGGTCGTCCTCCAGCAACAGCTGGACCGACATCGGATTGAAGGCCCGCTCGACGGGTCCGTCGTGGGTGTGGATCGCGGCGATCCGGGAGGTCTTGCCGCCGGGCAGCACCTTGACCTGGTCGCCCACCTTGAAGGCGCCGCCCGTGATCTGGCCGGCGAGCCCGCGGAAATCGTGGTGGGCGTCGTCGCGCGGCCGCACGACGTATTGGACCGGGAAACGGGGATCCGTCATGTCGAGGTCCGTCCCGATGTAGACCTCCTCCAGGTGCCGCAGGAGCGGCGCGCCGGCGTACCACGGCATCTTGCCGGATCGCTCGACGATGTTGTCGCCGTGGAGCGCCGCGACGGGGATGAAGGTGATGTCCTGGATGTGCAGGCGGGCCGCGAATTCCATGAACTCGCCGCGGATGCGGTTGAACGCCGCCTCGTCGTAGCCCGCCAGATCCATCTTGTTGATGCAGACAACCAGGTGCGGGATGCGGAGCATGGACGCGATGTACGCATGGCGCCGGGTCTGCTCCACCACGCCCAGGCGCGCGTCCACCAGGATGATCGAGAGGTTCGCCGTCGAGGCGCCGGTGATCATGTTGCGCGTGTACTGGATGTGGCCCGGCGTGTCCGCGACGATGAACTTGCGGTTCGGCGTGGCGAAATACCGGTAGGCCACGTCAATCGTGATGCCCTGCTCGCGCTCGGCGCGCAGCCCGTCGGTGAGGTTGGCGAGGTTGATGGTCCCCTCGCCGGTGATGTCGCTCGAGCGCTGCAGCGCCTCCAGCGTGTCCTCGAAGATCAGCTTGGTGTCGTAGAGCAGGCGGCCGATCAGCGTGCTCTTGCCGTCGTCCACGCTGCCCGAGGTGGAGAAGCGCAGCAGGTCGGACTGTTCATTCAGCGCATGGGTAAACATGTTTCCGTCTTCCGCGGGCCGTCAGAAATATCCCTCGCGCTTGCGGTCTTCCATGGCCGTCTCCGAACGCTTGTCGTCCGCCCGGCTGCCGCGCTCGGTGACCTTCGCCGCGGCGATCTCGTGGATGATGTCCCGCACGGTGGCGGCGGGCGACTCCACGCAGCCGGTGCACGAGATGTCGCCGATCGTGCGGACCCGCACGTCGAGCGCCCGGGTCTCCTCGTTCGGCTTCAGCGCGATCAGGTCGCTGACGGGGAGCCACTGGCCGTCGCGCCGCACGACCTGGCGCCGGTGGCTGAAGTAGATGGAGGGGATGTCGAGCCGCTCCCGGTCAATGTATTGCCAGACATCGAGTTCGGTCCAGTTGCTCAACGGGAAGACGCGCATGTGCTCGCCGGGGTTGATCCGCGCGTTGTAAAGGTTCCAGATTTCCGGCCGCTGGTTCTTCGGGTCCCACTGGCCGAACGCGTCGCGGAACGAGAAGATCCGCTCCTTCGCGCGGGCCTTTTCCTCGTCGCGCCGGGCCCCGCCGATCGCGCAGTCGAACTTGAATTCCTCGATCGCCGCGAGCAGCGTGGGCGTCTGCAGGCGGTTGCGGCTCGATTCGCCGGGCGTCGGGCGGGCGATGCCCTTTTCGATCGCGTCCTCAACCGTCCGCACAATCAACTTTTCGCCCAGCTCGGCGGCGCGGCGATCCCGGAACTCCAGCAGTTCGGGAAAGTTGTGCCCCGTGTCTATGTGCATGAGCGGGAACGGGAAGCGCGCGGGCCGGAACGCCTTTTCCGCGAGGCGCAGCAGGCAGATCGAATCCTTGCCGCCCGAGAACAGCAGGACGGGCCGCTCGAACTCCGCCGCCACCTCGCGCATGATGTACACGGACTCGGCCTCGAGGGCCTCCAGATGGGACAACCGGTACTTCATGGCTTTTTTTGCAGGGGCTGGAAATTACAGACGTTGGAAGCCGGTGGGAAGTGTTTTTCCAGACGTTGGAACTTGCCGGCCGGGGTCCAATTCCCAAGGACCAGCCCCTGGGGCGTTCCGACATCGGCCATTAGAGGCTATCCCACAACCCATTTTCGCGCTGGTGCGAGCGTCGCGCCCGCCGGG
>CAYMCD010000139.1:0-5712 GCA_964388845.1 uncultured Verrucomicrobiota bacterium
GCGCCGCAACTACCGCGCGGGCGTCCGGCTCCCGTAGCGGGGCCGGATGGGTTGGGTGGGGGAAGGCGTACAGCGATGAAGACTCGCCGGAGAGCGATACAACCGGACGGTTCCTGCGTGGCGTTGCTGCGCGAGCTGGTTTCGCACAATTCCATCAATCCGCGGATCGCCGGGCACGCGGGCGGCGAGGCCGCGCTGGCCGTCCGGATCGAATCGCTGGCCCGCCGCTGGCCGGGCGTGCGCGTCCGGCGCGAGCCGTTCGACGGGGGCTGGAATCTGGCGCTCACCGCGCCCGCCACGGAATCTGACGCGCGCTGGCTCTTCTTCGAGGCGCATCTCGACACCGTCGGCGTGGACGGTATGACGATAGACCCGTTTGTCCCGCGCGTCCGAGGGGGGCGTCTTCACGGGCGCGGCGCCTGCGACACGAAGGCCTCGGTGGCGGCGATGCTCTGGGCGCTGCGCCGCCATGCCGCCCGAGCGGTCCGCCCCCGGCACATCGGCGTCGTGCTGACGGTGGATGAGGAGGTCCGCATGACCGGGTCCATCGCGTGGGCGCGCGGCGGGCTGCGCCGCCTGCGCGCCCGGTGCGACGGCGTCGTTGTCGGCGAGCCGACCCGGCTCCGGCCGGTCGCCGCCCACACCGGCATTGTGCGCTGGGCCATGGAAACGCGCGGCCGGGCCGCGCATTCGTCGGCCCCCTGGAAGGGCCGTTCCGCGATCTCGATGATGTTGCCCGTCGTGGACGCCTTCGAGCGCCGTTACGTGCCGGGGTTGCGCGCGCGTCATCCGCTGACCGGCCGGGCCACGGGCAGCATCAATGTGATCCGCGGCGGCGATCTGGTGAACATCGTGCCCGCGCGCTGCGCGGTGGAATGCGACCGCCGCGTCGTGCCGGGCGAGGACGTCCGCTCGGTGTGGGCCGAAATCCGCGCCTTTGTCGCCGGCCTGCGGCGCCGCGACCCGGAACTCCGGTTGGCGGTCCGGGGTCCGCCGTATCTCGTGCCCGCGCTCGCGCCGGCGCGCGGCGCTGGAATTTACGACGACGTGAGCGCCGCGCTGATGGCCAACGGGTTGCCCGGCCGCATGACGGGCGCGCGGTTCGGCACGAACGCCAGCCAGTACGCCGCCGCCGGCGTGGCTGCGCTTGTGCTCGGGCCCGGCGACATCGCGCAGGCGCACACCGCGGACGAGTGGGTGGACCTCGACGAGGTCCGGCGCGCGTCCGATGTCTATTTGAGCCTGATGGGCCGGTGCGCGGTATGAATCCCCGCTCCGTCAGTAGCTGAACGCGGGTGTGGCCCGGCGGACGGCTTCGGCGGGGCCGGCGAGCGCCCACAGAAAAGTGGTTTCCGAATACGCGGGATTCGAGAAATCGGCGCACGGCGAATGCGTCTCGAGTTCGCCATACCCGAGTCCGTCGAATATCTGCAACGCCTGCTGTCCGACCTGGTCGGGCACGAGGGCGTCGCCGTAGGTCAGGTGCGGAAAGACGGGAAACTCACGCGCCAGCAGCATCGCCTGTCCGTCCGCCTCCTCCCGCCACACGGCGGCGCGGCCGGTGATGTCGTCGGCCCGCAGCGCGATTTTTGCGAAGGCGTCGCCGGTGACGTCCCACGTCAGCCGTCCGGACGCGGCGCGCATGCGCGCGCCCGCGGAACCCAGGCAGGCCCGCGGCCGGGCTTCGGCGTCACGGGTCGGCACGATCATCCGGCCGCCGGCCGGAACCTGCAGCACGCTCCACAGGCCCAGTTGCGCATCCGCCGGCCCGTCGAGCAGGGCGATCTCGTGACGGTAGCGCAGGCCGACCATCTCAATTCCCGGCGGTACGTCGCGCGGGGCCTGCAGCGCGATGCATCGGGACACCTCGAAGCGGACGCCGCCGCGCAGCTCGCCGCGCATGGAGAGGGCCACGGACCGGTCGGTCCGAGCTTCGATCCGGTAGGTTCCCGGATCCACGGCCCCCGGCGGCTGGTAGCGGCTGAAATCCGTCAGGCTCGGCGCGCCGTTCCAGTGGTAGCGGTATTCCGGGGAAAGCCAGAGGCGATCCCCGCCGATGCCGTGGCCGCCGACGAAGGATGAGCTGAACTGGCCGCGGAAGGGCGCCAGTCCGGGGTGAACGAAGATGGGATTGCGCGACCAACCCTCCCCCGCGATGGCCATCACGCGGGCGCCCAGCGGAGTGAGCAGGGCACGGGTTCCCCCGGCGCGCAATTCGAGCGTCGGCACGCCCAGGTCCTGAAGATAAGCCGCCGTCTTGTCGTAGTTCATCGCGCGGGATTCTGGTGGTAGAACGCAAGAAGTGTTTTCACGGTGGCCAGCGCATCCTCGCCCGTGACCCGGCAGGCGGCCCCGCCTTCCAGGCAGTCGAGGAAGTGGCTCATCTGCCGGTGGAAGCTGTGGTTGAATCCCATCGGGATGTCCTCGGCGATCCAGCCCTGCAGGGCGGGCGACCGGAAGCCCTCGACTTCCGAGAAGAGGCGGAGCCGCGGTTCGGGACAGATTGCGTATTCGATGGCGCCCCGATCGCCGCTCAGCAGGATGTTTTGTTCACAGCCGTTGGGCCAGTCGTGCTCGTACCCCGGCAGGCGCAATCCATAGGAGACGAACACCTGGGCCATCGCCCCGGAGGCGTAGCGCAGCACGGCGGCGGCGTGGTCCTCGCCCTCCATCTCTCCGCGGACCAGGTTGCCGGACAGCCCCGCCACCGCGTCCACCTCGCCGAGCATCTCGCGCAGACGATAGACCAGGTGCCCCGCGCAATCGAACCAGGCGCCCCCGCCGGTCCTGGCCCGGCTCAGGCGGAAATCCCACTCCTTGAACAGCAGCCACTGGGTGGACTTCGCCTGCGCGAAGAGCGGCCGGCCGATCGCGCCGCCCCTGACGAGTTCCACCATGCGCTCGAACGCGGGATGAAACAGCCCGTTGTGCGCGACCATCAGCAATACATCCCGGCGGCGGCACGCCTCGACCATCCGGCGGCCCGCGGCGAGATCGGTCGCCAGCGGCTTTTCCAGGAAGACGGGCAGGCCCTTCTCGGCGGCACGGCCCACGTAGTCCTCGTGCAGATCGTGGGGCACCAGCAGGCAGACCGCGTCCAGCGATTCCTTCTCCAGCATCTCGGGATAGGAGGCGTATCCCTTCGCGCCCCACGCGGCCGCGCGCGCGGAAACGGCGTCGGGCCGTACGTCGCACACCGCCGTCACCCGCGCGCGCGCGGACTCGCGCGCAACGGAATCGTAATGGACATCCGCCACCCGGCCCAGGCCGGCGAATCCGAGTCTGATCATAGTCCAAGCTCCGTCCGGTGTTTTTCCACGTCGCGGGCCAGCCAAGCGGCCAGTCCGTCGAGATAGCGCCCGCCGCGTGCGGCGTCGGCGCCCCGCTGGTCGCCGAGCACGCCGTTGGGCGACACCGCCCCGATGCCCTCCCGCATCATCCTGTCGAACACGTCGTCCAGCGGCTCCGGCGCGCCCGCCGCGGCCTTCTCCACGCGCACGAGGTCCGGGCGCATGGCCAGCATCATGGACGTTTCAAACTCGCCGGCATGGGAACCCGACGCTTCGGGCGGCACCCCCTCGGTCCGCGGCAGAACGTCCCAGGTTTCCCGCACATAGGCCCGGATGTCGCGGATGCCGGCGATCCGGCAGGATGGCCATCGGTCGGCCAGCCGGTCCAGCGCCTCCTGGAGCATGGGGAAATTGCCGCCGTGCCCGCACCAGAAGTACACCAGCCGGAAGCCGCCGCGGGCGTGGCTTTCCGCGATGTCCATCAGGAGGGCCGCGACCGTCTCTCGGGCGAGCGACACGGTGCCGGGGAATCGCGCGTGCTCGGGCGAGCAGCCCAGGGTCATGACCGGCCCCACCAGGGTGCGGCCGAGCGCGCGCGCGGCGCGCAGGGCCGTTTCCAGACCGTGGGCGTTGTCCACGCAGAGCGGAAGCGCCGGGCCGTGCTGCTCGGTCGCGCCGAGCGGCACGATGACGGTCCGGTACCCGCCGGCGATCAGGGCCCCGATTTCGGGCGACGTCAATTCATCGAGTTGCAGGGATAACGGCTTCATGCGAGACGCCGGAACGGATAAAAAATCTTGTCTTCCCGGTCACAGACCGGCGGGGTCCAGCCTCGCACGGCTGCGCCGGGACAGGCAAGCCCGCCGCGGCATCAGCCTGAAACCTCCGCGAACGGCGTCCACTTGGACGCGGAGGCCGCGGACGCGAGCGCCGTCTCGACGAACGCCATGCCGATGACACCGTCGTCCATCGTGGGATAGTCGTAGGGGCCGCCGGCCCGGCCCGCGAGCCGATCGCGCACATGCGCCGCGATTTCCGTGTAGAGGTTGGCGAAGGCCTCGATGAAGCCCTCGGGATGGCCTTGCGGGATGCGGGTGAACCGCCGGGCCGACGCGCCGGCGTAGTCGTTGCCGCGGCGCAGAATGCGGACCGGCTCGCCGCGCGGCTGGAACGCCAGCTCGTTCGGGTGTTCCTGCCGCCACGCCAGCGAGCCCCGCCGGCCGTAAATCCGGATGTTCAGGTTGTTCTCCTCGCCCGCGCTGATCTGCGAGGCGTAGAGGAGGCCGACCGCGCCGCCCTTGAAACGGACGAGCAGGTTGCCGTCGTCCTCCAGCGCGATCTCGGGCGTGAACGTGGAGAAATGGGCGCACACCGACTCGATCTCCAGGCCGGTGATGTAGCGCTGGAGGTTTTCGGCGTGGGTCCCGATGTCCGCCATGCAGCCGGAGGCGCCCGCGCGCGCGGGGTCGGCCTTCCAGCTCGCGCGCCGCAGCGCGGTGTCGTCCGCGTATTTCAGCATCCAGCCCTGCGGGTATTCGACCACCACCTTGAGCACCGGCCCGAGGTCGCCGGCCCGCACCCGGTCGCGCGCCTCCTTGACCATCGGATAGCCGGTGTAGTTGTGGGTCAACGCGAAGATCGCGCCGCTTTTCCGCGCCTCCCCGCGCAGCGCGAGGGCCTCCGCGAGCGTGGTGGTCATCGGCTTGTCGCACACCACATGGAATCCTTTGCGCAGGAACGCCGTGGCGATCGGCGCGTGCAGGTGGTTGGGCGTCACGATGGAGACGAAATCCATCCGCGCCTCCGCGGGCAGCGCCGCCTCGCGCGCGGCCATCTCCTCGTAGCCGGCGTACACGCGCCGCGGGTCGAGGAAAAGGTCCGCGCCGGAGAGCCGGTTCTTTTCCGGATCGGAGGAGAAGCAGCCCGCCGCCAGCTCGATCTGCCCGTCCAGGTTCGCCGCCATGCGGTGCACCGCGCCGATGAACGCGCCGCGGCCCCCGCCGACCATGCCCATTTTCAGTTTACGGTTCATGCTTGTTCACGACGCCGGGGGCGTCGAATCCCTTCGCGCGAAGGCCGCGTCGAACGCGGCCGGGTTGGGTTGGAAGTCCAGTTTGCGGACGAACGCCGCGGCCTCCGTCGCGCCGTCGCCATCATCTCCTCCGCGGCCCGGCGCCGAGGCCCTCGGGCACGCCGTCGCCCCAGGCGCGGGCCGGCAGGTCCGCCCATTGGCCGGTGAACAAGGTGATCGGTCGCGACACGGCATGCCCCTCCGGAAACCCGCGGCTCACAACGCCGCCCACGCCGCGGGAGCATGGCGCGGCGGCCGACCGCTGGCAAGATCATAGCTATGAGCAGAACGAATTCGACGCGCCGGATTTCCGCGCGGGCGGCGGCGGCGCGTTCGCTTTTGACAACCCCG
>CAYMCD010000139.1:5812-7103 GCA_964388845.1 uncultured Verrucomicrobiota bacterium
CCCCGACGCGGCGACGGGCAGCGTCAACACGCCGGTGTACACGTCCTCCGTCTATGCCTTTCCGAACGACGCGGGGATCAACGTGTATCCGCGCTACTTCAACACGCCCAACCAGCTGGCGCTGGCCGGCAAGATCGCCGCCCTGGAGCGCGGGGAGGCGGCGCTGGTCTTCGGGTCGGGCATGGCGGCGATCGCGACGGCGCTCGACGCGCTGCTCGCGCCGGGGGACCACGCCGTGTTCCAGAACGGCCTGTACGGCGGCACGTCGCGGTTGATCGAGCACGGCGTCGTCCGGCGCGGCATCCGCGTGTCCCGCGTGGACACGGCCGGCCGGCTCGACGCCGTCCTGGAGGCGGGCACGCGCCTGATCTATGTCGAATCGCCGACCAATCCCCTGCTGCGGTGCATGGACCTCGCGGCGGTGGCGGAGCGCGGCCGCCGCGCCGGCGCGGTGACGATGATAGACAACACCTTCGCGACGCCGATCAACCAGAATCCGCTGGACTTCGGGTTCGACGTGGTGGTGCACAGCGCCACGAAGTATCTCAACGGGCACAGCGACGCGAACGCCGGCGCGGTCGTCGCGTCGGAGGAGACGATCCGCCGCGTGCGCGAGGCGGCGGTGGCGACCGGCGGCATGCTCGACGCGCACACCTGCGCGACGGTCGAGCGCGGCATCAAGACGCTGGCCCTGCGCATGGCCCGACACAACGAAAACGGCCTGCGCGCGGCCCGGTTCCTGGCCGCGCACCCCGCCGTCGCGCGCGTCCATTATCCCGGGCTGGAGAGCCATCCCGACCACGCGCTGGCGGTCCGGCAGATGCGCGGATTCGGCGGCATGGTGTCGTTCGAACTGCGCGACGCCGCGCGCGCGGACGATCTGCTCGCGCGGCTGCGCATTGTCACGCCCGCGCTCAGCCTGGGCGGGGTCGAGTCCCTCGTCTGCATCCCCGCCCGCACGTCGCACCGCGGCCTGTCGCCGGAAGAGCGCCGCGCGTGCGGCATCACCGACGGCCTGATCCGGCTCTCCGCCGGGATCGAAGACGGCGACGACTTGATCGAAGACCTCCGCCAGGCGCTGGGCGACGCGGTCGTCGCGGCTCCAACATATAATTCCTGAACATGGAGACCCGGCGACCCCGCCGGGCGTATGGCCAAGCGCGACGCGGTCGTCGCGGCTCCAACTTCTTCTTCGTCAGCGCGACGTGGTCGTCGCGGCTCCAACATATAATTCCATGGACATGGAGACCCGGCGACCCCGCCGGGCGTATGGCCAAGCGCGACGCGGTCG
>CAYMCD010000140.1:0-7101 GCA_964388845.1 uncultured Verrucomicrobiota bacterium
GCAAGAAAAGACCAGCCTTTTCGCTCAATAGTCAGAAATCAGTCATGCACCCCCGGGGTTTTCCCGATGCGGGTTGGCCTTGACCCCTCGCCGCGCCGGGCCTATACCAGCACGGAATATTTCACCCAAACGGAGAACGGAAATGGCACTCGTACCCATGCGCGTCTTGCTGGACCACGCGGCGGAAAATAACTATGGCCTCGCCGCCTTCAACGTCAACAACATGGAGCAGATCCAGGCGATCATGGAGGCCGCGAAGGAGACCAACTCCCCGGTCATCATCCAGGCCTCCCGCGGGGCCCGCGCCTACTCGCAGGACAATTACCTGCGCCACCTCATGCTGGCCGCTTCGGAGCTCTACCCGAATATCCCGGTCGCCATGCACCTCGACCACGGCAACAGCGTCGCCACCTGCAAGAGCGCCATCGAGAACGGCTTCACCTCCGTCATGATGGACGGCTCGCTCAAGGAAGACGGCAAGACCCCCGGCGACTACGATTACAACGTCGGCGTCACCAGGGCCGTCGTCGAGTTGGCCCACAAGGCGGGCGTATCGGTCGAAGGCGAGCTCGGCGTGCTCGGTTCACTCGAGTCCGGCATGGGCGAGAAGGAGGACGGCCACGGCGCGGAGGGCAAACTCGATCACTCGCAGCTCGTCACCGATCCCGACGAGGCGGTTCGCTTCGTCGCCGGCACGGGCGTGGACGCCCTGGCGGTCGCGATCGGCACCAGCCACGGGGCCTACAAGTTCACCCGCAAGCCGGACGGCGCCGTCCTCTCGATGGATACGATCAAGAAAATCCACGCGAAACTGCCGAACACGCATATTGTCATGCACGGCAGCTCGTCGGTGGAGCAGTACCTGCAGGACATCATCAACAAATACGGCGGGAAGCTGAAACCCACCTGGGGCGTTCCAGTCGAGGAAATCCAGCTCGGCATCAAGCACGGCGTCCGCAAGATCAACGTGGACACCGACAACCGACTTGCCATCACCGGCGCCATCCGCAAGGTGTTCGCCGAAGCGCCGGAAAAATTCGATCCGCGCGACTATATGAAGCCCGCGCGCGATGCGATGAAAAAGGTCTGCGTGGACCGCATGGTCGCCTTCGGCCAGGCCGGCAACGCCGGCAGGATCAAACAGATCACGCTCGTGGACATGGCCCGGCGCTACAGCGCGTAGGCGCCGTCGCGGAGAATGGTTTCGCGCGCGCCGTCCCGATAGGCGGCGGTGAGGGCGCGGATGCCGATGGGGCAGCCCCTGGCGTACACGATATCCTGGTGGATGACGTGGCCCGCGTCCCCGAAGGCGCCGGGTCCGGTGACCCCGCCGAGGTGCTCGCTGCGGCCGTAGGCCCAGTGGAAACCGGCCTTTTCGTCCTCCAGCACGCAGCCGAGGACCACGGCCGCATCGTTGCAACCGAGTCCGAGTTCAGCGACGTTGCGGCGCGCCGGATCCACGTCGAAATGCGCGCGCAGCCGGTCCGCGTAGGCCCCGCCGCGAATCGTCTCGATGCGGTTGGCGCGGATGGTGAGGATCGCGCGCTCGCCTTTCCATTCGACGGGTATTTCGCCCTCGGTGCGACTGGGTTCGCCGGGACGCTCACCCTCGTAGGGAACGATGAACGCCTCCCCGCCCGGCAGGTTAATCAGGCGGACCCCCTCCTTGTTCCGCGTGCAGACGCCGTCGTCCGCATGGCCGCTCCGGAAGCGGAGATCGAACCGGCATGTGTGGCCCGTGTCGAACACAACCGTGGCCGACTCGGCGCGGTCAAGGATCCCGGCCAGCCGTTGGGCGAGGCGGGCGACCGCCCGGTAATCCGCCGCGAGGGCTGTCCGCTCCATCCGGCGCAGGACGCCGGGCATGCTGGCGGCCCGCAGGTCGGCGCGATTCCGCACATAAGCGGAAAGCGGCGCCGTCGCGGAGTTGTTCGTCATCGCGACGACCAGCGTGGCGGCGGCGATCGCGTCGGTGACGCGCACGGGAACGCCGGCCTGTGCCCCGATGTCGGGCAGGTCCGCATTGTTGCCCGCGCTGGCGGGTATGATGAGCAGGGGGAGGGGGGCCGCGCCGAGCGCGGCAAACGCCGCGCGCCACTCGGCGGCCATCTCCCGGCGATCGGCCCAATCGGGCGTGTCGGGCATCCCATCGCGCGGCCGGTCCGTCATCACGAGGACCGATTCGCCGGGCGCGGGATCGAACACCTCGCGGAGCAGGCGATGGAGATCGAATCGAGTCATGCACGGCTGGTAGCACAAGCCCGCGGGAAACGCCAAGCCTCCAGTGGCTAAATGTTCGCCGGTGCCCGCTTGCCATCGGGTCGCTACTTCCGATAGGTTGCCACCCCTCATGTCCACGGATACGGATACGGCGCGACTCGTTCATCTGCGCGTTCACCGGAAACGGCTTCCGGGCGGGGCGCTTCGACTGGAGGGGCATCTGGCCGGCCCGCCGGGCCATTCGCACACGCTTTTTTTCGAGGTCCCGCGCGGGCATGCCGGGTGGGCGACGCGGCTGGCGGATCCGTTCCTGGTCGCCCTGATCCTGCCGCTCATGACGTGGGGTTTCCCGGTGCGTGTGCACGGGGCGGTCACTGACCGCCTGCTCGCGCACCTTGTGGAATTTCAGCGGATTTTCGCGCGCTGGTTTCCTGGGGCGCTGCGCGAGATCCCAGTCGCCGCGGATCGCATCGCGCGCCCGCGCCGGCCTCCGCGCCACGCGCGCCCGCTGCTGGCCTTCTCGGGCGGGACGGACAGCCTGTTCTCCGCGCTCAAGTGGAGCGCCCCGGAACTCGGCGCCTCGCGGTTGAAATGGGGCGTTCTTGCCCAAGGCTTTGACGTTCCACTTAATGGGGACGAGTACTTCAGGCAACACGCCGAAAATTGCCGGTCGGTCCTGTCCACCCGCGGTATCTCCCTCTTCACGGTGCGGACAAACGCCATGGAGACGGCTGGGGCGTTCGGCCTCCGGTGGGGATTGACGCAGCATGGCCCGGCAGTCGCCTCGCTCCTGTTGCTCTTCCAGCGCAAATTCGATCTCGGGTTGATCGCGTCCACCTTCGTGTGCGACAACGTCAAGACGCCGTGGGGTTCGACCTCGCTGACGGATCCGCTGCTGGGCGGCGGCAACATGGGCTTGCTCCACGACGGAGCCTCATTCGACCGCATGGGCAAGATCGCCGGGTTGAAGGACTGGCCGGAGGCCCTCGCCGGCATGCGGGTTTGCTGGGCCTGGCCGCGCCCCGCCGGCAATTGTGGATTGTGTTACAAGTGCCTTTACGTGCGCATAATCTACAAGGTGCTCGGCATCGAGGAAACGATGTCGTTCGGCGCGCCGATTGATGAAGCGCGCGTGCGGGGCCTCGATCTTGAAAATGACTCGAATCTGGCCAATTGGGAGCGGATTCTGGCTGCGGCGGAGTCGAGCCTCCGCGGATCCCCCTGGTTGGATGCCATTCGCGCCGCCGTCGAGGAAGGGCGCAGGAAATACGCCCGCCCAGGCGGGCCTTGAGAGTCCTGTTTCGGCCCAACGGCCACGGCAAATTCCGCTTCGCCCAACCCCCGC
Source organism: uncultured Verrucomicrobiota bacterium (assembly GCA_964388845.1). Classification (GTDB taxonomy): domain Bacteria; phylum Verrucomicrobiota; class Kiritimatiellia; order CAIVKH01; family CAIVKH01; genus JAMLJG01. The sequence continues at coordinate 3,566 of CAYMCD010000140.1, forward strand.
CCGGCCGGGTCCTGGCGGGTTGGCGGCGCCCGGCGCGATGCGCCCATTTTCTGTTGATTAACGAAGGGTGATTTTCTACGAATATCTCCGTCACGCGGGGGTTAACCGTCGCTGCCCAACGGGTGATCAGCAACGATAAGCGACATTAAAAGAGCGAGAGGTAGAGCAGGTCGTGAACATATTCGTTGGAAATCTCCCCTACAGTGCTACGGATACGGACCTCAGGACCGCTTTCGAGGCCCATGGGATGGTCAGTTCCGCGAGCGTGATCCTTGATAAATTCACGGGCAAGTCCCGTGGATTCGGCTTCGTCGAGATGCCTAACCGCGAAGAGGCGCTCGCCGCCATTGCGGCGCTTAACGAAAAGGATTTGAAAGGGCGGAGCATCCGCGTGAACGAAGCCCAGGCCCGCGAGGACCGCCCGCGCCGCGAGCGGCGTGATTGGGGCGGCGGCGAGGGCGGCGGCGGTGGCGGTGGCGGTGGTGGTGGCGGTGGTGGGCGGGGCGGCTTCCGCGGCGACCGCGGAGACCGAGGCGACCGCGGCGGCTATCGCGGTGACCGCGGCGGCTATTGAGCCCGATCCGCTCTTGACCGTTGAACAGCCGTCCGCATTATGCGGGCGGCTGTTCCGTTTATTGGCGCGGACTAGTCCACGTCCTCGCCCTCGAAATCGGTCTCCGCCTCGACAAGAGTCCTCGGTAGGGCGGGGCCTCTGGACCCGCCGAGTCACGGCGCGTCAAGGATGCCGCGCCCTACCGAATAGACACCGATGATCAAGGCGAAATGGGATGACACCGCGAATGCACGCGAATTTGGAACCTCATCCTCGAAATCGGTCTCGGCCTCGGGATCGGCCTCCGCCTCGACAAGAGTCCTCGGTAGGGCGGGGCCTCTGGACCCGCCGAGTCACGGCGCGTCAAGGATGCCGCGCCCTACCGAATAGACACCGATGATCAAGGCGAAATGGGATGACACCGCGAATGCACGCGAATTTGGAACCTCATTCTCGAAATCAGTATCGAAAATTCAAATTACGAAACACGCCAGTCTCCCGAGTCACATTGATTTCTTGAAAATGTCCGGGGAGCACACGCGCCCCCGCGTGTGGGGCGAGGCGCCCACGCCTCGCCGGTCGGCATTCAGGCCGCGCCCCATCCCATCCGCAATCGCGAGGCCTTGGCGGGACACGGCGGCGCGCGAGATCGGTGAGGCCGGTGACGACCTCTATTCCTGCCAGGTCTTTCGGAAGTCGGCCATGGCCTTGTGGTGGGTCAGATCAAACCAGATCGGTGTGAGGGAGACGTAGCCGGCCTCGATGGCCGCGATGTCCGTGCCTTCGCCGTCGCCCATCAATTCCATCTCGCCGTCCATCCAGTAATACACGTTGTTCCGCGGGTCCGTCCGTCTGTGGAAAATCTCTACAAACCGGGACCGGCCCATCGTGGTGACGCGATAGCCCTTGATCTGCTCGAAAGGGAGATTGGGAACGTTCACATTCAACAGCGTCTCCGCGGGCAGTCCGCGCGCGGCCAGCTTCGGGACCAGGTCGCGCGCGACCCGCTTGGGCGTATCCCAGATCGGGTCCTGGAAGGTGGCCAGCGAGATCGCCATGCTGGGGATTCCGAGGATGGTGCCCTCCGTCGCCGCGGAGACGGTCCCCGAATAAATCACGCTGATGCCCGCGTTCGGGCCCAGGTTGATGCCGCTGACAATGATGTCGGGCCGTTGCGGGAGCAGGCCGTACACCGCCAGCTTGACGCAATCCGCGGGTGTGCCGCCCACGGCATGGCCGAAGAAGCGGCCGTCGCGTTCGACCGGTTTGCACTTGATGGGATTCGAGAGGGTGATCGCATGGCCCACGGCGCTTTGTTCCGCGTGCGGCGCGACCACATGGACCTCGCCGAGGTCCTTCACCGCGTCGTGGAGCGAACGGATGCCAGGCGCGTGAATGCCGTCGTCGTTGGCCAGGAGGATGCGCATGGCGAAAATTTCGCATGGGCCCGCGCGGCGAACAAGCGGGAATGTGGCCCGGCGCGCGCGCGGCGCTTGCGTTGGCGCGGACCGCGCGCTAGGGTTCCGTCGGCCGTGCTAGATGGGGCGGTAGCGGTGCCCTGACCCCGCCATACGGCGGGCGACCTGCAATCCGCTGTAGCAGGATCGAAGTCCCGCGCCAGACGGTTTCGGGCAGACGAGCGCAGCGCCGGGCGGTGTTGAATGCCGGGCCCGCGGTGACGGATGCAGGTGAACCCCGCCAGGACCGGAAGGTAGCAACGGTAAGCCATCGCGTTCCGGGTGCCGTGGCCATCCGGCAGGAGCCGTGAGGCGGAAGCGGCATCGGCCGGACGCCGGCAAACGCGGGTGCACGGTCGTTTCAACATCGAAGAGGGCCAACGTGGCGGAAAAGAAGAACAAGGGGCATGTCGTGCTGGCGCGCAAGTACCGGCCGCAGGTGTTCGCGGATGTTGTCGCCCAGCAACATGTGACCCAGGCCATCACGAACGCGCTGCGCACCGGCCGCGTGGCCCAGGCCTACCTCTTCGTCGGCCCGCGCGGCGTGGGGAAGACCACCCTGGCCCGCATTTACGCCAAGGCGCTCAACTGCGAAAAAGGCCCCACCCCCGAACCGTGCAATCGTTGCGCTTTCTGCACGGAAATCGCCGAAGGCCGATGCCTGGACGTGCTCGAATTCGACGCGGCCTCCAACACCCAGGTGGACCGCATCCGCGAAATCATCATTGATACCATTGATTTCGCGCCCGCCCACGCGCGCTACAAGGTCTTCGTCATAGACGAGGTCCACATGCTCTCCCAGTCGTCCTTCAACGCGCTGTTGAAGACGCTGGAGGAACCGCCGGCCCATGTCCGCTTCGTCTTCGCGACGACGGAGCCGCAGAAAATCCCGGCGACGATCCTTTCGCGTTGCCAGCGATTCGATTTGCGGCGCATCCCCACGGCCGCGATCGTCGAACAACTCGACGCGATCGCGCGCAAGGAAAAGGTGGAACTGCGGGGCGATGCCGCCCTGGCCATCGCGCGGGGCGCCGAAGGCGGCCTGCGCGACGCGGAGTCCGCGCTGGACCAGTTGATGGCGTTTTGCGGTGAGACCATCACCGAAGCCGACGTCCTGTCGGTCTTCGGCCTCGTTTCCTGGCGGACGCTTCAGTCCATCGCGACGGCGATCCTCGGCGGCGACGTGCCGGCCGTCTTGCGCCAGATCGGCGAATTGGATGCCGCCGGAAAGGATCTGCTCCGGTTAACCCTCGAATTGCTGGACTATTTCCGCGACCTCATGCTGGTTTCCTACTCGGGTTCCATGGGGCGCGAGGATGCCGTTGAACCCGCCCGGCTGGCCGTCTTCAAAGAACAGGCGGCCATGGCGGATGCCGCGCGTATTTCCCACATCACCGATGTGCTCGTGGATCTCCAGTCCCGCATGAAAGACGCCCTCTCCCGGCGCACGATCCTCGAAGTGACCCTGGTCCGCGCGGCGCGCAGCGTGACCAGCGTGACGCTCGATGAGGTCCTGGCCGCGCTGG
>CAYMCD010000141.1:0-7095 GCA_964388845.1 uncultured Verrucomicrobiota bacterium
GTCTCCACAAGCGACAGTTCGGCAAAGGGGGCGCAAAGGGTCACGTCTCCTTCATCAAGAGCGAGGGGTCAGTCCTTGCAGACTTGCAGCGCCCGCTTGATTCGCCGCAGCGTCGCGTTCGTTGCTGATCGCGAGGCGTTCACCGCTTTGCTTGGGCGACACATCTCCAGATCGAGCCGTATCCACCCATCGCCTAATACCGGCAGTCTCTTAAACGCCACTCCAGCCCTACAGCTTCAGTCGCTACCAGAATACTCGCCTCACAAACTCAATGGGCGCAATGGGACACGTCTCCACAAGCGACAGTTCGGCAAAGGGGGCGCAAAGGGTCACGTCTCCTTCATGCTCGTGGTCCCCTTTGTTCCGAAGATCGTACGCCGTTCGATCCCTCATGCCGTCACATGGTACCAGCCGCCCCTCACATCCACTCGTACGGGTCATGCCATACCCCGCTTCTATCCCACGAGGCCCCCGCACGCAATCCTTAATATGTCGCTTGTGGAGACGTGACCCTTACGGCCTTGACCGTGACCCTTACGGCCTTGACCCTTACGGCTGACCCTTACGGCCTCTTACGGCCAACCCTTACGGCCTCCCGCCGCCCCGCCCGGCCTGCTTGCAGATTGGCCATCCTGCAAGAATGTGCGGACTGACCCCGCCGGTCTTGTGCGGACTGACCCCGCCGGTCTCCCCGCCGGTGCGCCGGCCGTGCTTCCCGCATGACCCTTCCCGCCTGGGCTGTCTTGGAAACCCGGCGACCCCGCCGGGCGTATGCCTTAAGCGCGACGGGGGCGTCGCGGCGGGATGTCATACATATACGGTGTATGCTGGTAGGGCGCGCCGATTGCGGGCGTCAGACTCGGCGCGGCGTTCCCGGGCGCGGCGCGCGTTGATGCCTTTTTCCGCGACCTCTTCCGCCGGCGTTCATTTGACGGCGAAATCTTTTCCTTCCGATATGACGCCCCGCACCTTGCCGTCCTTGATCTTCAGCACGGCCCATTCGCAACCGCTGACTTCGAAGGTTTTTCCCGCCAGGCGCAGGATGGCCGTGAACGGTTGGATCTTGGCTTCGGGCTGCAGGGTGCCCAGGTCCTCCATGCACGCCGGCGCCAGACCCCAGCCCGGGACGCCTTCGCGCGGCGCGAGCACGACCACCGCGTCCGATGCCGTTCCGAACAGCCGCGCGGAACAGTTGCCGATTGTCTGCAGCGGACTCGTGTTCCACGGCCGGAGCAGGCCCGTCAAATCTTCGCGTGGATCCATTCCGGGCATCCAGTAGAGGCCTCCGCCGCTGTGCAGCGCCAGCAGTTCGCCGAAGTGATTGACGATGCGCTCCGACTTCTTGTTGAAGATTTCCACCTCGGGCGTCACGTCGAGGAAGGCGGGCTCCCATGCGCCGGGGGCCACGGTAAAGCGCCGCGCGGCCGCGGCCTGCAGGTAGGAGGCAGGGCCGAAGGAACGGAAACCCGCCGCGGCGGCGAAGTCTATACCCGCGCCGTCCGCCGCGAAGGCCGGTTCGGGTCCCACGAACACGAGCTTCAACCCCTTTTTGTTGAACGCGAGCAGCTTCGCCCACAATCCGGCCGGCAACACGCGGGCATAGGGCATCACCAGCGCGGTGTAGAGGCCGCCCGCGGTGCGCAGCTTGCCGTTTTCCATCTTGCCCTCGGCGAGCAATTCACTGCTCACATAATCCGCCCACACCGAGGCATCGTTGAACATGAGGGACGAATTCTCGAAGAAGGTGTAGACCGCGCGCGCGAACGCCTTGTTCATGGCCGCGTAACCTTCCCAGCCGTACCAGATCGCGAACGGCGCCTCGCTGGTGCGCTCGCCGATCATGGCGTCCACGCGGTCCATGAGCGACACATCGTTATCCGCGAACGTACGGAACGGCTCCAGGTTCATGCCGGCGAGCTCCTCCGTGAAGTCGGAGTACACGTGGGAAAACGTGTTGATGTGATACAGCGTCTTCAGCCGGTTCATGAGCCGGTAGTAGCTGTGGTTGGACTGGGTGGCCCAGTCGTTGAAGTAGGAATTCCGACGCCCGAATCCCTTCTTGATGCTGTCCGCCAGCACAAACGGCATGAGGTGCATCTTGCGCTCGTAGTTGAAGCCGCCGTCGCTCCAGGCCTCGGTGAGGATATGGCTCATGCGGAAGTGATCGAAGACGCCGGCGGCCAGGTCGCAGGGCAGGCCGGACCAGGTGGGATGCGTGCCCAGCACGATCTGGTCGCCAAAGATTTCCTTCGCCTGGGTGAAATTAACGCGCTGCACGTCCACGTGCATGTCCTGCAGCGTACGGTAGTAGTCGCAGCGCACCTTCGCCGCCTCCGGCGTGTCGTCGAACTCGTCCAGGTAGATGACCTTCTCGCGCAGGTCGTACCCGTTGGTTTTCCGGAAGAGGCGGAAGAACTCGGCGCCGGCGCGGAAGCGGGTCATGTCGCCGTGCCCCTTGCCCGGCTCGTCCCAGGTGATGCCGTCCAGCGGCACGCCGCGGAATAGCTCCAGCAGCTCGGCCTGAAACGCGTAGTACGCCCGGGAGCAGTGATCAATTTTCGAGTTGTCCGAAACCGTGACGTACAACTTCACCCGGCCGCGAAAATCCTCCGGCAACCGGCCGACCATGCGATAGCCCGGAAGCGGGCGGAGGATGTGTTCCCATTCCACCTCGAGCTTCGCCTTGAGGTCCGTGAATCCCTTCTTCCCGCCCAGGGCGAACGCCCCGGTCACCTCCACCACGTCCCCCTGCCGCGCGCCCCGCGCCGCCGGCACAAACACCTCAAACCGGCCGTTGTACACATCCGCCGTCACGGGCGTGATCACCCACAACGCGGCGGACGGATCGCGTGAAACGACGTCTTCCGCGAAGTGGGTCGGGTCCGTGTCCAGGAGGAACTTGAGCCCCAGCTCGTGCGCGATGTCCACAACGCGCGCGATCGCGGTCCGGACCGCCTCGTCGGTGAGGTTGAGTTTCATATGCCGCACGACGCAGAACCAGCAGCGATATCCGGCCTTCGCCGCTCGCTCCAGATACGGGCGGCACAGGTCCGGATGGTGCACCCATTTCACGGAAAGAAATCCACCGGCGATCTGCTTCTGTTTGGAGGAATGTAGATAGCTCATAGGTATGATGTATACCACTTCCGCCCGGTCCGTCACGATAAATGGAAATTCGGAAATGCTTGGCCCTATACCGCCGGCAAGGCGCGCGGCATCAGCGAGTGAAACGACCACCACGGCCTCGTGCCGTTGGTGAAGGAGTGGGGTCCGAGTCATCCGCATTTTCGGGGCCAATCCCGAGACCGAGACCGATTCTGCGAAGCAGAACGAACCCAACGGCCTTTTGCGGTGGTGAAGGAGTTTCGTTTGGCTACTGGGCCGTTGGAGCATTTCTAAATGTTATAACCTGACCTCCGGGGAGCGCCCTCGCCACGCTGATCCGAACAAGCCGCGACGGCTCGCCTTCGCGGCGGTTCGGCGAGACGCAGCCGGTACAAAACCGGGGATGGCCACCGGCACAGCAATGGCCGCATTGGGGTCAGGGGCGGTCCCCGACCACGAACTCGATCGTGATATCGAGGTGCGGATCGCGGACCTCGGCGGGCAGCGGCCGGAGGCGCGCGGCGCTGTTGACCGCGCTCATCACGGAGTTGTCCATCTGCGAACTGCCCGACGAGCGGGTGAGTTTGCGCGAACTTATCGCGCCATTTTTCTGGACGCGGATGGTGACCTCCGCGCGGAGCCCCAGGGCCGCCGTGCCCGGCTGGTTCCACGCGCCGTACATGCTGTCGCGGACGGTCGCGTAATAGAGCGACAGGTCGCTGAAATTCGCGCCGGCCGACGCGCCGGCGGGTGAAAATTTGATGTTGGCTTCGAGCAGCTTCCGGATCTGTTCCTGCGTCAGCTTGGGCTGGTTCGGGGCGGATTTGGGCGTCTTTTCGATCTTCCGCACGATCTTGTTCGTGTTGACTTTGATTTTCGGCGGTTCGGGCCGGGCCTTGTCCGCCGGCCGTTCCGGGACGGGGACGGGCCGCGGCTCGTCCGGCTTCGGGGGCGGCGGCGCGGGCGGCGGCGGCGGCGGAAGGGCCAGCAGGTCAATCAGTGTAATCATCTCCGGTTTCTTGCTGGGATGCAGCAGTCGGCCGATCCAGGGCACGAGGATGAACAGCAGCACGACGAGGAAATGGACCGACGCGCTGACGGCAAGGTTTCGCCTGAACGTCTGTTCGTTCATCGCCCCGGCTTGGCGTCCGGGGTCGTGACGAGCGCGAGGCGGGTGACCTGGGCGTCGCTCAACACCCGCATGACCTCGACAACTTTCCCGTATGCCAGTTTCTCATCCGCCCGCACCATGATCGTGACATCCGGCTCCGCGCCGGCCAGGGCCTTCATCTCGTCCCCGAGCTGCTGGATGCCGATCGAGAGGCTGTCGAGGTAGAGCCGGCCCTCGGCGTCCACGGTGATGACGCGCGATTTCGTCTGGTCCATGTCGCGCGCCTTGCCTTTCGGCAGATTGATCGGGATGCCCTGCTCGAGCAACGGCATGGTGATGATGAAGGTGATCAACAGCAGGAAGGTCAGGTCAATCAACGGGGTCATGTTGATCTCGCTGATTTCGCGCAGCGGCTTGATGGAGGTGCGTCGCGCCATGGGCGGCTTAATCGCGGACGTAGTGGCGCTGCAGTTCGGCGAGCAGCTCGTCGCTGAAGTTGTCCATCTGCACGGTGAGCTCGCGGATGCGGCCGGCCAGCGAATTGTAGCCGACCGAGGAGGGAATCGCGACAAACAGCCCGACCACGGTGGTCAGCAGGGCGCTGGCGATGCCAGGCGCCACGGCGGAGAGGTTGGCGGCGCCCTGGAGGGCCATCTGGGAGAAGGAGTCCAGCACGCCCCAGACGGTGCCGAGCAATCCCATGAGCGGGCTGACACTCACCGCGGTGGAGAGCAGGCCCATCTTGGATTCGAGCAGCATCACCTGGTCGTTGCCCTGGCGCTCGGCCGCGTTGCGGACCGCCCCGAGCTGCATCGGGGTGAGCTGGATCGGCGTGTCCGTGCCCTTCGCGAACAAGTCCTGCTCCGTCCCGCGCGCCTCGAACTCAACGCCGACGGTCGCGCAGGCGCTTTCATAGATCTTCAGGAGCGGGCTATAGGGCATGCGCGGCTTGCGCAGATACAGCGCGAGCGGGTGTTGCTCGCGCCGGTACTGGCCGATGAACTGCCGCGCGGCGAGTTGGGCGCGCCTCAATTCGAGTCCCTTCGAAATCATGACCGTCCACGCGAGGACGGAGAACCCGACGAGGATGAAGATGATAAGTTTGCCGGACAGGAAATTGCTTTCCCGGAAGGCGTAGAGGAAGTCGGCCAGCGGCAGCAGCGGGATCCAGGTCGCAGTCAACGGGCACCTCTCTCGATGGGATTGGCTGCGCAGCGTAGACGAGGCCGCCGCGGGGGTCAATGCGCGTCGGACCGGCGGCGCGGCGCGGGCCGCCGGCCGCTCAATCCAGGAGGACCAGCGTCGCGCAGCCGATCACGCCGGCATCGCTGCCGAGTTCCGCGGGCTTGATTTCCAGCGTCTTGAAGAAGTGGGGGCTGAGCCGCTTTTCGACATTCTTCCGGAGCAGGCGGAAGAGCAACCCGGCGTCCTCCGCGACACCGCCGCCGACGATGAAGGCCTGGGGCTGGAGGATGTAAGTGATCGAGGCGAAGGCCGTCGCCAGGCAATCCGTCACGAAATCGAGAATCTCCAGGGCCAGCGCGTCGCCCTGGTCCGCGGCGTCCTTCAGGATCTTGGGCGAAAGCAGCTTGCGGTCCCCCTTGACCAGGTCCAGCAGGATCGTCGCGCGCCCCGCGTCCATTTCGCGCTCCATCCGTTCCACGATGCGGCGGTTTCCGACATACTGCTCCACGCCGCCGAAGCCGGTCGGGGTGTGCACGCCCTTCATGTCAATCGAGACGTGACCGATCTCGCCGGCCATCGAATGCGCGCCGCGGTAGAGTTTGTTGTGCAGCAACAGGCCGCCCCCCACGCCCGTGCCCAGCGTCACGAACACGGCGTGCTGGTAGGCGCGGCCCGCGCCGTACGTGCATTCGCCGAGCGCCATTGCGTTCACGTCGTTGTCTATGCGCGCGCGCAGGGAAAGCCGGTCCTCCAACGCGGCGCCGAGCGGGACGCCGGTCCAGCCGGGCACGTTGGTGAGGTCGTGGATGAACCCGCGCTCGTAGTCAACGAAACCCGGCACGCCGACGCCGGCGCCGACCACCTGCCGGCCCGCCCCCTCCTTCGCGAGGATATCGCTGACCTCGCCGCGCACGCGCTCCAGCCAGCCCTCCCGGTCGGGCGCGTCCTTCGTGCTGAATTTGCGGCGGGCCTTGATCTGGCCGCGCTCGTTGACGAGCGCAAGTTTCACGGAGGTTCCGCCGAAATCAATGCCGATCGCATAGCGCATTTCCGGTTCGCTCATGGGAGTTCCTCGTTGGTCCACTGGAAAAGGCGCGTCGCGTTGGCCCACGCCGCGTCCTGCAGAGCTTGTAATGGAAGGCCGCGCTCCAACGCAAGCGCCTCGGCGACGGGGACGACCCAGGCCGGTTCGTTGCGCTTCCCGCGGTGCGGCACGGGCGCCAGGTACGGGGCGTCGGTCTCCACCAGCAGCCGGTCCAGCGGGACCGACCGGGCGACCGCGCGCAGGTCCGCGGCGTTTTTGAAGGTGACGATTCCGCTGAAGCTGATGTAGCAGCCGAGGTCCAGCAGCCGGCGCGCGAAGGTCTCCGTGCCGGTGAAGCAATGCAGCACACCCAGCCGGGCGGCGTCCACGCCAGGCCGCGCGGCATGCGCGCGCAACAGCGCGAGCGTGTCGTCGTCCGCCTCCCGGCTGTGGATCACCACCGGCTTGCGTGCCTCCGCCGCGAGGGCCAGCATCCGCTCGAACAGCCTGCGCTGCGCGTCGCGCGTGTCGGGGCCGTGGTGATAATCGAGTCCGGTCTCGCCGATCGCGACGACGAGGCGCGCGCCGACCTGCGCGCGCAGCGCCGCTCCGCCGTCCGCGCGGTTGATTTCCCCGCGGTCGAGCCCCACGGCCGCGCGCAGCAGGCCGC
>CAYMCD010000142.1:0-6911 GCA_964388845.1 uncultured Verrucomicrobiota bacterium
GACAGCATAGTCAAACAACCCAGTATGCGCAATTACTTATGACGCTGTGTTTAGATGACCGCGGAAGTGTCGGAGTGTCAGGATCCCCAACTCGAACCCGATAGCGATTTAGATCCCGATAGCGATTTGGTTGTTTTGAAGGAAGATTGACAAGGACGTCATGCCCGCCGCCATTCATCACGCCCTGGTCCTGAACCTCCACCAGCCGTGGGGGAACCTCGATGCGATGCTCCGCGACCCGGTCGAGCAGGAGCGGTGGCACGCGAAGGAATGTCTCTTCGCCTACGATCGCATCCCGCGCGCGGTGTGGGGGTGGGAAGACGTCGCGCGCGTTCACCTCGCGGCATCGGGATCGTTGCTGGAAGCGCTCTCGAACGCCGACTTCCAAGCGCGCGTGTACGGCGTCGTGAAATGCGGCGACGTGTTGTGGAACTGGCGGAATCCCGCCCTCGACCTGCTCGGCACGGGCTACTACCACCCGGTCCTGCCGCTGATCCCGGCGGCGGACCGGCGCGAACACATCCAGCGCTGGATCGGCATCGGGCGGCACCGCTTCGGTCGCGGGAACTTCCACGGATTCTGGCCGCCGGAGTGCGGATTCTGCATGGAGCTGATCCCGCAGCTCGCCGAGGCGGGCTATCGCTACGTTATCGTGGACAGCGAACATATCGTGCCGATGACGCCGATGCGGTGGGAGGAACTCCGCTACCGCCCGCATATCGCGCGGTTCGGCGATGCGGAAATCGTCGTGATCCCCCGGGATCGCGACCTGTCCATCGCGCAGGAGGGCGGAATGGAAACCGGCTGGTTCCTGCGCGAATTGAACGAGCGCTGCAAGGGGTGCGATTTCGAGCCGCTGGTGTGCACGGTGACCGACGGCGACAACGGCGGCTGGTTCCGCAACGTGCGATGGGAATCAAATTTCTGGGGCGCGTTCTACCATCCCTTCCTGCATCGGGCGCGCCGCGGCGAAACGAACGTGCGCCCGGCGTTCATCCACGACTATCTCGACACGCACGGCGCGCACGGGCAGGTGATCGTGCGCACCGGCGCGTGGAACACCGGTTTTCATAACGGGGTCGGGTTTGTCCAGTGGACCGGTTCGCAGCCGCAGCGCGATGCGTGGGCGCGGCTGGGGCAGATCAGCAAGCGGGTGCACGACGCGCGGTGGCGCGCCGGCGAGCGCCGCGCGGCGCCCGAGGCCTGGCGCGCGCTGGACGAGGCCCTGTGGCGGCTGCTCCGCGCGGAGACCAGTTGCCACTTCTTCTGGGGCGAGGCGTGGGTGCAGCGCGCCCACGACGGGCTCGACGACACGCTCGGTTGGCTGGCGAAGGCCGAGGCGTTGCTCGCATGAGGGGCCTGCGGGCGCCGGGCGACGCAAAACAATTTTACTTGGCCCGACGCAGCGTCTAGACTTTCGGCCATTCATCGCCGTACGCATTCAACTTCCCATGTCCGATCCAACCAATCCAAGCGAGCCTGAGCCCGGGCCCAGCGCCCCGGATGCCGCCGCGGGCCCCGGCTTTACCGCCGGGGAGTTGCGGCGCCATGCGCAGGAGATCTCGGCCCTGTATCCGCCGCCGCGCCTCGGCACCGAGGTCGTGCTGCTGGATGTCAGCCCGCACCGCGCGCATGCGTACTGGAATGTTGACGTGGACGACTACCGGGCGGCCGTCTCCCGCGCGGGTGGGGATGCGCCGGCCATGCTGCTGCGCATCCACGACGTCACCGATCGGGATTTTGACGGGGTCAATTCACTTTCCTATTTCGACATCCAGGTCCAGGGCCTGCAGGGGCACTGGTATATTGACCTCTGGAAGGCCGGGCGCGCGTATCTGGCCGAATTGGGTCTGCGCCCCAACGCCGGCGCGTTCCTGCCGATGGCCCGCTCGAATCCGGTCTCGACGCCGCGCGCCTCCGAGTCGGACACCTATCACACCCGCGCCGTTGATGTCGGCCGCCCCGACGGGCGCGAGCTCGATCTGACCGGCCTCGCGGGATCCGAAGCGGAGGCGGGCCGGGCGGTTGACCCGGATCCGCCGCCCGTCCCGCCCGCGCCGCGGGCGGGTGGTGCGGAGTTCCATCCCGCGGGCGCGCCGGCTGAAGGCCCGGCGCCCTCCGCGGCCCTTCAGCCCCACTCCACGCCGGATGACGCGGCTCGCCGCGAGGAGGTCCATGCCCACTGGCCGACGGCCGAGGAACTGTCCCGGCATGTGCCGGACACCTCCGGTGCGGCGCCGGCAGCCGTGCCCGCCGCGGGGTGCGACGCGCCGCCGCCGGGACCCGCGCCGGCTGCCGCGCCGCCGGAACCGGAACGCATGGCGCTCGATCAATACGTCAGGCTGACGAGCTACGCCGACCACCGTCCGCAGGTCGCGCTGGAGATCAACGTCGAACTGTGCATCCACGGCCGGGCCAAACCGGGCGCCCAATTGACGCTGTACGGCGTCCCGGTCCCGCTGCAACCCGACGGGTCGTTTTCCATCCGCAAGCCGCTGCCCCATGGCGCGGTGGTCCTCCCGCTGCTCGCGGTGGATCCGCCGCCCCCGGGATGACGCGCGGAGGAAGTTTCATGCCCCGCGGTTATCTCAGCCTGGTCCTTCACGGACACCTGCCCTATGTGCGGCATCCGGAGCACGAGGAGTTCTTCGAGGAGCGCTGGCTCTTTGAGGCGATCACCGAATGCTACGTGCCGCTGATCGCGCTGTGCGACCGCCTCCTCGCCGACGGCATCCCGTTCCGTCTCGCGCTCTCGCTCTCGCCGACGCTGTGCGCGATGTTGCGGGACGATCTGCTGCAGCGCCGGTACCTGCGCCATCTCGACAGGCTCATCGAGCTGACCCACAAGGAGATCGCGCGCACGGGCGCCGATCCCCGGACGAACGCCCTCGCGCGCTTTTACCGCGACGGGCTGCAGGACACGCAGCGCCTCTACGACGCCCGCTGCGGGCGCGACCTCGTGAAGGCGTTCCGGCGCCTGCAGGAGGCGGGCGCGGTGGAACTGTTCACCACGTGCGCCACGCACGGCTATTTGCCGCTGCTCAAGACGCATCCGCGCGCGGTCGAGGCGCAGGTCGCGATCGGGGCCGAGAGCCATCGCCGCTGTTTCGGCCGGTCCGCGCGCGGCATCTGGGCGCCTGAGTGCGCATACTATCCCGGCCTCGAGACGGTCTTCGCGGCCCACGGATTTTCGTATTTCCTCGTGGACGCCCACGGCATCCTGCACGCGAACGTGCGCCCGCACTACGGCCTTTTCGCGCCGGTTGCCTGCGACAACGGCGTCGCCGCGTTCGGCCGCGACCCCGATTCGTCGCGCCAGGTCTGGAGCTCGCACGAGGGCTATCCGGGCGATTTCCACTACCGCGATTTCTACCGCGACCTCGGATTCGACGCCGACCTCGACTACATCGCGCCGTACATTCTCGACGGGCGGACGCGCGTCCACACGGGGATCAAGTATCATCGCGTCACCGGGCGCGGCGACCACAAGGAGCTCTACGAGCCCGGGATCGCCCGCGCGAAGGCCGGCGAGCACGCCGCGCATTTCCTCTCGTGCCGGCGCCGGCAGGTCGCGCAGCGAGCGGAGCGGATGGACCGACCGCCGATCGTCGTCTCGCCCTACGACGCCGAACTCTTCGGCCACTGGTGGTTCGAGGGCCCGTGGTTCATCGAGGCGCTGCTCCGCATGGCCGCCCGCGACCCGGACGGGCTCGCGCTCGTGACGCCCGGCGAATACCTCGACCGGCACCCCGTCCTCCAGCGCTCGACGCCGTCCGCCTCGAGTTGGGGCTGGCAGGGCTACAACGAATGCTGGCTGAGCGGCTGCAACGAGTGGATCTATCCCGAACTGCACCGCGCCGCGCGCCGGATGACCGGGCTCGCGACGCACTTCCGCGCCGCGCCGCCGTCCTCGATGACGGAGCGCGTGCTCAATCAGGCGGCGCGGTCCCTGCTGCTCGCCCAGTCCTCCGACTGGCCCTTCATCATCAAATGCGGCACCGCGGTGGACTACGCGAACCGGCGCGTTCGCGACCAGCTCGCCCGTTTCCACTTCCTCTGCGACGCCGCGGCGCGGAACGACATTGACCCGCGCAAACTGGCGGCGCTCGAGCACCTCGACAATCTGTTTTCCTTCGTGGATTTCCGCCTCTACGCCGACGCCGCCGCCGGGGCCCGCGGACGCGCCGCCGCGCCGGCGCCCGCCGCCACACGGATCGCCTGACATCATGTCCTCCGTCGCGTTCGAAAGGGATCTGAATGAGGAGCAGCGGGCCGCCGCGCAGGCGCCGGACGGGCCGGTGCTGGTGATCGCGGCGGCGGGCACGGGCAAGACGCGCACGCTGACGTACCGGGTCGCCTGGCTGGTGGAGCGGGGCATTGATCCCGGGCGGATCCTGCTGCTCACCTTCACGAACAAGGCCGCGCGCGAGATGCTGGACCGCGCGCGGGCGCTGGTCGGGGAGTCCGTCGGCGGCTTGTGGGGCGGCACGTTCCACCACATGGCCAACCGCATGCTGCGCCGCCACGCGGAGGCGCTGGGCTACGGAAGCGACTACACGATTCTCGACCAGGACGATTCGCGCGCCCTCGTGAAGGCGGGCGTGGAAGACCTCGGATTGCCGGCGAAGCATTTCCCGAAGCCCGACGTGTTGTTGTCGGTCTTCGGCCTCGCCGCCAGCCGCGAGGTCCCGGTCGCGCGGATCGCGGAAGATCGCCTCGGCGGGCACGAAATTGACATCGCGGACGTAGTCCGCGCGCACGACCGCTACGAGCTGCAGAAGCGCGGGATGAACGCGATGGATTTCGACGATCTGCTCGCCAACGGGTTGCGCCTCTTCCGCGAGCACCCGGACATCCTCGCGCGGTATCGCGAACGCTTCCTGCACATCCTGGTGGACGAGTACCAGGACACGAATGCGATCCAATCGTCCTGGATTGACCTGCTGGCGAGCGAGCGGCGGAACCTGCTGGTCGTGGGGGACGATTTCCAGAGCATCTATTCGTGGCGCGGCGCGGATTTCCGGAACATCCTGTCGTTCCCGCAGCGCTATCCGGGCGCGGCCGTGTTCAAACTTGAAACCAATTACCGGAGCGTGCCCGGCATCCTCGACGTCGCCAACTCCTGCATCGCCGGCAACCCGGAGCAGTTCCAGAAAACCCTGCGCGCCACGCGCCCGGCCGCGCGGACCCCGGTGGTCGCGCGCCTGCGCGACGGCGACCAGCAGGCGCTTTACGTGGTGGACCGCATCCGCCGCCTGCGCGCGTCCGGCCGCAGCTTGAACGGCATCGTCGTGCTCTACCGCGCGCACTACCACGCGCTCGAATTGCAGCTGCTGCT
Source organism: uncultured Verrucomicrobiota bacterium (assembly GCA_964388845.1). GTDB lineage: Bacteria > Verrucomicrobiota > Kiritimatiellia > CAIVKH01 > CAIVKH01 > JAMLJG01. The sequence continues at coordinate 5,339 of CAYMCD010000142.1, forward strand.
CGCGCGCGAGCGCATGCCGTTCCTGATCACCTCCGGCATGCGGTTCTTCGAGCAGGCCCACATCAAGGACGCCTGCGCGCTCCTGCGCCTGCTCGCGAACCCGGGCGACGCGTTGTCCTTCGCGCGCCTGCTGCAATTGTTCCCGAAAATGGGGAAGAAGACCTCGGCGCGGGCGTGGGAGGCGCTGGGCGGCCGTTTCGACCTGCGCGATCCGGCGGCGCGCGAAAAACTGGGGGCGCTGCTGCCCGCCGCCTCCCGCGCGCCGTGGGAGGATCTCGAGGACGTCTTCGCCGCGCTGGACGGCGACCCCGCGACGCTGATCGAGCGCTTCGTCGCCGCGTTTTACGACCAGTACGCCGTCGAGACGTTCGACAATTATCCGCGCCGCAAGGAGGACCTCGAGGAACTGGCGCTGTTCACGTCGCGATTTGAAACCACGGCCGATTTTCTGGGCGAGATGGCGCTGTTGACGAACCTGGACACGGAGGTTGACGATCCGCACGCGGCGCATGCCGAGGCGGTGCGGTTGAGCACGATCCACCAGGCGAAGGGCCTCGAGTGGCCCTCGGTCTTCGTGCTGTGGCTGGCCGACGGCATGTTCCCGTCGGGCCGCTCGATGAACGACGGCGACGGCGATTCGGAGGAGCGGCGCCTGTTCTACGTCGCGACGACGCGCGCGAAGGACGAATTGTTCCTCTGCGTCCCCGCGTTGCGCCGGGCGCGCGACGGCGACGTGCAGTACTTTTCGCCGTCGCGTTTCGTGACCGAGCTGCCCCCGGCGCTGGTGAAGGAGGAGAACTACTACGGCTGACCCGGCGCCGCACGCGCGGCCAGGAGCATCAGCCACCGGTGTTCGATCCGGACCTCCCGTTCGAAGCGGATCGTGAAGCCGGCCGCTTCGAGGTATGCGCGGTACGGGTGGGAGAAGGAGCCTTCGAGGCCGCCCGCGCGCGATTGTGTTTCGTGCTCCGCGTCGAACGCGGGATCGAGCGGTTCCACGAGGGCGATGGCGGAGGGGGCGAACCGCTCCGCCCACAGCCGGAACAGGCGCTGGAGTTCGTTCGGCGCGAAATACTCGAGCACGCCGCCATAGGCCAGCAGGATGGCGCCCGGCCGCGCGTGCGCGGGCAGCCACTCCGCGGCGTCCGCGCAAACGAAGGCGAGCCGCGGCCGGGCGGCGTAGGCCGCGCGGTTCCGCTCGATGATGGAAGGATTCACGTCGAGCCCGGTGAAGTGCGCGATGTCCGGCAGGCGTTCGGCGAGGTGCGCCAGGACGCGCCCGTTTCCGCATCCGATTTCGAACAGCCTCGCATAATCGCCGCGCCCGGCCTCCGCGCACAGGGCGGCGACCAGCGGGTAATGGTGTTTGAGGAACCACCGCTCGAAGCGTTCGGGGTAGGCGTCGTAGAACCGGTCGCCGGGCGCGCCCCGCCAGTAGGCTGTCAGTCCGCGGCGCACGTCGTCCCGGGCGCGGGCGCGGATGGCGCGCCGCAGTTGCGCGTGGCGGATGAGGCGTCCGGACCGGGCGGCCAGCGCGCGCGGATCGCCGTCCGCGACGGCGCGCGCGAGGGCG
>CAYMCD010000143.1:0-6893 GCA_964388845.1 uncultured Verrucomicrobiota bacterium
GCCGGGGCCTGCGCGACAGCCGGCGCGGGCGCGGGGGCCGCCGCGGGAGCGGGGGCGGGAGAGGGTGCGGGGGCGGGCGCGGTTCCTTCGATCGTGAAAATCAATTGCCCGACTTTGGCCTTGGTTCCTTCCTTGACGTGGATCTGCTTGATCACGCCGGCGACCGAGGACGGGATTTCCACGGTGGCCTTGCCGGTCTCCATCTCGATGACCGCCTGGTCCTTGCGGATGGTGTCGCCGGCCTTGACCAGGATGCGCACCACATCGCCGCTATCCATGTTTTCGCCCAGTTCGGGCAGTTTGAATTCGATGGCTGCCATGGTCATCTCCCGGTTCAATCGGTCAACGGGTTGGGTTTCGCGGGATCAATTTCAAGGTCCCGCACGGCCGCGGGCAGGATCTCCGCTTTCAACTGGCCGGCCCGGACCAACTGCGTGAGCGTCGCCAGCGTGACGTAGCGGGCGTCCACCTCGAAGAAATCGCGCAGCCGGGCGCGCGTCTCGCTCCGGCCGAAGCCCTCGGTCCCCAGGTTGTGCATCGGGCGGTTGACCCAACGCTGCAGCGCGTCGGGCAGCAGTTTCACATAGTCGGAGGAGGCGACGATCACGCCCTCCGTGTCGTTGAGGCATTGCGAAACGTACGGGACCCGGGCCGGCGCGCCGGGATTCAACAGGTTGAACCGGTCGGCCTCCATCGCGTCGCGGCGAAGCTCCTTGTAGCTGGTGACCGACCACACGTCCGCGGCGACCTGGTATTTTTCGGCGAGCAGCTGCTGCGCCTTGAGCACCTCGTTGAGGATGGTGCCGCTGCCGAGCAGCTGCGCGCGCAGCCGGCCGTCCCGCTGCTCCGCGGGCTTGAGCAGATACATCCCCTTCAGGATGCCGTCCTTCGCGCCCTTGGGCATCGGCGGCATGACGTAGTTCTCGTTGTAGAGCGTCAGGTAGTAGAAGACGCTCTCGCCCTTCACGTACATCCGGCGGATGCCGTCCTCGACGATCGCGGCCATTTCGAAGGCGAAGGCCGGGTCGTAGCACAGCAGGTTCGGCACCGGGTAGGCGAGCAGGTGGCTGTGCCCGTCCTGGTGCTGGAGCCCCTCGCCGTTCAGCGTGGTCCGCCCGGCCGTTCCGCCGAGCAGGAATCCCCGGCAGCGCATGTCCCCGGCGGCCCACACGAAATCGCCGACCCGCTGCATGCCGAACATCGAATAGTAGATGTAAAAGGGAATCGTGTTGACGTGGTGGTTCGCGTAGGCGGTTCCCGCCGCGATGAAGGAGCTGATCGAGCCCGCCTCGTTGATGCCCTCCTCGAGGATCTGGCCGTCCTTGGCCTCCTTGTAGTAGAGCAGGCTCTCGGCGTCCACCGGCTCGTAGAGCTGGCCGACGTGGGAGTAGATGCCGATGGCGCGGAAGAGCGACTCCATGCCGAACGTGCGGGCTTCGTCGGGCACGATCGGCACCACCAGCCGGCCGACATTCGGATCCTTCACCAGCTTCGCGAGCAGGCGGACGAACGCCATCGTCGTCGAGGCCTCGCGGCCCTCCGTGCCTTTCGCGAATTCGGCATAGACGTCGTCGTCCGGCGGCGCGATCGGCCTCAGGACCGTGCTGCGCTTCGGCAGGAATCCGCCGAGCGCGCGGCGCCGCTCGATGAGGTACCGGATCTCCAGGCTGTCCTTCGCGGGCCGGTAGAACGGGGCCGAGCCGATGTCGTCCTCGGCGATCGGGATGTCGAACCGCCGGCGGAACTCGCGCAGCTCCTCCTCGTTCAGTTTCTTCTGCTGGTGCGTGATGTTCTTGCCCTCGCCCGCCTCGCCGAGCCCGTAGCCCTTGATCGTCCGGGCCAGGATCACCGTCGGAGTGCCCTTGTTGTTCACCGCGGCGCGGTAGGCGGCGTAAATCTTCTCGGGGTCGTGCCCGCCGAGCCGCAGGCGCGTCAGCTCCTCGTCGCTCAAGTGCTCGACGAGTTTCAGGGTCTCCGGATATTTGCCGAAGAAATTGCGGCGGATGTAGTCGCCCGACTCGGTGGCGTATTTCTGGAATTCGCCGTCCACCACCTCGCCCATGCGCCGGACGAGCATGCCGGACTTGTCCGCCGCGAGCAGCGGATCCCAATCGCTGCCCCAGATCACCTTGATGACGTTCCAGCCGCAGCCGCGGAAATTCGCCTCCAGCTCCTGGATGATCTGGCCGTTGCCGCGCACCGGCCCGTCGAGCCGCTGCAGATTGCAGTTGATCACGAAGATCAGGTTGTCGAGCTGCTCGCGGCTCGCCAGCGAAATGGCGCCGAGCGCCTCCGGCTCGTCCGTCTCCCCGTCGCCGAGGAAGGCCCAGACCTTCTGGTCGGACGGTTTCTTGTGGCCGCGATCCTCCAGGTAGCGCATGAAGCGCGCCTGATAGATCGCCATGATCGGGCCCAGCCCCATCGAGACCGTCGGGAACTCCCAGAAATCGGGCATCAACCACGGGTGCGGATACGACGAAAGCCCGCCGCCCTTGGACAGCTCGCGCCGGAAATTCTGCAGGTGCTCGCGCGAGATGCGGCCCTCGAGAAAGGCCCGCGCATAAATGCCCGGCGAGGCGTGGCCCTGGAAGAAAATGAGGTCCGGATCCTGCGTCTCGCTCCGGCCCCGGAAGAAATGATTGAAGCCGACCTCGTAAAGCGTTGCACTGGAGGCGAACGTCGAAATGTGTCCGCCCAGACTGCCGTCCGCCTTGTTGGCCCGCACCACGGCCGCCATCGCATTCCATCGAACCAGGCTCTTGATCCGGCGCTCCAGCTCCCGGTCGCCGGGGTAGGCCGGCTGCAAGTTCAGCGGGATGGTGTTGGTGTAGGGGGTTTCCGACGTGACCGGCAGCTTGACGCCCATTTTCTGGGCATGCAACTGCAAGTCGGTCAGCAGGTTGGCAATCCGCTCCGGGCCCCGCGCGTGGTAGGTTTCCGCGAGCGAGTCCAGCCAGTCCTGTGTTTCAAGATTATCCGGATTCTCCGGACCCAAAGCGACATCCGTCATAGAGCCGATACCCCTCGGTTGAAAGAGGCGAACGTACGAGCAGCCCCCAAAAAACGCAAGCCCTAGAAGCTGGGCCGCGCGCCCCGAATGGCCCCATCTTGAATGACACCCGGCGCACGGCCGGCCGGGCGCGGAGCAAAACCGGGAAATATCCTCTTTTCCGATGGCGCTCGCGCGGGGCGGGCGTATGATGCAAGCCCGATTCGAGGAAGGACGATGATCAAGGCAAAAATAGTCGGCGCGGGCGGATACGGCGGCGTGGGCCTCGCCGAACTCCTGCACAGCCACCCGGAAGTGGAGCTCCAAACGCTCGTCGCCGCGGCGGAAACCGGGATGAAGATGAGCGAGCTGTACCCGCACCTCGCCGGCTTCATTGACCTGCCGATCCTCAAGCCGGACGATCCCGCCGCGCAGGCGCCGGCGGATGTCGTCTTTTTTTCAACGCCGGACGGCGTCGGCATGGAACAGGCGCGCGGCGAACTGGCGAAAGGCGCGAAGGTCATAGACTTCAGCGGCGACTTCCGGTTCCAGACGAAGGAGGAATACGCCGAATACGCGCGGCGGCTCGGCAAGCCGGTGGACCACAAGGCGCCCGACCTGCTGGGGCAGTCGGTATACGGCGTGCCGGAACTCCGGCGCGCGCAGCTGAACCCTTCGGCGCGGCTGGTCGGAAATCCCGGCTGCTTCGCCGTCGGCGTCGAGATCGGCCTCGCCCCGGCGATCGCGCACAAGCTCGTCGAGTTCGACAGCGTCATCTGCGATTGCAAGAGCGCCGTAAGCGGCGCGGGCAAGAAGCCGAACCCGGCCTTCCATTACCCCGCCCGGTACGACAACATGAACGCCTACCGGCTGACCGGCCATCAGCACGTCGTCGAGGTCGAGCGCGAATTGCGCCACCTCGCGGGCCGGCCGGTGCCCATCCTGTTCACCACGCAGGTCGTGCCCGCCTGCCGCGGCATCCTGTCGTGCCTGTACGGCACGCTGCAGCCCGGCGTCACGCCCGCCTCCGCGATCGAGGCCTACAAGGCCTTCCACCGGGACAACTGCTTCGTGCGCATCTACGACCGCACCGCGAACATCGGCACCGCGAATGTGCGGGGCGCCAACTTTTGCAACCTTATCGTGGACGTGGACGAGCGGACCCACAAGCTGCGCGTCATCTCCCACATAGACAATTTGATGAAGGGGCAGGCCGGCAGCGCCGTCCAGAACATGAACCTCATCTTCGGGTTCCCCGAAACGATGGGGCTCGACCGGCCCGGCCAGTACCCGTGAGGAAACGACCGCGGCCCCGCCCGTCCACCCCCCACCGATAAAGGAGAACCCCGCCATGGCGAATGAGAACAACCAGACCATCATATCGGCCGATGTCCAGATCACCGGCACGATCAAGAGCAGCGGACCGATCCGCATAGACGGCAAACTCGAAGGCGACCTCGCGTGCGCCGCCGACGCGGTGATCGGCCGCAACGCGGTCATCAAGGGCGGCCTGCAGGTGAACAGCGTCATCGTGGAGGGAACCGTCCAGGGCAACATCGCCGCCAAGGACAAGATCGAAATGAAGGCCACGGCGAAGGTCCACGGCGACATCAGCGCCAAACGCCTCGCCGTCGAGGACGGCGTCACGTTCATCGGCCGCTCCGAGGTCAATCCGACGGGGTCCGCCCCCGCCGCCACCGCCGCCCAGGCCCCCGCGCCCGAGGCGCCCGCCCCGCAGGGCGCCGACGCGAACCGCGGCGGAATGTTCGGCCGCCGCTAACCGGCCCCGCGCACCGCCGTGTCGGCGCTCCGCAAATCAACGGAGGTGGACGGCCTCTCGCTCGTCCGCGCCGTGCGCCATGCGCGCACGGGCGCGCCCGAGCCGGCCCCGCCGCCGTCCGAGCCGCCCCCCAAACAGCCGGAACCGGCGGAGGGGGAGCCTCGCGATCGCGCCGCGCGGATCGGGCGCACCGCCATGCCGACCCGGCAGGAAATCCACTGCTACGAATGCGGATACACGTTCCAGGCGACCGGCCGGGTCCACTCGCTGCTGTGCCCGAAATGCCGCCACACGCTCGACCAGAGCGACTACACGATAGACGCGGAATGCACGGAGCGGGTCCGCACCACGGGCAACATCCGGTTGTCCGCCGGCGCGGTCCTCGTGCGCGGCGCGTTGATCGGCCGCGACATCGTCCTGGCCGGAAAGGTCGAGGGCGGCACGCTGAAGGCGAACCGCCGCCTCGTCATCGAGGCCGGCGCCGCCTTTGACCAGGACCTCGTCGCCGCGCAGGACCTGACGATCGGACCCGGCGCCGCCTGCCGCTTCACCGGCAGGCGGATCTTCCGCGCCGTCGAGGTCGCGGGTGAACTCGACGGACACTTCGCCTGCTCCGGGCTCATCCACGTGCGCGCCGGCGGCCATCTCAAGGGCCGGATCCACGGCGCCCACCTGTGCGTCGAGGAGGGCGGGGGACTCACCGCGGAACTGGAAATCGCCCCGCCGGCGCGCCCCGCATGAGCGGCCGGCCGCATGTGCACGTCGCGGGCGTGGCCGGCGTCGGCATGAGCGCCCTGGCCGAATTGCTGCTCGCGCTGGGCCACCGCGTCACCGGGTCCGACCGCGCGATGGACCAGGGCGGAAATCCGGAGGCCGTCGAGACGCTCCGCCGCGCGGGCCTGGAAACCGTCCCGCAGGACGGCCGCGCGCTGGGACCGGGCACGATGGCGCTCGCGATCAGCACCGCGATCGAACCGGACAACCCCGAATTGCTCGCCGCGCGAAAACTCGGCATCGAGGTCGTCCACCGCGCGGCCCTGCTCGCGCGGCTCGCCGAAGGCCGGCGCCTGGTCGCCGTCACGGGAACCGCCGGCAAGACCACGGTGACGGCGCTCGTCGGCTACCTCCTCGAACAGGCGGGCTTCGATCCGACCGTGGTCAACGGCGGCATCGTCCTCAACTGGCGCGGGCCCGCGCGACTGGGCAACGTGCGGCTCGGCGCGTCGCCCTGGTGGGTGGTCGAGGCGGATGAGAGCGACCGTTCGCTGCTTCACTTCGCCCCCGAACACGCCCTCGTGACGAATATCTCCAAGGACCACTTCGAGCTCGCGGAGGTCCAGTCGCTGTTCCGCCGGTTCGCCGCGCCGGTCCGCGGCGTCCTCGTGGCCGGGGCCGGCGCGGCGACGGTCCTCGGGCGCGAGGCCCTGACGCCGGACGCCGCGATCCGCCGCGCGGGGGCGGTGTGGCAATTCGATTTCGAGGGCCGCGTTTTTTCCACCGCCCTGCCCGGCCGGCACAACGCGGAAAACGCCCTGCTCGCCGTGGCGCTGTGCCGCGCGCTGGGCGCAGGCCCCGGGGACCTCCAGCGCGGGCTGGCCACCTTCGCCGGCGTGCACCGCCGCCTCGAAGTGGTCGGCTCCTTCCGCGGCGCGCGGGTGCTGGACGACTACGCCCACAACCCGGCGAAGATCGCCGCCTCCTGGCGCGCCGCCGCCGAGGGGGCGCGACGCATCCTCGGCTACTGGCGCCCGCACGGCTTCGCGCCGCTCGCGCTCATGCACGACGAACTGGTGGACGCGCTGGCCGGCACGCTGTGCGCCGCGGACCGCCTCTTCGTGCTGCCGGTCTTCTACGCGGGCGGCTCCGCCGTTCGGACGAAGACCTCGGCCGACCTGGTCGCCGCGCTGCGCGCGCGCGGCGTCGCCGCCGAGGAGGTCGGCGACTATTCCGCGCTCCGCGCCCGGCTCGAGGCCGGGGCGCAGCCCGGCGACGTGATCCTCGGGATGGGCGCGCGCGACCCCGAATTGCCCCGCTTCGCCCGCGCGCTGGCGGCCGCCCCCTGATCGCCCGCGCGCGGCGTCGCCGCGTTTCCAACGTCTGTAAAATCTCCGCGGCGGCGCTTCC
>CAYMCD010000144.1:0-6864 GCA_964388845.1 uncultured Verrucomicrobiota bacterium
CTGCTCGGGTGGTGGAATGGCATACACGCATGCTTGAGGTGCATGTGCCCAAAAGGCGTGGGGGTTCAAGTCCCCCCCCGAGCACCATCTCGGCTCAACACCAAAACAGGGGCGCGGCCCTCGCGCCGGCTCTCCACCCGGAGTGGGGGCAGGGCCCGCTCCGATTCAACCGCAACAAGCCCCGTCCCGGCCGCCCGTGTTCATCCGTCCTCGTGGGTGCGGCCGTCGCGGATGGTGTAAATCCGGCGGAACGTCGGGATGATCTTTTCGTCGTGGGTGACGACGATGATGGCCGTCTCGTACTGGCCGGCCATGTCCTCGAGGATACGGATGACGGCCAGCGCGCGCTCGCTGTCCAGCGGGGCGGTGGGTTCGTCGGCCAGAATGACCGGCGGCCGGTTGACCAGCGCCCGGGCGATGGCCACACGCTGCTGCTCGCCGCCGGAGAGGTGGGCGGGCATGGCGCGCGCGCGATGACCCACGTCCAGGGCCTCCAGCATTTCCATCGCGCGCTCGCGCGATTCCCCGTTGGGCCGGCCGGCGAGCATGGGCAGGAGGGCGACATTGTCGGTGACGTCGAGGAAGGGGATGAGGTAGGGCGCCTGGAAGACAAAACCGATCCGGTCGCGGCGGAGCGCGCGCAGATCGGAAATCGTCCAGCGATCCTCGTAGATGACGTCGGCGCCCAGTGTCATCCGCCCCGCGGTGGGTTCGATAACGGCGCCCAGGCATTTTAGGAGCGTGCTCTTGCCCGAACCCGAGGGGCCGATCAGGCCCACCACCTCGCCTGGGGCGACCCGCATGTCCACGCCCTTGAGGGCGTCAACGGCGGTATCACCCTCGCCGTAGCGCTTTTTCAGTCCCTCGATGCGGATCCCGGAGGGCCCTTCGGGGGTCATCCCGTCGCCTTGTGGCCGCGTCCCGCCGGGGGCCGAACGGGTATTGAAATGGCCGTTAACCACCGATCGCCTCCGCCGGATCAACCTTGAGGGCGGCGCGGATGGCCAGCACGCTGGCCAGCGCGCAGATCGCCTGCACGGCGGCGAATCCGCGCGCCGCGTCGCCTGGAACGAGCAGGACATATTTCGGAAAAATCGGCGCCCAGAGGGTGGCCGCCACTTTTCCCACCGCGAAGCCGATGAGCCCGAGGCCCGCGGCCTGCTGCAGGATCATGGAGGCGATGGTGCGGTTCCTTGTGCCGATGAGCTTCAGTACCGCGATCTCGCGGATCTTGCCCAGGGTCAGCGTATAGATGATGAACGCCACGATGGCCGCGCTGACGACAGCCAGGATGATCAGGAACATGCCGATTTGTTTTGCCGACGTGGCGATCAGCTTGCCGATCAGGATGTTTTCCATCTGCGCCCGGGTGTAGCCCGTCAGGCGCATCCATCGGCGGATGGATCCGGCCACGTCCGCGGGATCGAAACCCGGCGCGACCTGCACCAGCACGGCATTGACGAAGGGGTTTACGCTTTGCGCGGCGATCACCGCGTCGAGCTGGCCGGGCGCTCCGGCGCGGTTGAGCGCCGGATTCGCGGCTGTGCGGGCGCGCTGCCTCAGGATGGCATCGTTGTCCTTGAGAAACTGCGCCTCCTGGGCGTCCTTGAGTGGGATGAAGACCATGGGGTCGCCCCCGGATGAGACCATGCGCCGGGTGAGACCCACCACGGTGTACTCGTTGCGCCGGATGCGGATCACGTCGCCGAGGGCGAAGCCGGTCGCCCGGTCGGCCACCGCCTCGTAATGGCCGCGGGTGAGGTGCCGGCCGGCGATCAGAAAGCCCGGCTGGCCGGGCTCGCCGGGACCGCCGGGGACCACGCCGACCACCATGGCGCGCGCGTCGCGCTCCCTGCCGCGCACCTGCATGGTCAGGTAGGTGACATTGGCCGCGCGCGCCACGCCCGGCAGGCCGAGGATGCCCCTGTAGGCGTCATCGTACAGGCTGGAGGACTCGGCATAGGGGCCCAGGGTGCCCTGCTGCACCACCCACAGATCGGCGCCGCTGTTGTCGAGCAGGACCTTGGCGTCGTCCACCATGCCGCGATACACCCCGGCCATGGTGAGGGTGACGCCGATCAGCAGGCCCAGCCCGATCCCGGTGAAGACGAATTTTCCCCAGGCGTGCAGGATGTCGCGGCCGGCCAGGCTGATCACGGGACCGCCCCCGGCAGGCGCTCGACGACCTTGATGCGGCTCCCGCCGGCGAGCGCGCGCTGGCTGTACACCACGACCCGCTCGCCCGGTTGGAGCCCTTCGGAAATCTGCACGCGTCCGTCGAGGTCGGTTTCGCCCACCGTCACCGGTTTGAACCGCGCCCCGTCCGCCTCCACCACCCAGACGCCGAGGCGTCCGTCGAGCCGGCGCAGGCTGGCGTTGGGCACGACGGGCCGGGCCTCCAGCGCGGGCCGTTCCACGGTCACCTCGGCCAGTTCGCCGACGGGCGGCAGCGGGTCGGGCAGGGCATCGAACACCACCTTGGCGAGGCTCTCCTCGGTCACCGCGTCCGCGAGCGGTTCCAGGCGCAGCACGCGGCCGGCCAGGATCTCGCCGCCGTGGCTGCGCGTCACGATTTGCGCCGGCAGGCCGGCCCGGATTCCGCGGGCGCGCAATTGGTCGAAGCGCGCGTGGATCCACAGGCTGGCGGGATCAATCATCTCCACCACGGCCTGTCCGGCGACGACCGTGGTGCCCGGATCGGCCAGCCGCGCCGTGACCAGCCCGTCGGCCGGGGCGAGGAGGCGGAGGTTGATCCGCTGGCGGACGAGGGCGTCGCGCTCGGCGCGAAGCCGTTCCACCTCCCGGCCCGCGGCCGCCCGGTTGGCCTCGGCCGCGGACAGGCCCGCTTCGGCTGTCGCGCGCTCCCGGCGCCGGGTCTCCACCTCCTCCTCGCTGGCGGCGCCGGCCCGCAGGAGTTGGGCATAGCGGCGATCCTGTTGATCGGCGAAGGTCCTGCGCGCCGACGCCTCTTGCGCCCGAGCCCCGGCCGCCTGCTCCGCGGATTGGGCGCTCAGCAGCGCCGCATCCAGGGCCGCCACGCGCTCCTCGAGATCAACCGGATCCATCTCGCCCAGCAGCTGTCCGGCGCGGACGCGGTCGCCCACCTGTACGCCGACCGCCTTGACCCGCCCGGCGGACGTCGGGCCGATCTTGTAGGTGTATCGCGCCTCGACGGTCCCGATGCCGTAAAGGGCGGGCGCGATGGAGCGGTTTTCGACCGCGGCCACGGTCACCGGCACCGGCGCCAGCGGGCCGGAACGCATGGCGACCCAGACGAAGAGGACCAACAGGGGCAGCAGGGCGGCGACCAGGAACAGGGTGCGTCCGCTTGGCGTGAAGCGTCTCTTCATGAGGGGACCGTCCGGTGTGTGCCCCGCCCGATGGGATTCATGGCCGGCTCCCGATGCCGCGTCGGTAGAGGGCGAAAGCGCCCGGCGCGTGCGAGCGGATGCGGCCCACATCCCCGCTCAGGAGCGATTGCACGACCAACCCCTGGATGGCGCCGATGAACAGCGTGGCGGCGGCCGCCGCATTGATTTCCGCCGCCACCTCCCCCTGCCGCCGGCCCTGTTCGATGAGCTTGCGCAGGCGCTCGCGGTAGCGCCGGAGAAGGGTCTGGACCATGCGTTTGGGGGGCGTGCTGCCGGCGCGCTGCAACTCGCCGAACAACATGCGCGGCACCCCGGGGTGCTCGGCGACGAATCCGATGTGGGCCATGAATATGGCCTCCAGCGCGGCCATCGGCGTGGCCGCGTCCCGCGCGGCCCGATCCACCCGCGCCAGCAGTCGCTCGGCCACCCACCGCATCACCGCGAGCCAGATGGCGTCCTTGCCCGGGAAATGGCGGAACAGCGCCCCCTGCGTGAGCCGCATGTGCTTGGCGATCGCCGCGACGGTGATCTCGCTTGGATTCCGCGCGGCCGCCAGTTTCATGACGGCCTCCACGGTGACGGCCCGCCGTTCGTCGGCGGGCAGGTGCCTGGCGTGTCGGTTCATGGGCCTCCTGATGCCAAGTCGAAGAAATACCCGGTCCCATAGCGCCGGCGGGGCGGTTCCCCCGGACCCGCCGGGTCGCGTCGCGCCCGGAGGTCGCGCCCCGCCGGATGCAGGCCGGCGATCGCCGCGAGATGGCATGATAAGTAAGTAACCGTTTACTATCTTACACCGTCCGGCCCTCCCGTCAAGCGGCCTCCGCGGGCCCCGGCAACGCGGCCGGCGCGCGGCCGATGGGATCGCCGGGCCGTGCCGAAAGGAGCGGGATCGAAACCCGGCGTCGGAAGCGGAGGCGCCGGGTCTTTCGCCCCGGCGGGGGGCGGGAGTGACCCGGCGCGCGGGGAATCTTTTGAGAAGGCCGATGGCGCCGCGAACGGATCAGGGCGCCTGCGCGCCGACGCGGTACACGCGGGCGCCGGCCGGCGCGGCATCCGTGAACGGGACGAGGCCGCCCGTGCCGGAGACATTGGTCTGTCCGTCCACGCCCGCCCATCCGCCCGTCGGCGACGGGGCCGCGTCCAGGCGGTACAGCCGCCCGGTGACGGTGGGGGCCCACAGGGTGACGGCGGGCCCGCCATTTGAGAGGGCGGGAATCCGGAAGAGGGAGGAGGCGTTGGTCGGTTGCGTGCCGGTGACGTATTCCTGCCAGAGGGTGAAGCCGTCGCCGTCGGTGTCCGACGCCGCGGAATTCGTCAGCGCCCCGTAGTGCAGCCATTCGAACGCGTCGGGCACGCGGTCGGCGTCAACATCGGAGAGATTCACGCTCCAGGGGGCGAGGGTGAGGAAGTTGAAGGCTACGTTCCATGTGCTGGTGTCCACGCCGCTGGCGGTCGCGTCCGCGCCGAGATGGTTGCCGGAGAGGTAGCGGTCCACGCCGCTGACGCCGTCGCTCGCGAAGACGCCGCAGATGAAGAGCTGCGTGATCGAGTGGATGCCGGACGCGGCGTTGAGCGACGCCCACGGGATGCTCGCCTCCCAGCGCTGCATGCGTGTGCCGGCGATGTCGTTTGTGCCCGCCGTCGCGGAGGCCCCGGCCCCGTCGAATTGCGCGAGGCGGAACCCGCCGATGGGGAAGAAGTCGAAGGCGGAGAGGTAATAGCCGCCCTGGCCGAGGTTGGCGGCGCCGAAAGAGAAGTTGGTGAACGTGCCGTCGCCCCACTCGTGGCCGAGGACCAGGGCGATATCCATCGGAACGGTGAACGCAACGTTGTGGAGATAATCGAGCGCGTAGGGCGGGCCGCTGTTTTCCCAGAGGTTCTGCTTGTTGTCGCCCAGCGTGTTGAGGCCGAGGAAAAGGATCATCACGTTGTTGTCGCCGGCCATGTCCACCCCCTCGCCGCCGATGTAAAAATGGGTGGCGTCGTGGTTGATGTAGACGCGGCCGAAATCGCCGAACCCGCAGTTGAAGCGCGTGCCGGCCGGCCGCGCGTTGGTGTTCAGGTCGAACGACTCGCCGGGTTGATTCGGCGTACCGGCGTCCAGGATGACCGGCGCGCCGGGCGCGACCGAGGGGCTCCAAACGGGCTGGAACCGGTCGCAGGTGTCGCAGGCATCGCCCACGCCGTCGCCATCGGAATCCGTCTGGGCGGCGTTGGACTGGTCCGGGCAGTTGTCGGCGGCGTTGGGGACGCCGTCTCCGTCCCGATCCGGATCGCAGGCGTCGCCGAGGTGGTCGCCGTCCAGGTCGGCCTGGTCCGCGTTGGCGGCGGCGGGGCAGTTGTCGCAGGTGTCGCCGACGCCGTCGAAGTCGCCGTCGGCCTGGTCCGGATTCGCGTTCGTCGGGCAGTTGTCGAGCAGGTCAATCACGCCGTCCGCGTCCGTATCCAGCTCGTTGGTCACCGTCTGGATCGCGCCGTGGAGATCGGGGAGCGGTCCGATCGGATCGCCTCCCTGCTGGGGCGTGCCGGTGGCGCGGAGGATGTCGCGGATGAGCGTGGGCGGGGCGGGTTGGTTGGTGTGGTGCGCCTTGTAGGCCTGTTGCAGCAGGGCGGCGGCGCCGGCGACGATGGGCGAGGCGCTGGATGTGCCGGAGAACGAGGCGGTGAAGTGCTGGTTGCTGCCTTCGCTGCTGTAGAGATTTCCGTAGCCGGCGGTGACGACGAAGTAGCCGTAGCCCTGCAGGTCCACGGTTGATCCGTAGTTCGAGAAATCGAGGCGCGAGCGGGGATCGGGGTATTGGGGCGGGGCGCCGGCGCCGACGAGGATCGCGCCGGAGTCGTTGCCCGGCAGGAACGGCCAGTGCCCGCCGTTGCCGGTGCTGTAGATTGATGCATCGAGATTTTCCGACCCGTTCCCGGCGGCCTCTACGACGATGATGCCGTTGCTGACCGCCGCGCGGATGGCGTCGTAGTTTTCCTTCCACCACTCGACCGGCACATAGTTCCCGCCGTTCGGCCCGCCGCCCTGCTGCTCGATCAGCAGCACATCGCCGGCCGCGAGGTCGGTCATCGCCGCGCTGATGGCCGCCGGAAGGTTGTAGACGCCGGGATAGGCGTAGCTGTACGGGCTGGCGAGGCGGTACGCCGCGCCGTGGGCGATGCCGCGCACCCCGTTGCCGTTGTCGAGCCCCGCCATTTGTCCGAATACGGCCGTGCCGTGGTCCGCCCATTCCGTGGGGATCGGCGTGCCGCCGAGCAGTTGCACCGCCGGCAGGTCCGCGTGCGTGGCGTTCCAGCCGTATTCGATGTCGCACACCTTCAGCCCTGCGCCCGTGATGCCGTTGGACCAGGCGTGGCGCGCGTCCACACCGACGGGTGCGGCGTCGAGATAGCGCTGCCAGGACCCGGACGGATTGGCCGGATCCGCATAATCCGGCGCGGCGGGTGCATGACTGATTTCTGCATCAGGCGGCATCGGGGAGGGCTGAGGGGT
>CAYMCD010000145.1:0-6714 GCA_964388845.1 uncultured Verrucomicrobiota bacterium
ACCGCGCGCGCGCGCTGCGCGCATTGACCGTGGGCCGCCAGCCGCCGCTCTGGGACGCGCTCCCCCGCATGACCCTCCCGGCGCTCCTGGTCGCGGGCGCGCGGGATCCGGCGTACCGCGCCGTGCTGACGCGGGCGGCGGGCTTGTGCCCGGCCGCGCGCCTCCTTACAGTCCCCGGCGCCGGCCATCTTCCGCACCTTGAATGTCCGGCATTTCTGGGCGAACATCTGCGCGCACACATCGAAAACGTCGAACGATTGCGAGGACCCCCATGAAGTGGACCAAGGCCGGCGACTACCGGGACATCCTGTACGAAAAGGCCGGCGGCATCGCGAAAATCACGATCAACCGGCCGGAAGTGCGGAACGCCTTCCGCCCCCTGACCGTCCAGGAAATGATCGCCGCCCTGCAGGACGCGCGCCTCGACGAGCGGATCGGCGTCATCATCCTGACCGGCGCGGGAGACAAGGCTTTCTGCTCCGGCGGCGACCAGAAGATCCGCGGCGACGCCGGCTACCGCGACGAGGGCGGCCGGCACCACCTCAACGTCCTCGATTTCCAACGCGACATCCGCGCCTGCCCCAAGCCGGTCATCGCGATGGTCGCCGGCTACGCCATCGGCGGCGGCCACGTCCTCCACGTGGTGTGCGACCTCACCATCGCCGCGGACAACGCCGTGTTCGGCCAGACCGGCCCGAAGGTCGGCTCGTTCGACGGCGGATTCGGCGCCTCCTACCTCGCGCGGATCGTCGGCCAGAAGAAGGCGCGCGAAATCTGGTTCCTGTGCCGCCCGTACGACGCCCGGCAGGCCCTCGCCATGGGCCTCGTCAATGCGGTCGTGCCGCTCCAGGAGCTCGAGGCCGAAACCCTCAAATGGTGCGGCGAACTCCTCGAGAAGTCCCCGCTCGCGATCCGCTGCCTGAAGGCCGCGCTCAACGCCGACTGCGACGGGCAGGCCGGGCTCCAGGAACTCGCCGGCAACGCCACGCTGCTCTACTACATGACCGAGGAGGCGCAGGAGGGGAAGAAGGCGTTCGTCGAGAAGCGGCGCCCCGACTTCACGAAGTTTCCGAGGCGCCCGTAGAATCTTCCAACGTCTGTAAAAACAGCGCGCAGCGGTTTCCAACGTCTGTAATTTCCAGACCCTGTATAAAATGCCGATGAATCCGTGGATCCTGGCCGCCCGCCCGAAGACGCTGTGGGCCTCCGTCGCCCCGGTTGCGATGGGGAGCGCGATCGCGTGGCGCGACGGCGGGTTCCATCTTCCCTCCGCGCTGAGCGCGCTCGGCAGCGCGCTGTTGATCCAGATCGGCGCCAACTACTGCAACGACTACGCGGATTTCGTGAAGGGGGCCGATGACGGATCGCGCGCGGGGCCGCGGCGCGCGACGGCGTCCGGGCTCGTCACCCCCCGGCAGATGCGGACGGCCACGGTGCTGGTCTTTGCGCTGGCGGCCGCGGCCGCGGGGTATCTCATTGCCCGCGCGGGCTGGCCGCTCGCGCTGGTGGGCGCGCTGTCCATCGCCTCGGGCGCGCTGTACACCGCCGGGCCGCGCCCGCTGGCCTACATCGGGCTGGGCGACGTGTTCACATTCGTTTTTTTCGGGCCGGTGGCGGTCGCGGGCACGTACTACGCGCAGGCGCTGGCGTGGTCGTGGATGCCGGCGGCGGCGGGCCTCGCGCCGGGGCTGCTGTCGGCGGCGATCCTGACGGTGAACAACCTGCGCGACATCGAGGGCGACGCGCGCGCGGGCAAGCGCACGCTGGCCGTCCGCTTTGGGCCGGGCTTCGCGCGCGCGGAGTACACGGTGTGCCTGGTCGGTGCCGCGCTCGTGCCCATCGCGATGGCGCGGTTCATGGGCGCCCCCCCGGCCGCGGCGGCATCGGCGCTGGTGTTGGTCGCCGGCGCGCCCGCCCTGAGGACTGTTTGGGGCCGCGCGGGCGGGGCGGCGCTGAACCGGCTGCTGGCGCACACGGCCCTGTTGATGCTGGCGCACGCCGCGCTGTTTTCCGCGGGGTGGGTCCTGTGAGCGGCGCGCCGTTCCAGTGGCGCGCCTATTCGCTGCCCCTCCGCGCGCCGCTTCAGCTGAAGGGCGGGGCCCTTGACCGGCGGGAGGGCTTTCTCGTGCGCGTGGAGACGCCATCCGGCGGCGTGGGGTGGGGCGACGCCGCGCCGCTGCCGGGATTCAGCCGCGAAACCCCGGCGCGGGTGCGCGCCGAACTCGACGCGCTCCGCGCCGGTTCGGGCGGGCTTGACGGATGTTCGTCCTCCGTCCGCTTCGCGGTGGAGTCCGCGCAGGCCGGGGCGGAGGCCGCGTCGCGCGGCGCGACGCTGGGCGAATTCCTGCTCGGCCGGGCGGGGGGCCGCTGCGCGGTGAATGCCCTGTTCGACGGCGCGCCCGATACCTGGGCGGGGGCGGCCCGCGCGGCGGCCGCCGACGGGTTTTCGGTCGTGAAGGTGAAGGTCGGGCGAACGGAAATCGCGCGAGAGGCCGCGGCCCTGCGCGCGGCCGCCGGGGCGGCGCCGGGGTTGCGCTGGCGGCTGGACGCGAATCGCGGGTGGTCGGACGGGGAGGCCCTCGCGTTTGCCCGCGCGCTCGCGGGCCTGGCGGTGGATTATATCGAGGAGCCCTTCCGGGGGGGCGGGCCGGCGCCCGCCGGCTGGCCCGAAAGCGTCGGGATCGCGCTCGACGAAAGTCTGCACGGGGACGGCGCGCCGCCCGGGGCGCGGGGCGGCGTGTGCGCGTGGGTGATCAAGCCGACCCTGTGCGGCGGGCTCTCCCGCAGCCTGGACCTGGTCCGCGCCGCGTGGGCGGCGGGGATCACGCCGGTGGTCAGCGCGGCCTGCGAATCGGGCGTCGGGATTCGCGTTCTCGCCGAGCTTGCCGCGGCGCTGGGCACGGTGGCGGGCCTGGACACGTATCGCGCGCTCGGCTCGGACGTGCTGGCGCCCCCGCTCCGGATGGCGGGCGGCGCGCTCGATCTGGCCGCGGCGCGGCTCAGCGAGGTGGCGGCATGAGCGCGATCCGATGCCCGCTGTTCGACGCGGCGGCGATCTCCCGGCACGAGACCGCCTTTGTGAGCGGCGCTCATGCGATGCTGTATTTCGACATGGATGAAATGGCGTCGCGCGTGGCGCGGAATCTCCGCCGGGCCGGCGTCGCGCCGGGCGCGCGCGCCGGCCTGTTTCTCGAATCGTCGTGGCAGACGGCGGCGATTCTGTTCGGCTGCCTGCGCGCGGGCGTGGTCGCGTGCCCGTTGAACACGCGGCTGCCGCGCGAGGCCGTGCCGGGGCACCTGCGACAGCTCGCCGCTTCGCATTTCATCGCGCGCGTGGCCGCGGCCCCGGATCCCGACTTTGCGGGCGTGCGGATCCTGCCGCCGGACGAGCTGCTGATCTACCGGGATCCGGAGTCGGATGAGCCGGCGGGCTGGCCGCTGCGCCTCGATGCGCCGGCGACGGTGCTGTTCACCTCGGGCACCAGCGGGCGGCCCAGGGCGGTGGAGCTCACGGTGGCGAATCACTACTACAGCGCGCGCGGCGCCAATCTGAACCTGCGCCTGGCGACGCACGATTGCTGGCTGCTCACGCTGCCGCTCTATCATGTCGGCGGTCTGGGCCTCTTGTTCCGGTGCGCGCTCGCGGGCGCGGCGGTTGCGATTCCGGAGGCGGGCGAATCCATCGAGCAGGCGCAGGAGCGGTACGGCGCGACGCATCTGTCGCTCGTGCCGACCCAGCTCTACCGGCTGCTGCGCCGCGGTTCGTTCCCCGACAGCTTCTCGCGGATCAAGGCGATCGTGCTGGGCGGTAGTCCCGCGCCGCCCGCGCTCCTGGCCGAGGCGCTGCGCCGCAAGTTGCCGGTTTATCCGAGTTACGGGTTGACGGAGATGGCCTCCCAGGTCTGCACGGTGGGTCCGTCCGCGCCCCCGGCCAAGCGCATGACGAGCGGGCGTGTCCTGGCGCACCGGGAACTGCGCATCGCGCCCGACGGCGAGATCCTGGTGCGCGGGCAGACGTTGTTCAGCGGCTATGTGGACGCCGGGGCGCGGGACAGCCGCCGCGGCGAGAGCGGCTGGTTCGCGACGGGCGATCTGGGCGAGCTGGATGCCGACGGGTACCTGACGGTGAAGGGGCGAAAGGACAATCTCTTTATTTCCGGGGGGGAGAACATCCAGCCGGAGGAGATCGAGCGGTGGCTCGGTTCCATGCCCGAGGTGGGCGACGCGCTGGTCGCGCCGATGCCGGACGAGGAGTTTGGCGCGCGCCCCGTCGCGTTCCTGCGCTGGAACGGCGGGACGGTGCCGGAGTCCGAACTCCGCGCGCGTCTGGAGCGGGTGTTGCCCCGCTACAAGATTCCCGTGCAGTTCCGCCCCTGGCCGGACGGCGAGGAGAGCCTGAAAGCCACGCGGCGCTACTTTCGCGCGCTGCTGGAGGAGGGCGCCTGAACGTCCGGACGCGCACGCCGGGCTTGCCCGGGGGCGTGGAATCGGGGCATACTCCCCGCGTAGGTTCGGCGGCCAAATCCAAATCCAAGGAGCGGGTATGAAACACAGATGGGCGTTGGTGGCGGTGACGGCGGCGATGTTGGCGGCGCGGGCGACGGCGTATGACCAGCCGGCCGTAAACCTGGGCTTCACGAGCTTTCTGGACGGCGGGCCGCCGGCGGGGGGCGGATGGTACTTCACGCAATACGGCCAATACTACACCTCCAGCGACCTCAAGGATCTCCCGTTCCCGGGCGACCCCAAACTGGATGCGTGGATCAGTCTGTCCCAGTTGATTTACCAGTCGGACAAGCCGGTTCTGGCCGGGGGGGCGCTCGGACTGGACATCATCCAACCCGCCGTCGCCTTTGACCTGGACGAGGACGGCACCCCGTTGACCTCGGGCGACGGGTTGGGCGATTTGCTGATTGGCCCCTACGTGCAGTGGAATCCCATCATGGGCGAACAGGGCCCGGTCTTCATGCACCGGGTGGAATTGCAGGTCATTCTGCCCACGGGCGACTACGACGAGAAGAACGCGGTCAATCCGGGCGCCAACGTCCTGAGCCTGAATCCCTATTGGGCGGCGACCTGGTTCGTGTCCCCGAAGTGGACCGCCTCCTGGCGAATCCACTATCTGTGGAATGAGGAAAACGACGAGCCCAACGTGCCGGGCGTGGCCGAGACCCAGGCCGGCAGCGCCATGCACGCCAACTTCGCCCTCGATTACGAAGTCCTGCCGAAGCAATTGCGTGTCGGCCTCAACGGCTACTATCTGAAGGCGCTGGAGAACAGCGAGGCCGACGGCGTGGAGATTCCGGGCAGCAAGGAGCAGGTCCTGGGGATCGGCCCCGGCGCCATCTGGAGTTTCGGGCCGGATAACCACCTGTTCGTGAACGCCTATTTCGAGGCCGACGCGGAGAATCGCCCCGAAGGCGCGCGTTACAACGTGCGGTTCGTGCACCACTTCTGATCATCGCCGCGCGAACGGGCGGGGCGCGTTGGGCCGGCGCGGGCCGGCCGCCGTATCACGCGAGCGCGTTCAGCGCCTTGCGCAGGCGCGCGGGCAACGCGCGCTTGCGCCCGGTGCGCCGGTCCAGCGCCGCATGCACGGTGGTGACGTGGCCGGCGGTTCGGCCGCCGCGCGCGAAGCGGCACACCAGCGTGAACGACGATTTGCCCACGCGCGGCGCGCGGAGTGAAATCGCCAGATCGTCTCCGACCCGCAACGGGGCGCGGAAGTCCGCCGCCGCGTGGACGATCGGCAGGGCCAGCGCGCCCTTCTGGAGCATGGCGCCGAGGCCGAATCCCGACTGTTCCATGAAGGCCTCGTAGGCCTCGTGCGCGAGGCGGAATTGATGCGCGAAATAGAGCACGCCGGCGGCATCGGTGTCGTGCAGGCGGACGCGCGTCGGATAGGTAAACATGGAGGCCCTACTTGAACGACTCCGCCATGCGGGAAAACATGAGGGCCATGCCGCTCATGTTGACGAGGATGATCAGGGCCGCCGCGAGGTGGAGCAGCAGGAGGACGCCGGTGAGCACGAAATAGGTGCGGAATTTGGCCAGCACCGGCGCGTAGTCGCCGGGCGGCGAGGGGATTCGCTCCAGGGCGTTTTTCGCGCCGAACAATGCGCCTCCGGCGAGGATCATCAGGATGCCCATCGGGATGCCGACGCACGTGAAGGCGAGCAGGCTTCCGCCGAGGATGTTCATGACGCCGACGAAACCCAGCCAGCCGCCGAACGGGGCCGGCGGCTTTTCGCCGGCTTGGACCGCTGCCGCCACGGGCACGACCTGCGCCGCCGGGGCGGCGGTCGGCGCGTCGCCGGCCGCTGGTCCGGGGATCGGGGCCGCCGCGAATTCCGCGCGTTTGGCGACGGGTTCCCACGCGGCCATGCCCTCGGTCCAGACCAGCTCCGATCGCGCCAGCCCGCCCGATTCGATCAGGGCACGCAGGTCGGGCTCGGGGACCGGTCCGCGCTGGTCCTTGCCGCCGGTCGTGTAATACCAAAGACGATCCATGATTCAGCCCTCGCCGGCCGATGATACGGGAGCGCGCGGATCGAACAAGCGCATTGTTGGCGGGACATTCCCCGGATTTTGTATGCCCCCACCGGCCTTGCGCCGGTGGAGCAAAAGTTTCCAGGTTAGCGGTGTATGAGGCCAACCCCGCGCGATCCGGCGCATCCGCATCGCGGATGCGAAAACGCGCGCGTTTTCGCCCGC
>CAYMCD010000146.1:0-6689 GCA_964388845.1 uncultured Verrucomicrobiota bacterium
TCGTGTCCCGGTAGCCGGGGACCTTTTGCTCCACCGGCGCAAGGCCGGTGGGGGCCTACAAAATCCGGGGAATGTCCTGGAAGATAGACTGTTGACAGATTCTGCTAATCTGGTAGTTTGCTCATACGTATGAATACTCTTGTGCCACCTGTTTCAGGCCTCGCGCTCCACATGCTTGCCGATCCGCGGGAGGCCGGGCGGCGGGCCGCCGCGCAGGGCGCGGCGTGGATGCGAGAGGCCCTGGCGGAACGGGGCGAGGCGAACATCATCGTGGCGACCGGCGGGTCGCAGATGGACCTGGTGGATGCGCTGCTCCGCGAGCCGGACCTGGCGTGGAACCGGGTCAACATTTTCCACCTCGACGAGTATGTGGGACTCGACATCCGGCATCCGGCTTCGTTCCGGCAATTCCTCTGGAGCCGGCTTGTGCGCCATCTTCCGCTGCCGCCCCGGAGCGTGTGTTACATCAGCGGGGAAGGGGATGTCCGGGCCGAGTGCGCCCGTGTCGGCGCGCTGATCGCGCGGCATCCGATTGACGTATGTTTCGCGGGTATCGGCGAGAACGGACATCTCGCATTCAACGATCCGCCCGCGGATTTCGAGGTCGAGGACCCCTATATCGTGGTGGACCTGGACGAGGCGTGCCGGCGGCAGCAGATCGGGGAGGGTTGGTTCCCCACGTTCGACGACGTGCCGAAACAGGCGATCTCGATGAGCGTGCGCCAGGTGATGAAGTCGCGGCACATCATTATCACCTGTCCCGACCGCCGGAAGGCGCAGGCGGTAAAGACCTGTCTCCGGGGCCCGGTGACGCCGATGGCGCCCGCTTCCATCCTGCAGCGGCACGCCTCGTGCCCGGTGTTTCTCGACCCAGCCTCCGCCTCCCTGCTGACGGGATAAACCATGCGTCGTCGCCGCCCCCAACACCCGCGCGCAGATGCCCCGTGGCACGTTGCGATGGGGGGGCGCGCTCGCGTCGGCGCCGCGACGCGAGTCGAACCGGGACCGACCCCGGGCTTCACCCTGATCGAGTTGCTCGCGGTGATTGCGATCCTGTCCGTGCTCGCGGCGCTGCTCATCCCCACGGCGACGGATGCGCTCGCGCGCGGCCGGACCATGCGGTGCATGAACTCCACGCGGCAGATGGTCGCCGTCGGCCTGGCGTGGTCGGCGGAGCACGGCGGAAAACTCACGCCGTACCGGCAGAGCGATCCGCCCTTTGCGACGAACAGCGTGGTGTACTGGTCCGGCCTGCTGGAGTCGGCCGTCGGAGGCAGCGGGAAGGGGGGTACGCCGAGCCTCACCATCGAATCCCTGGTGACCTGTCCGGAGATGACCGACCGTGCGCAGACGTTCAGCGCCTGGGGGCCGGTGTACAGCATCGCATGGAGCAGCTTGCTGGGCGGCTGGGAGGATTCCTCGTGCGCCAAGGCCAACTCCGAGGAAGCCTGCCGCAGCCCGAACCTGGGGGAAATCGTGTATCCTTCGCAAACCGCGCTCGCGGGCGATTCCGTCGGTCCCTCGAGCCTGGCCATGGGCGCTAATACCTGGGCCGGCCAGACGTTCGACGACCCGTCGGCCCGGCTGTTCCGGCACCTGAATCGCGTCAACATTGCCTTCTGTGACGGCAGCGCGCGCTCGCTCACCTACGCGCAGATTCCCCGGGTGGGCGTGGGCCGCTGGCGGGTATTTTATTTCGGAGCCGGCGAATAGACGTCGCGTCCGGCGCGCACCTCCCGATCATGACCGCTAAACTCCTGGCTTTTCACGTGGACCTGAAGCGCCCGATGTGGCGGCGCGACTACCTCGACGACACCGTCGCGCGGCTGGGCGCATGGGGCTTCAACGCGCTGCTCTACGAGTTCGAGGACAAACTGCGCTTCGCCCGCCACCCCGACCTCGCGCACCGCGAGGCGTGGTCCCGCGAACAGACCGCGGACTTCGCCGACGCCGCCCGCCGCGGGGGGCTCGACGTGATTCCGCTGATCCAGACGCTCGGCCACGCGGAGGGCGTCGTCGGCAAGCCCGCCTACGCGCATCTGCGAGAAACGCCCGAAGTGACGGACCAGTACGACCCGACGTCCGACGAGGCCGGCGCGCTGCTCCGCGAACTGCTGGACGAGGTTATCGAAACCTTCCGCCCTCGCGAATTCGTCCACCTCGGCGGCGACGAGACGTGCGCGCTGGGCAAGAGCGAGCGGCTGCGCCCGCTTGTCGGGCAGATCGGCGTCGGCGGCCTCTACCTGCGGCACATGCTGCCGCTGTTCGAGCACGTCCGCGCCCGCGGCCTGCGCCCGATGATCTGGGCCGACATCCTGCTCCAGCATCCGGAGGCGCTCGAACGCCTCCCGCGCGACGTGGCCGTGGTGGACTGGAACTACGGCCGGGCGGCCGAGCGCGATGCGCGGGTTTTCGTCTGGCACACCGGCCAGTACACCTGGCCCGAGTTCCAGGCCCTGCCCGATTCGCCCGCCCGCCGCCTCGCCCAGCGGTTCGCGGTGGATGACCGGACCGCGCGGGACGGCACGTTCCGCGCGTTCTACCACACCGATGCGCTGGGCGATTTCGGGTTCGACACGCTGACCGGCTCCGCGTCGCGTTCCGCCGGCGACCACGTCGCGATGCCGCGCATCGGTCACATCGAGAACATCCACCACAACGCGCGCAAGGGCCTGTCGGACGGCGCGGGCACGATCGTCACCAGCTGGGCCGTGCGCCATCCCCACCCGGAACTCGCGCTGGCGTCCGTGCCCGCGGCGTTCCTCGGGACGCCCGACCGCGAGGCCGTCGTCCGCCGCTACACGCGGGACGCGTTCGGCGCGGAGCTGCCCGAGCTGGCCGAGGCGTGGGCGCTGCTGACGCCGCCGGTCCCGTTTTCGGAGGCGTGGACGCTGTGGCCCGCGGCGAAGCTGCTGGCCCGCGGCGGCCACCCGTTCGAGCAGTTCATGGCCGATCTCCGCGCGAAGGACGAGTTCTCGCGGCTCCGCAGCGCGGCGCTCTCGCCGGAGGTGGACATCCGCGCGCCCGACTGGATTGAGCACGCGCGCGCGCTGACCGCGTCGCGCCGCGCCGGCTACGGGCGCGCGCAGGCGCTCCTCCGCTCCCTCGCGCCGCGCGCGGGCGCCGGGGCCGCGCGCTTCGCGTGCTGGAGCGAGGCCGCGGACCTCGCGCTGTTCTACGCCGACACCGCGCTCGCCGTCCTGCACGGGCGCCTGCCGGAGGAAACGCCCGGCCTGCTCGCCCGCCTCGCCGCGCTGCGCGAAACGACCCGCTCGATCTGGGCCGCGACCTACACCGCCGGCTCGATCGAAGACGAATTGACCGTGCGCTACGGCCTCCACGAGGCCGCCCTGCGCGGAATAACGAAGATCAACCTGGAAGCCCTGACATGCGCGGTATAGGAGCCCTGAAAACCCATCCCGACTCGTGTGCGAAGGACCGGTGGATCCACGATTTTGCAAGGAAACTCCGCTAGCAAGCGAGGCCCCCCATGCTGCGCGAACTCGCCCGACTGAAGAACCGGCGCACGGGACGATGCTCCTCCTGGGATCGCACCGGCCGGAACAGCGATGCGTGGACCATCCCGCCCGGCAAATCCGCCGTGCTGGCCGATCTGCGCGGGCCGGGCGTGATCACCCACCTCTGGCTCACGCAGGGCGGCCACTACCGGGAGTGCCTGCTGCGCATCACCTGGGACCGCGCGCGGCGCCCGAGCGTGCTGGTGCCGCTGGGCGATTTCTTCTGCCTCGGGCACGGCATGGTCAACTCGTTCCAGTCGCTGCTGTTCAGCGCCTCGACCAGGGAGAACAACCAGTTCGGGGGCGGATGCGCGCTGAACTGCTACGCGCCGATGCCGTTCCGCGAGCGCGCGCGCATCGAACTGGTCAACGAGAGCCGCGAGCCGCACACCCAGTATTTCTACGTGGATTACGAAACCGGCCCCGACGCCTTCGCCGAGGCCGATGGGTATTTCCACGCGGAATTCCGGAGGGCGAATCCGTTCGGCGGCTGGGGCCACGAGATCCCCAGCAACCAGCCGGGCTCGCACTTCGTCAACCGGGTCCCGAACAAGGGCCGCGACGCGTGGAACAACAACTACGTGATCCTCGACACCCGGGGCCGCGGGCATTACCTCGGGTGCAACGTCAGCGTCACCAACCTGCGCGCCGACTGGTGGGGCGAGGGCGACGACATGATCTGGGTGGACGGCTACAAATGGCCGCCGGACCTGCACGGCACGGGCAGCGAGGACTACTTCAACCAGGCCTGGGGCATGCAGGACAACGCGTTTCTGCGCTGCGGCTCCTCGATCTTCGAGGGGCACACGTGCATGCGCCCCGAGGCGTTCCTGCACCCCTGGGGCGTCGGCGGCTACCAGACGAGCTACGTCTTCCACCTCGAGAATCCCGTGCGCTTCCAGCGCGAGATCAAGGTCACCCTCGAGCACGGCCACGCCAACCACCTGCGCAACGAGATCTCGTCCGTCGCCTACTGGTATGCCGCCCGTCCCGCCGCCGCCCTCGCCCCGCCTCCGGCGGCGAAGCGCATGCCCGTCCTGCGCGACAACGCGCGGAACTGGCTGCGCGACCCGGCGAACCAGGTCGCGCCGCGCGAGGTCAAGCCGACCCCCGCGATGCGACGCCAGAAGGCGCTCTGGAAGGCCTATTCCAAGGGAAAGACGAAATGATCCGACGCGCGCTCCCGATCCTGCTGGCGTGCTGCGCCGCCGCGTCCGCGGCGGAGCTCCGGGTGTTCCCGGAGGCCGAGCGGATGGCCATGCTCAAGGCCTATCACGTCCGCATGAGCGCCGCGCGGCCGATCCCCGCGGAGGGCTGGATCGCGGGGCAGGACGCGCTGCGCCGCCGCATCCTCGGCGATTTCGGCCTCGACCCGCTTCCGCCTCGGCCACCGCTGGATTTCACCGTGGGCGCGACCCTCGAACGCGACGACTGCACGATCTCGCGCGTGCAGTTCCAGACGTTTCCCGGCTTTTACGCGACCGCGTTCCTCTACATGCCGAAACGCGCGGCGTTCCCCGCGCCCGCGGTCCTGCACCCGCACGGGCACTGGAGCAACTGGTCGGCCGACGACATCGTCCAGGCGCGCTGCATCGGCCTCGCGCGGCGCGGCTACATCTCCCTCGCGATCCAGTACGAGCACTGCGACGACCTGCCGTCGGGTCTGACGATGCGCGGCGTCTTCCTGTGGAACAACATGCGCGGGCTCGACGCGCTGGTGGCGATGCCGGAGGTGGACAAGACGCGGCTGGGCGTGACCGGCGCCTCCGGCGGCGGCATGCAGGCCATGGACCTCGCCGCGCTGGACCCGCGCGTCGCGGCCGCCGCCGTCGGCGTGTATCCCGAGTACTATCACCGCCAGCTCTATCCGTTTCTCGACGATCGCGAGGACCGCTGCCACTACGCGCCGCTCGGCGCGCTGCGCTACATGGACGAGCACTG
The DNA here is from genome assembly GCA_964388845.1 of uncultured Verrucomicrobiota bacterium. Lineage (GTDB taxonomy): Bacteria > Verrucomicrobiota > Kiritimatiellia > CAIVKH01 > CAIVKH01 > JAMLJG01. The sequence goes on from CAYMCD010000146.1 coordinate 5,460, forward strand.
GATCCTCGCCCTGATCGCCCCGCGGCCCGCCGCCGTCTTCACCGTCACCGGCGACTGGACCGCGCAGACGATTGACCACGAGCTGCCGGAGGTCGCGGCCGTCTACGACCTGTTCGACGCGCCCGCCGGGCCGCGCCTCGAAGACGTCGCCGGCCCGCAACCCTACCGCCGGCTCTCCGCCGGCGCCGGGCGCTTTCTGGCCGAGCGATGGGAGGGCCCGCACGACTACACGCGCGCGATGCGCGAGCGGATGTACGCCTGGTTCGAGACGTGGCTGCGCGGGACGGAAACGCCCGAGCCGCTGCCGGAGGGCGACCTCGCCCTCGAACCCGCCGCGCGCCTCGCCGAACTGCGCGGCCTCCCGCCGAAGGGCCGGCAATGGTCGGACGCGAACCTGGCGGCGACGTGGCGCCCGCTCCTGCCGGCGCCGACGCCGTTCACGCGCGAGTCGCTCCGGGACCTGCTGGGCGAGGACGGCCCGGCGACGAACGAATGGGCCGCCGTCTCGCGCGCCGAAGTGGAGGGCTGGGACGTCGAGGCCTTCTGGTACACCTCCGAACCCGGCGTGCGGATTCCCGCGCTGCTCGTGCGGCCGGAAAACGGGAACGGGCGCGTCACCGTCCTGGCCCCGCTGAACGGCAAGAACGACATCTTTCTCGAACCCCTGCGCTCCGCGTGCGGGGCCGAACTCAAGGCGGGCCGCGCGGTCGTCGCGCTGGACGCGCGGATGCGCGGCGAGTGGGCGTGGACGCCCGCGCCGCCGGGCGCGGCGCCGTCCAACACCTGGCGCAACTGCGCGCTGGTCTGGGGCCGGCCCGAACTCGGCATGGCGGCCTGCGACATCCGCCGCGCGCTGGACCACCTCGCGGCGCGCGGCGGGTTCTCGCTGGAGGACGTCCGCGTTGTCGGCGAAGGATTCGCCGCGCTCTGCGCCGCCGCGCTCGACGAGCGCATCGCGTCGTGTGTCGTGAACTGCCGCCACACGGACCTCGCGCGCAGCGGCGCGCTGCCGCGCAGCGCGCGGCACGGCGACATCGGCGACATCGCCGCGCTCGCCGCGCCCCGGCGCGTGGCGCTGCGCAACGTCCCGCCCCATACCCCGATGCCCGCCGCGTCGAACCTGGTCGTCCCCCGCGCGGCGGAAGGGCACGACCGCGAAACGCCGTCGGGCCAGCCGGCCGCGATCGAGCTCGCGCCCGGCCAGGCGGTCGAGGGCGAGCCCGCCGCGGT
>CAYMCD010000147.1:0-6616 GCA_964388845.1 uncultured Verrucomicrobiota bacterium
AAAGCGGTCAGATCACTTGCTACAAAAAGCGGTCATTTTGATTTGCTACGGACACTTGAAGGGAGGAAATTGAAGGGCGGGCGCTGTTTTCCGAGGTCCGGGCGGCCCCGTGCCCGCCGCCGTGTCCGCCGTTGCGCCGGGGCATCGCGCGCCGTATGCTCGGGGCCTTCGGGGGAGGTCTGGATTCATGGCACTATCGGAAAATTCGGAGTTACTCGCGGAACGGCCCGCGCACCTGAAGCATGCGCGCCGGACGAAGATCATCGCCACGCTCGGCCCCGCCACCGGCACGACGGAAGCCATCGAGGCGCTCATCGCCGCCGGGATGAACATCGCGCGGATCAACATGAGCCATGCCACCCCGGAAGCCACCCGCGAAACGGCCGCCCGCATCCGCGAAGCGGCGGACCGACGCCAGCGGCGGGTGGGCATCATGATGGACCTGCAGGGGCCGGCCATCCGAACCGGCGAACTGCACACCTCGCTCAACCTGAAACCGGGCGAGCGCATCGCCCTGACGGTCCGCGGCGAGAAGTCCGAGGAACAGCATTCGGTGGACGTCAACTACGACCACCTCGTGGACGATATCCGCGTCGGGGACGACGTGGTCGTGGACAATGGGATGATCCAGCTCCGGGTGCTTGAAAAGCGCCGGAACCAGCTCACGTGCGAAGTCCTGACGGAGGGCGTGCTCGGCAGCCGTCGGCACATCAACCTGCCGGGCGTGCGGGTCAACCTCCCCGCGCTGACGGAAAAAGACATCCAGGACGTCGAACTCGGCATCGAGCTCGGCGTGGATTTCATCGCCATGTCATTTTGCCGCGAGGCCGCCGACGTCATGCGCCTCAAGGCGATCCTCGAATACCGCAAGGCGCCGCAGCGCGTCATCGCGAAGCTCGAGGACCAGGAGGGCATCCGCAACGTGGCTTCGATCATCGAGGCGGCGGACGGCGTCATGGTGGCGCGCGGCGATCTGGGCATGGAGTGCCCGCTGGAGGAACTGCCCATCATCCAGCGCCGCGTGGTCAAGCAGTGCATCGTCCGGGGCAAACCGGTCATTGTCGCCACGCATATGCTCGAATCCATGATCGAGAGCCCGTCGCCCACGCGCGCGGAGATCACCGATGTCTCCAACGCCGTCTACGAACAGGCCGACGCCATCATGCTGTCCGGCGAAACGTCGGTCGGGCGTTATCCCGTGAAATGCATCGAGATCATGGACAGAATCGCGCTGCGGGTGGAGCGCAGCGGCGGGGCGGATTACGCCGAGAAGGCCCGCATGGACAGCCTCGGCGCGAAGATGGTGAAGTCCGCCCACGTGCTGTCGCGGGAAGTCGCGGCCGAGGCCTTGATGGTGTTCACGCGCAAGGGGTCCATGGCCCGGAACGCCGCCTGGCTCCGGCCGCTTCACTCGCCAATCTACGCCTTCACCGACAGTCCGACCCTGCTCAACCAGCTCACGCTGCACTGGGGCATCACGCCGTTTCTCATCGAATTCGGCGCCAACCCGGAAAGCAATTTCGAGCGCGCCGTGAACGTGTTGAAGGACCGCGGCCTGGTCCACGCCGGCAGCAACGTCGTCGCCGTCACCGAGGTCGAGGTCGGCGGCCGGCTTATTGACACCATCCTGATGGAAACGGTGGAATAGAGCGGGCGCCGGCCGGATCCCGGTCCTCCGCGCGACCCGGCACGATCCGCCCGACCAAACCCGTTTTGTGCGTTGTGCGGAGGCGGGGCGAACGGTACGATGCCCCCCTGCAAACGGGCGGTTCCCGCTGGTTGCGGGACCGGTCCGGAGGAGGCGAATCCATGACTGCGCCGGCATCCTGTCCGATCGAACGGATCGTCAAACGCGACGGGAACATTGTCGCCTACGACCGGGACCGCATCGCGACGGCCGTCTTCAAGGCGGCCACCCAGGTGGGCGGGTCGGACCGCCGCCTCGCGGAGGAGCTGGCGATCGAGGTCGAGCGCCGCCTGATCGAAGTCTACGGCCCCTTCTCCATGCCCAGCGTGGAGGAAATCCAGGACATCGTCGAAGAGGTCCTGATCAAGAACGGACACGTGAAGACCGCCAAGGCCTATATCGTGTACCGCCACGACCGCGCGCAGCGGCGCACGGGCCGCGACGCCAAGATCGAGGCGACCGACAACATCCCCTATAAGAAGATCTACGAGGTCCTCCGCTGGAATATGGACCACGGCTGCGAAACCGTGGACGGCCTGAACGAAATCATCGCCCGCGGACGCTTCGCGCAGCTCATACGCGACTGCGACGAACGCTATTCGGAGGAGGTGGCCGAGGGCGCCCGGAAGGTCGTCGAGCGGCTTCCCGAGGTGCGCATCGTGATCATCGCCGGCCCCTCGTCCTCGGGAAAAACAACGACGACCATCAAGATGAGCGAGGCCCTGAAGGCGGCCGGGATGGAACTGGTCGCGATCAATATTGACCACTACTTCTTCGACCTCGAAATGCACCCGAAGGATGAGTTCGGGGACTACGATTACGAGACGCCGCAGGCCCTCGACCTCTCGCTGATCAACCAGCACCTGTTCGCGCTGCTCGAAGGCAAGGCGGTCAAAACGCCCCACTACGACTTCAAGACCGGCAAGCGGACGCTCGATGTGCACGAGATGTCGCTCGCGCCGAACCAGATCCTGCTGATCGACAGCCTGCACGGCCTGTATGACGCCATGACGTCGGCGATCCCGGCCGCGAGGAAATTCCGGCTGTATATCGAAACCCTCGGGCAGTTGCGCGACGGCCAGGGCAATTTCATGCGCTGGGCGGACAACCGGCTCATGCGGCGCATGATCCGCGACAGCTGGCACCGCAACCTCCAGCCGCTGCAGACCCTCGCCCACTGGCATTACGTGCGGCGCAGCGAATTGAAGAACATCATCCCGTTCATCGGCACGGTGGACTACCTGGTGAACAGCGCGATGCCCTACGAGATCCCGATCCTCAAGGCCAGGCTGTTCTCCTTCTTTCCCGAGGCCATGAAAATCTACAAGGAGCAGCCCAAACGGCAGGACGCCTATATCCGCGCCAGACGCATCTTCGACCTGCTCAACGGCGTCAACGCCGTGCCGGACGACAGCCCGGTCCCCCCGAACTCCCTGATCCGCGAATTCATTGGCGGGAGCGAATACAAATATTGATGGCCTCGCGCATGGCAACAGCTGATTTCGACATCCGCGCGATCCGCGGCGCGCCGAGGGCGGCGAATGTGCCCCAATCTCCCCGCGCTGTCCGCATGAGCCTCTGGGGGCGGAGCGCGCGTTGCACCATCCAACACGCCCGGAGGACCGGCAGATGACGGGACCCCAGCACTCTCTGGTTGACCTCGCGCGGGCCAGCGCGCGCACGTATGGGAATTTGCCGGCGATCGTGTTCGACGGGCGGATCACGACGCATGCGGCGTTCGACCAGCACACCGACCGCGTCGCCGCGGGCCTCGCCGCGCGCGGCATCCAGCCGGGCGACCGGGTGGGCCTCTATTGCATCAACAGCGACGCGTTCGCGTTCGCCTATTTCGGAATCCTGAAGGCCGGCGCCACCGTGGTGCCGGTGAACCTGCTGCTGAACCCGAAGGAGATCGCCTACATCCTCAATGACGCGGGGGTGAAGGGGCTGCTCTATTTCGAGTTGTTCGCCGAGGCGGTGAAGGCCATGGGCGGCCAGCTGTCGGGTGTCCGGTGTCGGGTATGCATCGGCGCGTCGAATCCGTTGGGCGATGTGCAGTTCGCGGAACTCCTCTCCCGCACCACTCCACCGCTCCAACACCCCATACACCCCGAATCCCTCGCCGCGATCCTCTATACGTCGGGGACAACGGGCCACCCGAAGGGCGCGATGCTCACGCACCGGAATCTGGCGTCGAACGTCGCGAGCATCCGGGAGGCGCTTCGCCTGGAGCCGGGCAAGGACGTGTTGCTCTGCGTGCTGCCGATGTTCCACGCCTTTGCCGCCACGGTGTGCATGCTGTTTCCGCTGACCAACGGCTGCGCCGTCGTGCCCGCGCCGAAATTCGACCCGCAGGGCGTGGCCGATCTCGTGGCCGCGCACGGCGTGACCGTGCTGCCCGCGGTGCCGAGCATGTACAGCGTGCTGCTGCGCCTGCCGGACCGCGAGACCCCGAAATTCGCGGGCCTGAAATACGCCATCTCCGGCGGCGCGGCGATGCCGGCGGAGGTCATGCGCCAATTCGAGGCGAAATTCGGCAAGCTGATTTATGAAGGCGACGGGCCGACGGAGTGCTCGCCCGTCACGTGCGTGAACCCGATCGGCGGCCTGCGCAAACCGGCGTCGGTGGGCAAGCCGGTGCCGCGGGTCGAAATGAAGATCGTGGACGAGCGCGGGACCGAAGTCCCCCACGGGACCATCGGGGAAATCATCGTCCGGGGGCCGAATGTGATGAAGGGCTACTGGAACCACCCGGCGGAAACGCGCGAGGCCTTTTTCGGCGAATGGTTCCGCACGGGCGACCTCGGCACGGAGGACGACGACGGCTATTTCCACATCGTGGACAGGAAAAAGGACCTGATCATCGTCAACGGCATGAATGTCTACCCGCGCGTGGTCGAGGAGGTGCTCTACCAACACCCGGCGGTGCGCGAGGCGGCGGTCGTGGGCGAACCGGACGAATTGCACGGCGAGGTGCCGGTCGCGTTCGTTTCGCTCAAGGAGGGCGCGGAGGCCGGTCCCCAGGCGCTTCGCCGGTTTTGCCGCGACAACCTCGGCCGCCACGAAGTGCCCCGCAAGATCTTCGTCATCCCGCAGCTGCCCAAAAACGCGGCGGGCAAGATCCTGAAACGCGAGCTGCGAAAGGGCGGCGAATATGAACGCGGCGTGGACAGCCGGTCGGCGTAAGGTATCCGCATCCGGCCCGAAGATGTCGAACGAAACGGCCCCTCCACTGGTCAAACACCACATGAACCGACTGATCCTCGCCCTCCTGCTCGCCCTTCCAGCGGCGCTCCATGCGGCGCCCGTGCGCGACAAACACGTGGAGGCCGAACTGATTCCGGAGATGACCGCGCTGCAGCCCGGCCGCCCGTTTCTCCTCGGCCTTCGGCTCGCCATGGACGAGCACTGGCATACGTACTGGTACAATCCGGGCGATTCGGGGCTCGGCACGAAACTCAAATGGGACGTGCCGGACGGTTTCACCGCCGGGCCGATCCAATGGCCTTACCCCCGGCTCATCCGCACGCCCCCGCTGGCCAGCTATGGCTACGAGGGCGAAATTCTGCTGCCGATCCTCGTACAGCCGCCGCAATTTCTCTCCGCGACCGCGGTCACCTTCCGCGCAACCGCGGACTGGTTGATGTGCAAGGAGGTCTGCATTCCCGGGAAGGCCGCGCTGGAGTTGACGGTGCCTGTGTCAACCAACGCCGTTCGCGACCCACGCTGGGCCGCGCTGTTCGACCGGGCCCGCGAGGAAATCCCACGGCCGAACGACGAGTGGTCCGTGTCCGCGCGGCGCGAGGGCGATACGCTGGTCGTGAACTTTGTCGGCCCGCGCGATCCCGGCGCCGTGCTGTTCTTCCCCGACGCGGAGGATCTGATTGACCACGCGGCGTCCCAGTCGTGGGAGCGCGCGGCGGGCGCATGGACCCTGCGGATGAAGCGGGCGCTGAACGGGACGGGGCCGCACGAACGGCTGGCCGGCGTGGCCGTCGCCTCCGCGGGATGGCGGGCCGATGGAGGGCAACCCGCCCTGCGCGTTGACGCGCCCTTCGGCCCGCAGGCGCAAGCCCCCGGCGCGCCGGCGGCGGGCGGCCGCGCGATGACGCTGCCGCTCGCGCTGCTGCTGGCCGCGATCGGCGGATTGATCCTCAACCTGATGCCCTGCGTGTTTCCGGTGATCTCGATCAAGGTGCTCGGATTCGTCGAGCAGGCCGGCGAATCGCGCGGGCGGCTGCTTCTGCATGGCGTTGTATTCGCCTCGGGCGTCCTCGTCTGCTTCTGGATCCTCGCGGGCGTCCTGCTGGCGCTCCGCGCGACGGGGTCGGAAATCGGATGGGGGTTCCAACTGCAATCGCCGCGTGTGGTGATGGCGCTGGCCGCCCTGTTTTTCGCGCTGGGGTTGAGCCTGTTCGGCCTTTTTGAAATCGGCCTTTCTCTCACCGGCGCCGGGCAGCAACTCCAATCGCGCGGCGGCCTGGCGGGCTCCTTTTTCAGCGGCCTGCTCGCCACTATCGTGGCGACCCCCTGCACCGCCCCGTTCATGGGCGCCGCCCTCGGCTACGCGCTCGCGCTGCCGCCGGCCGGCGCCATGGCGATCTTCACCGCGCTGGGCCTCGGCATGGCGGCCCCCTACGTCGCCCTCGCGGCGATGCCGGGCCTTATCAAGCGAATCCCGCGGCCGGGCGCCTGGATGGAATCCATGAAGCAGGCGATGGGATTCCTGATGATGGCGACCGTGGTCTGGCTGCTCTGGGTGCTCAATTTCCAGGCGGGCGGCGGCGCGCTGATCCGGATGGCCGGTCTTTTCGTCGCCCTCGGCCTCGCGGCGTGGATCTCCGGCCGCTGGGGCGCGCTGCACCGCGCGCCGCGGATCCGGATCCGGGCGCGGATTCTTGCCGCCGCCGTCGCGCTCGCCGCGCTGGC
>CAYMCD010000148.1:0-6477 GCA_964388845.1 uncultured Verrucomicrobiota bacterium
GACGAGGCCGGGGTGCGGATCGTGCACCTCGCTCAGCTGCGCGCGCGCGATGTCCGCGCCCGGCTCGCGCGCGCCGAGACGGCGCTGCGCAACCTCAATCCGACCGGCGTCCTGCGCCGCGGCTACAGCATCACGTTCGGCCCCCGCGGCGCGCCGCTGCTGGACGCGCGGGACGCGGAGCCGGGCCAGGCGCTGAAAACCGTGCTGGCGCACGGCACGCTGGAGAGCCGCGTCATCGAATCTCACCCGGAGGAACAACCATGACCGCACGCGAAGGCAAATCCGCGCCGCCCGATTTCGAGGGGGCCCTGGCCCGGCTCGAGGCGCTGGTCAAGGAAATGGAGGGCGGCGAGTTGAGCCTCGACCGCATGATGGCGTGCTTCGAGGAGGGGTCGCAACTGGCGAAGGTGTGCGACCAGAAGCTCAACGAGGTCGAAAAGAAGATCGAGAAGCTGGTGAACAAGGGCGAGCGCCTCTCGGCGGAGCCCTTTTCGCCCGATCCGGCGCGCGATTCCGGTTGAACGCCGCGGGGCCGTCCGCTGTCTGTACGCCCGCAAGCCGGCGCTTCGGCGGGAAACGGTCCGCGGGCGGGTCGGCGGCGGGGAGATGGACCATGAAGACATTGAATCGGATGGCCGTATGGACCGCGGCCGCGCTCCTGGGCGCGGCGACGCCCGCGCGCGCCGTCTCGGCGGGCGCGGCGAAGGCGATGGGCCACGCGGTGGCGGACGTGGTCGAACGGGTCATGCCGGCGGTCGTGGTGGTGCGCACCGAGGCCACGCGGTACCGCCTGGCGCAGGACTGGTTCTTCGGCCACATGTATCGCATCCCGGAGCGGCTCGCCGGCATGGGGTCGGGCGTGATCATCAGCAAGGACGGGTATGTATTGACCAACCGGCACGTGGTGGACGGCGCCCAGCAGATCGAGGTCGTTTTCAACGACGGCGCCAAGGCGCCCGCGACGCTGGTCGGCGAGGATCCGCAGACCGACCTCGCGGTGCTGAAGCTCGAAGCGGCGGATGACCGGGATTTCCAGCACCTGGAGGCGGGCGACTCCGACGCGCTGCGCGTGGGCGAATTCGTGATGGCCATCGGCTCGCCCTTCAGCCTGAGCAGCAGCGTGACCCTGGGCATCGTCAGCCAGAAAGGCCGCGCGATCGGCGCGCTGCCCTACGAGGATTTCATCCAGACGGATGCCGCCGTGAACCGCGGGAACAGCGGCGGGCCCCTGGTGGACATGGACGGCCGGGTCGTGGGGATCAACACGATCATCCAGACCTCCGGCATGTCCGAGGGGAACATCGGCATAAGTTTCGCGATCCCGATCAATCTGGCGATGAACGTGGCCCGGGCGCTGATGAATGACGGCGCGTGGAAACGCCCATGGATCGGCATCGTGATGGAAGACGGCGAGGACGGCGTGGCGGTGAACCGCGTGATGCCGCAGAGTCCCGCCTCCCGCGCCGGCCTGCGATCCGGCGACCTGATCCTCTCGGTGGACGGGCAGGCCGCCCGCCAATCGCGCGATGTCCAGCGCGGCATCATGAACCGGAAGGCCGGCGAATCCGTGCGCGTGGAGGTCCGCAGGGGCCGGGAGTCGCTCGACCTCACGCTGGTCACCGAGTCCATGCCCGCCCCCCCTTTCCTCTATCCCGAATAAGCCGCGCATGGCGACTCCCCCCCAGCGGCGATTGGATGTCCTCCTGGTTCAACGCGGGCTGGTCGAGAGCCGGGAGAAGGCCCAGCGGTTGATCCTCGCGAACAAGGTCCGGGCGGACGGGCAACCGGCCCGGAAGCCCGGGCACCTGTACGCGGAGGATGCCGCGCTGGAGCTCGAAGCCCCGGAGCGCTTTGTCGGCCGCGGCGGCGAAAAGCTGGAGGCGGCGTTCCGGCACTGGCGCCTCGAGGTGGCCGGCCTGGCCTGCCTCGATGTCGGGGCCTCGACGGGCGGATTCACCGACTGCCTCCTGCAACACGGCGCGGCGCGCGTCTACGCGGTGGACGTGGGGCGCGGCCAGTTGCACGAGCGCCTGCGCGTGGACCCGCGCGTCGTTGTGATGGACGGGACCAACGCGCGCCACATGAAACCGTACGATTTCCCGGCGCCGCCCGCCTTCGCCACGGTGGACGCTTCGTTCATCTCCTTGACCCTCCTGCTGCCGGCTGTTAGACAGGTGCTGGCGCCGGGCGGGCGGGCCGTGACCCTGGTGAAACCGCAATTCGAGGCGGGGCGCGGGGAGGTCGGGTCCGGCGGCGTGGTCCGCGATCCGGCGATCCGCGAGCGGGTCCTCGGCCACGTCCGCGCGGCGGGTGAGGCGGCGGGGTTCCGTTGGGTCGGATCCATCGAATCGCCGCTGCGGGGGCCCGCCGGGAACGTGGAATTCCTGGCCTGTTGGGATTCGCCATGAAAACGATCGGGGTCATAGCCAACTGCGGGAAGGCCGAGGCGCGCGCGGTGCTCGCGCGCCTCGCGCGGAAGGCCCGCGCCCTCGGACTGGCCGTGTTGTCGTCCGGCGACACGGCGCGGCTCCTGCCGGGCTGCCGGCGCGCCGCGCCCGCGGAGATGCGCCGGCGCGCGGATGCGCTGATCGCGCTGGGGGGCGACGGGACGCTGCTGCACGCGGCGCGCATGCTGGGCGCCGCCGACACCCCGATCCTGGGCGTGAACCTCGGGGCGCTCGGTTTCCTCACCAGCATCACGACGGACGGGCTGGAGCACGCGCTCGAGCGGCTGGCGTCGGGGAAATTCATTGTGGCCGAGCGGTCCACCCTGGCCTGCGATGTCTATCGGGCCCGGCGCCGGCTGGGCCGCTACCGCGGGTTAAACGATGTCGTGGTCGGCTGGGGCCGCTCCTCGCGGATCATCACGGTGGACGCCGAGGTGGACGGCACGCCCATCGCATCCTACCGGTGCGACGGGCTCGTCCTCTCCACGCCGACCGGTTCGACGGGCCACTCGCTGTCGGCCGGCGGGCCGATCGTCCACCCCGACGCGGATGTGCTGCTGCTCAACGTCATCTGCCCGCACACGTTGAGCGCGCGGCCGTTGGTCCTGCCCGACCGGGCCCGCATGGCCCTCACGATCCGCGCGGCGGCGAAGCCGCTCCTGTTGTCCGTGGACGGCCAGGAGGAGCGCGCGTTGAAGGAGGGCGACCGGCTGGAAATCGCGCGGGGCGCCGACTGCGTGAAATTCATCCACCTGCCCGACTACAGCTACTTCAGCGTGCTGCGCCAGAAGCTGCAGTGGCGCGGCTCGAGCGTGTAGGTCAGGTCCGCTCCTGCGCCGCCGCCTGCGCGGCCTCGTACACGGCGCGCACCGGCACCTGGTGTTCGCGCGCGCGCGCGGCGCATTCCTCGAATTCAGGCGCGCGCGTCACCACCGTCCCCTTCCACGCGCCCAGTTTGACGGCCACGTCGCCGTACCGCGTGGACACGCGGATGGAGCGGCGCTCCAGCACCGTCCGCCGCACGTCGTATTCGCGCACGCCGAACGTGGTGCTTTCCCGGAACAGCAGGTCCAGCAGGGTTTCGCGCTGCGCATGGGCGCACAACACGCTGAGGAGGATGCCGGGCCGTTGCTTCTTCATCTGCGCCGCCACCGTAAACACGTCCAGCGCCCCCGCCTCCAGCAGGCGCGCGGTGAGGGCGCCGACCAGTTCGGGCGAGACGTCGTCGAGATTGGTTTCCAGCACGAGACAGTGGTCCTCCCGGGAAACGGCGCGCGTCTCCAGCAACACGGCTCGCAGCAAGTTCGGGCGCCCGTGGAGCGGGTGCCGGCCGATGCCATAGCCGATGCGTCCCACCACCGCGCCGTCCGGAATCCGGTCGAGCGACTTCCACGACGACAACAGGGCCGCGCCCGTCGGGGTCACCAGCTCGTGGGGTTCGTCCGTCTGCACGATCGGCATGCCCTTCAGCAGTTCCACCGTGGCCGGCGCGGGGTTTGGAAAAACGCCGTGCGCGCAGGTGATCACGCCATGGCCCTGCGGCAGGGGGCCGACCGCCACGGCGTCCACGCCGAGCCGGTGCAGCGCGAGGCAACCGCCCACGATATCCACAATCGAATCGCACGCGCCGATCTCGTGGAAATGGACCCGGTCCGGCGTCGTTCCGTGCATCCGCGCCTCAACCTCGCCGATCCGGCGGAACACCCGGCACGCCTGGGTCTTTACCGGATCGGGAAGGTTCGCGGCGTGAATCAACGCCTCGATCTCGGCCAGTCCGCGGTGGGGCGCCTGGCGCTCGTGGTGCGGCGAAAGATGATGGGGGCCGTGCTGCGCGTGAGGATCGTCCCCGGCGGCGACCACGCGCAGGCGGGTCCCCGCGAGATGCGAGGTCATCGCGCGGCCGTGTTCCAGGCGGAAAGGACCGATGCCCAGCGAGGCGAGGTCGCGCTCCAGCGCGTCCGCGTCGCCGCCGAGATCCACGAGCGCGGCGAGAATCATGTCGCCGCTCGCGCCGCCGATGCTGTCGAAGGCCAGGATCTTCACGCGGGCTCCCCCAGCCGGTTGATTTTCGCCGCCGCGACGCCCGCGCCGAACCCGTTGTCCACGTTGACGACCGTGATGCCGGGCGCGCAGGAGTTGAGCATCGCGAGCAGCGCGGCGACGCCGCCGAGGTTCATTCCGTACCCGACGCTGGTCGGGACGGCGACGATCGGCCGCTGCACGAGGCCGCCGACGACCGAGGGCAGCGCGCCCTCCATGCCCGCGACGACCACCAGGGCGCGCTGCTCGCGCAGGGCCGGGAGATGGTTCATCAGGCGGTGCAGCCCGGCGACGCCGACGTCGAAAACCCGGGTGACCCGGGCGCCCATCCATTCGGCGGTCAAGGCGGCCTCCTCGGCCACGGGCAGGTCGGCGGTTCCGGCGCTCAAGACCGCGACGGCGCCGACGGGCGCCGCGCGCGGGCGGGCCTCCAGCGTGAGCGCGCGGGCGGCGGGATGGTGGACGGCCTCCGGCACGGATCGGAGGACGGCCTCCGCGAGCGCCGCGTCGGCGCGCGTGGCGAGCACATTCTGGCCGGCCTCCCGGATGGAGGCGACGATCCGGAGCACCTGGTCAGCCGTTTTTCCGGGGCAGTAGATCACCTCGGGCAGACCGGTGCGCCGGTCGCGGTCGGTGTCCACGCGGGCAAAGCCGTGGTTCCGCTCGCCCGCCCGCCGCAGCGCGGCCGCGGCGTCTTCCGGGGATCGCCGTCCGGCGGCGACCTCCTGCAGAAGTTCAATCAACTCCGGTTCAAGCATGGCGGATCAGGGGGCGGGCGCGGGCAGGCCCGGCGGGCTGCGTTGCGGTTCGGAGAGGTCCTTCATCAGCGCCTGAAACTCGGGGAGCCCGCGCAGCGAATCGAAGTCGCTGTCCATGAGGTGCCGCTGCGACTCGACCGGCGAGCAGTGCGCGGCGCCCTGGCGCAGCCACGCCAGCGCCTCCGCGGGGTTGCGTTCGAGCACGTAGGTGATGGCGGTGTTGAAATAATACTCCGGACGTTCCGGCATGCGGTTGAGCAGGTGGCGGAAATGCTCGCGCGCCTCCTCGTAGCGCCCGAGCCGCAGGAGCGAGACCCCGAGGTTGTTCCGCGCGCCGGGATTGTCCGGCATGATCCGGACGGCGGTCTGCAGGTGTTCCGCTGACTGGTCGTAGCGGCCCCAGAGCACATAGAGCAACCCCAGGTTGCTGTGCGAGACGGCGCTTTCGGGGCGGAGCTGGACGGCCGTGAGCAACAGATCCTCGGCGCGCTCCAGCTGGCCCCGCTGCATATAGGCGGTGGCCAGGTTGTTGAAGGTGTCCGCGCTGAACGGGTCCGTCTTGAGCGCCCGCTCGAGCACGAGGATGGCCTGGTCGAATTGCCCGCGCTGCGTATAGATCACGCCCAGCATGCGCAGCGCCGCGCCCATTTCGGGCCACAGCGCGAGCGCCTTGCGGATTTGCGCCTCCGCGCCGTCCCACTCGCGGTTGAGCAGGTAATCGTTCGCGAGCCGGACGGCCGCCATCACCTCCGCCAGTTTCTGCGGCGGGATGTCGGGCGGCGCCTGCCGGATGGACTGCTCGAGGCTGGCGGCGAAATCCTCGCCGGACGATGCCGGGATGGACGCCACCGGGATGGTCCGGAAGCCCTCGCGCCCCACCGCGTTCGTCCCGCCCATCAACTTATCGAGCAACGGATCCGAGCTGAACTTCCGCTCCTGGAGGAAGAAATACAGGGCCGCAAGTCCCAGCAGGAGGGCCATGATGATGGTCGAGCTGATGGTGCGCCGGCGCGTCGCGGCGCGCAGGTCCGCCGGCGCCGGCTCGGGGGCGGGCAACGCCCCGGCCTCCTCCGGTTTTCCCGTCGGCTTGGTGTAGATGTCGCGGTGTTCGTCCATGGCGTCCGACACGACAAGGTATGCCAATGCCGCGGCCCGCGCAAACCGTAAAGGGACGGGGACGGGGGTGCATGACTGATTTCTGACTATTGAGCGAAAAGGCTGGTCTTTTCTTG
>CAYMCD010000149.1:0-6417 GCA_964388845.1 uncultured Verrucomicrobiota bacterium
CCTGGGCCTCGATGACCTTGGCCTGCATCTCCTGCACGCGCGCGCGCATTTCCTGTTCGAAGGCGATGGCCATCGCGCGGCGGCCTTCGGCCTCCGCCTGGCGCAGCTTTTTATCGGCCTCGGCGCGCTCGGTCTCGAGCAGGGCGCCGACGTTCGCGACCTCGCGCGCGCCGCTGACGCCGGCGACGCTGACATCGGCGATGTCAATCGAGACGATCTCGAACGCGGTTTGCGCGTCGAGCCCGCTGTTGAGCACTTTCCGGCTGATGTTGTCGGGGTTTTCCAGCACGTCCTTGTACGTGGAGGAGGAGCCGATCGCGCTGACGATGCCCTGTCCGACGCGTGCGATGATGGTGTCCTCCGTCGCGCCGCCGACGAGGCGGTCGAGGTTGGCCCGGACGGTGACGCGGGCCTTGACGAGCAGGCGGATGCCGTCCTTTGCGACGGCGTCGAGCATCGAGGTGCCCTTGGTCGGGTCCGGGCAATCAATGACCTTGGGATTCACGCTGGTGCGCACCGCGTCGTAGACGTCGCGGCCGGCCAGGTCAATGGCCGCGGCGCGCTGGAAAGAGAGTTCGATGTTCGCCTTGTCGGCGGCGATGAGGGCATTGACGACCTGTTTGATGTGGCCGCCGGCGAGGTAGTGGGCCTCCAGCGAATCGGAGTCGAGGGAGAGCCCGGCCTTCACGAGCTGGATGCGCGCGTCCACGATGACCTTGGGCGGGACGCGCCGCAGCGTCATCGCCAGCAGGGTGAAGAAGCTGGTCGGGGCGCCGGAGGTGAGGGCGCGTATCCATGTGCTCAGGAAGGAGAAGAAGAGGCCGACGAACACGAGCACGGCCAGCGCCACGATCACCATCAGGATTGTGATGAAGCCAGACATGGGGTCATCCTTTCATTTCATTCAGCGGGTTGTCAGGTCGTTTCGTCCGGCGCGTCCGGACTGCCGGCGGGCGGGGTCCTGCGATCGTCGCCGCGCAGCACGGCGAACCATAACGCACCGAATCCGGAAAAGCCAATGAGAAGCGCCAGCGAGCCGCCGATCAGGGGGAGCAGGGTGACGGCGTAAAGGGTGGCGAGTCCGGCCAGCAGGCGCAGCGCGGTCGGGCCGAAGGCGTGGGGGCGTGGGCCGGTCCGCTGGAACAGCAGGTGTCCGATCCACAACCCGACGGCGACCTTGGCGAGGTAGAGGCCGGCCAGCCAGAGCCCGGCCAGCAGGAGGGCGAGGGGGAGGCCGACGAGCGTAAGCGCCAGGAGGCCCGCCGCGAGGGGAAGTCCCAGGGCCGCGGCGAGGCCCCGCAGGGCGCAGCGGACGGGCGTCCGGTGGAGGTGCCGGACGGAACGGCCCGCGAGGCGCGGAAAAAGGGCGATGAACGCCACGCCGCAGAGCATGGCGGCGAGGGCCCGCGCGCTCTGCGCCGCGGCGATCCCGATCCAGTCCCGCCACGTTTTTTCCGGGGGCGCTGCGGCCTCGCGGCGTTTCAACTCGCCGCCGAGCAGGACGGACCGGTCGAGGAAAAGTTCGCGGGGCGACGTGTAGACGAGGTCGCCCGCGATCCGCGTGCCGGGCAGGACGATGATGTCGTCGGCGATGACGCGCACCGTGTCGGCGTAAGTGCCGGCGAGGGTCGCCGAGCGCGCGAGGATCCGCGCGCGGCCGTGGAAGGATCCCTCGAGGCTGGCCTGTTCCGCCACCAGGTCCACGGCCCCGCGAATGGCGGCGTTCGTGGTGATGCGCGCGACGGAGGCGACGGCTGACAGGTCCTGGTCGAGCACGCCCGAGACCGTCAGGGTCTGCGCGACGACGCGCGCGTGCCCGGCGACGGGCCCGGAAAGGGCGACGGTATTGCCGAGGACCCAGACATCCCCCGCGGCGCGGCCGTTGAGGGCGGTATCGGCGGAGAGGACGAACAGGTCGTCGAGCGCCTCCCCGTCCATGCGCGCGGAGGCGGCGTGGAGTAGGGTCTGGACCGTGAGGGCGTTGTTGGTCTCCAGGTGGAACGCGCCCGCGCTGACCCACTCGACGGCGGGCGCGCGGAGGGGCGCCAGCAGGAGGAGCGCCGCGACGGCCGTGTGCGCGCGGAGGGCCTTCACGCGGCGGGCGCCTCGCGGACCACGACGCGGTGGCCCTCGACCTTGACCACCCTGACGCGTGTTCCGGCGGTGATGAACGTGGACTCCGAGACGACGTCCACCCGGCGCCCGTCAATGGACGCGATGCCCGACAATTGGAGGTTCGAGAGCGCCTGGCCCTCCTTCCCGAGCAGCGGGGAGGGCGCGACCGGATCGGTCTTGAAGGCGCTGCCGTCCTTCCTCAGGGTGAGGACCCGGCCGACCCGCGTGCTCGGAAAAATCTTGAGCCAGAGGGCGAGAAAAGCGGCGCTGAAGAGCACGACGCCCAACGCGGCCAGCAGGCCGCCCTGCAGTCCGAATGCGACAAATCCCATCGCGATCGCGACCAGCAGGGCGAGCGCGCCGAAAATTCCGAGGACGCCGCCGGGGACGAAGATCTCGATGGCGATCAGGAGCAGGCCCATCGCGACAAACCCGGCGAACAGTTCCACCGCGCTCATGAAGCGGACCCCTCCCGGCCGCCGTCCCGTTCGACCACGACGCGGTTGCCCCGGACTTCAATCACGCGGACCGGCGCGCCGTCTTCCTCGAACTCGCCGGCCGTGATCACGTCCACGCGCTCCTCTCCGAAGCGCGCGGCGCCCGCCGGGCGCAGCGCGGTGACGGCGACCCCGCGCCGGCCGATCAGCGCGGTGTCCGTCCGGGCCCCGGTGTAGCCGGTCTGCGCGCTGGTGGCCTTGTCGAGGACCAGCCAGTGGCCGAAGCGCGATTTAGGCAGATACCGTCCGGCCGCCGCGGCGCCGAGCGCGGCGAGGATGATGCCGGAGGCGAGTTTGAGCACCGGAATCTCCAGCGCCGGGAGGTCCGGCATCCATGAGCCGCCCGGCAGGCGTTCGGCCATCGCGCTCAACAGCGAGTAGAGCACCAGCGTGAGGCCGACGAAACCGGCGACGCCGAATCCCGGCAGGACGAAAACTTCCACGGCAATCAGGGCGACGCCGATGGCGAAGACGGCGACATCCTCCAGCCCGGCGAGCCCGGCGATGTGATGGCCCCAGAAGAAGAGGGCCAGCGCGGCCAGCCCGAGCAGGCCGGGCAACCCGAACCCCGGCGTCTTGAACTCGATGTAGAGGCCGAGCAGGCCGGCCATCAGGAGCAGCGGCGCCGCGGCCGCGATCAGGCGGGCGAGCCGTTCGGCCGATGTGACGGTCATTTCGCGGATGGGGCTTTCCGCCAGTCCGATTTCGCGCAGCAGGGCGGGGATGTCGGCGACGGTGCCTTGCGAGAGCAGGTTGCGGCGATTGTCTTCGGGGCCGACTTCGCGCTCGGCCTCGATGTTCGTGAGGGTGAGCAACTGGCCCGCGGGGCTGATGACCTCGTCCCCGATCGTGTATTCGATTTCACGGCGGACCATCGCCTCGGCCAGCCGCGGGTCATGTCCGCTTTCCTGGGCGGCGGCCCGGATGAGGGCCGCCACCGCGGAGACGGTTTTCTCCTCGATCGCCTCGGGCATTTCCTGCGCGCCTCCGGTGGGCGACATCATGATCGGCATCGCGTCGCCGATGACGCTGCCGGGCGCCATGTAAATCCGGTCCGTCGAGAGCGCGATGATCGCGCCGGCGGAGATGGCATTTTTTTCGACGAAGGTATAGGTCGGCACGTCCACGGACTGCATGAGCCGGACGATGTCCGTCGCCGCGTCGAGGCGTCCGCCCGGCGTGTCCATCTTCAGGATGACCGCCGCGGCGCCGTCGCGCTCCGCCTCGATGACGCCGCGCCGCATCACATACAACAGGGCGGGCTCGATCATGCCCTTGACCGGGATGACATAGACGGGTCCGGCCGGGGCGGCGTCCTCCGCGGCGCCGGGCCGCGGCGCGGCGGACGCCAGGGCGAGGGCGACCCAAAAAACAGCGCGCCGGATTCGATTCATGGTGGACACTATAGCCGATTCGCATTCAAATGCCACTGCGCACTGGATGCTGCATTCCGGGCGCGGGGGATCCGAGTCATGCGCGCGCGGGCGAAGTCAACGCAACGGGTGGCCTTGGTGACGGGCGGAGCGCTCCGGATCGGGCGCGCCATTGTCCGCGCGCTCGCCGCGGCCGGTTATGGGGTCGTCGTGCACTACCGCTCTTCCGCCAAGCCGGCGGCTGAATTATGCCTGGACCTGCGCGCCGCCGGTGCGCCGGCGTGGCGTGTGCGCGGGGATCTGGGCACGGAGGCGGGGTGCCGAGCCGTGGTGGACGAGGCCCTGGCGAAGGCGGGCCGGCTCGATGTCCTCGTCAACAACGCCGCGGTGTTTGAGAAGCGGCCGTTGGCGCGCGTGGACGAGGCGGCCCTGCGGGGCGATTTCGCGACAAATCTTTTTGCGCCGGTGCTGCTCGCCCGGCGGTTCGCCCGCGCGGCCGGGCGCGGCGCGATCGTGAACCTGCTGGACCGCCGCGTGGCCGGCCACGATCCGGCCTGTGTGCCGTACCTGCTTTCCAAGAAGGCCCTGGCGGCCTTCACGCAATCGGCGGCCCTTGCGCTCGCCCCGCGTTTCACGGTGAACGCCGTCGCGCCCGGGCCGGTCCTGCCGCCGCCCGGCCGGCCGGAGCGCTATCTCAAGGACCGGGCCGGGCGCATCCCGTTGGGGCGAACGGTGGCGCCGGAGGAAATCGCGCGCGCGGTGGTTTTTCTGCTGGAGTGCCGCGGCACGACGGGGCAGATCCTGTTCGTGGACGGCGGACAACACCTGTTGGGGGAGGGCGTATGACGATGGACCGCATATACATCCGCGACCTGTTGCTGCGTTGCGTCATCGGCGTCTATCCGGAGGAGCGCCGGGAGCGCCAGGACATCATCGTCAACGTGACGCTCGCGGGCGATTTTTCGGCGGCGGGCCGCTCGGACGACCTCGCGGACGCGGTGGACTACAAAGTGACCAAGAAGGCGATCATCCGGTTGGTGGAGGACAGCGCGTTCAATCTGGTTGAGACCCTGGCCGAGCGCATCGCGGAGGTCTGCCTGGCCAACGCGCGCGTGCGGCAGGCAACGGTGACGGTGGACAAGCCGGGCGCCCTCCGGTTCGCGCGCAGCGTCGCGCTGGAGATCACGCGCGCGCGGCCGTGAGCCGCCGCGCGGCTACGGGATCTCGTCGGCCCGCGGATCTCCGAAACGGTCCAGGATCCCGGCGGCCTTGCGGAGGCGGGCGAGCGCGATGTTGTAGTCGTGCAGGGCCTGCACCTCGTTGTCGCGCGCCTTCGTGAGATCCTGCTGCGTCTGCAGGACATCCAGCTGGGTGGCGGCGCCCACGTCGAACCGGGAGCGGGCCAGGCGCACGCTCTCATCGGCCTGCTCCACGACTTTGCGGGTGGCCTGCACGAGTTCCTGCGCCTCGATGAAGGACGAGTTCGCGCGCCGGACCTCGACATCAATGTTCAGGCGCGTCTGGTCTTCCGTCAGGCGCGCCTGTTCCAGGGCGGAGGCGGCCTGCATCGTGCGCCCTCGGGTCTGCTGGCCGTCGAAGACGTTCCATTGCAGCCGCGCGCCGGCGTTCCATCCGCTGACGCCGTCCCATTGGCCTTCCGACGTGGCGTCGTTCTGGTAGGCGTAGCCGGCGAAGGCCGAGAGGGTCGGCCGGTATCCGCCGCGCGCGACCTTGAGGTCGCGCTCCTGCGCCTCGCGGGTGAGGGCCAGGGCCTTCAGCTCGGCGCGCGTGTGGAAGGCCTGTGCGCGTTCGCGCGCCAGGGAGGGCTCGTAGGGCTCGAATTCCAGCTCGCCGACGACGTCGAGGATTTCCTCGCGCCCGGCCGGGGCGGGGGGAAATCCGAGCACGCGGGCGAGTTCCTCGAGGGCGATGCGGTGGTTGTTGCGCGCGCGGATGAGCGGCGTCCGGCCGTTGGCCATCGCGACTTCCGCGCGCAGCACGTTGAACGGCGAGACGGCGCCGGCTTCCAGCTTGTTCTTCGCGGACTGCAGTTCCTCCTGGAGCAGCTCGATGTTCTGCTCCTGCACGCGGATCTGCGAGCGGGCCAGCAGGACGGCGAAATAGCGCTCGCGGACCTCGAGGAGGACATCCTGGACGGCCGCCTCCAGGTCGTGCCGGGCCGCCTCCTGCCGCAGTTTTTGGCCCTGGTAGGCGAAGCGGTTCTGGCCGCCGGCGTAGAGGGATTGCGTGAGCTCGACCCCGATGTTCCAGCTTGTGTCGCGGGTCATGCCGGGCATGTTCAGGTCGGTGTCCTGCTCCTTGTACAGGCCGGTGACCTGCGCGTTCGGGATGGCGCGGCCGCGGACCTCGACCAGCGCCCCGTGCCGCTGCCGCACGCGCTCGCGGGCGGCGAGGATGTCGAAATTGCGGGA
>CAYMCD010000150.1:0-2172 GCA_964388845.1 uncultured Verrucomicrobiota bacterium
CGATAGACCTCCAGCGGCGCGCCGGTCTGGGCGATGCGGCCCCGGTTCATGATGAGCACGCGGCGGCACGTCATCTCGACCTCCGACAGGATGTGCGTCGAGATCAGGATCGTGTGCCGCTCGGCGAGGCTGGTGATCAGCGCGCGCACGAGGCGGATCTGGTGCGGGTCGAGCCCGATCGTCGGCTCGTCGAGGATCAGCAGCTCCGGTTCGTGCACGAGGCTCTCCGCCAGGCCGACGCGCTGGCGGTACCCCTTCGAGAGCTGGCCGATGATCCGCGACCCGACATCCGCGATCCCGCACCGCTCCTTTACGCCCGCCACGCGCGAACCGAGCTCCCGCCGCGCGACTCCCTTCAGCCGCGCGCGGTGCCGCAGATATTCATCCACGCGCATCTCGCCGTAGAGCGGACAGTTTTCGGGGAGATAGCCGATGCGGCGGCGGACCTCCATCGGGTGGGTGGCCACATCGTGGCCCGCGACCCGCACCGTGCCGCCGGTGGCCGGCAGGTAGCCCGCGAGGATGCGCATGGTCGTGGTCTTGCCCGCGCCGTTCGGCCCGAGGAAGCCGACGATCTCGCCGGGGCTGACCTCGAACGACACGTCGTCCACGGCGACCCGTCCCGGGTAGCGCTTCGTCAGATGGTAGACTTCAATCATCGGTCAACGCGCCTGCACATCCCAATACGTCACTTCCGCCACGATGAATTCCGGCTCCTCCGTGAGCCGGACCAGCCGCAGTTTGACGAACTCACCCGGCCGCACCGCCTGCAGCGCCAGTGCGACGTCGTCGCCCGCCCGGATCTCGGCGTCGCCGATCCGCGTGAGGAGCAGGCCCGGCTTCATCCCCGTTGCGGCAGCCGCGCCGCCGGCCAGCACGCCCTCGATGCCCAGGCCGTGCTGGAACCCCGCGCGCACGGCCTGCTCGGGCGTGTCGCCCGACAGCACGAGCCCCAGCCGTTCGCGCGCGAGCTGGTCGCCCGAGCGCCTCGGCAGCGGCGCCAGCGCGAGCTCCGCGTCGAGCGTCCGCTCCCCGTCGGCCACGGTGACGCGGAACACGTCGCCCGTCCGCTTCTTCAGCAGGGCCCGGTGGAAGGACAGCGCGTCCCGCACCGGGGCGCCGTCCAGGGCCGTCACCCGCTGGCCCGCCCGGATGCCCGCGCGGGCCGCCTCGCCGTCGGAATCCACCGCCGCCACGGATGGGACATCGCCGGCGTCGGAAAGTTCAAACCCGAGCGTGCCGTGGCGGACGGTGCGGGGCGCCATCCACGGAGCGAGCAATGCACGGACGCGTTTGACGGGAATCGCGAAGCCGATGTTCTGCGCGTCCTGCAGGATCTGGACGTTCAGGCCGATCATGTCCCCGTCGAGGTTCACCAGCGGCCCGCCCGAGCTCCCGTAGTTGAACGCCGCGTCGGTCTGGAGGATGTCGTTGTACACGACGCGGGTCCGGAAGCGCGCCTCCCGGTTGATGCCCGACAGGACGCCGGCGGTCACGGTTTGAGAAAACCCGAACGGATTGCCCAGCGCAATGACCGTTTCGCCGAGCAGGAGATCGTCGTCCCGCGCGAACACGATGGCCTGGAGCGGGCGGCCCGCGTCTATCTTCAGGAGCGCCAGGTCGTTCATCGGGTCGCCCGCGAGCAGCGTCGCGTCGAACGAGCGCTCGTCGTCGAACGCCACGCGGATCCGGGAGGCCTGCTCGATCACGTGGTAGTTCGTGAGGATGTAACCGGCCTCGTCCACCACGACGCCCGACCCCAGGGAGTGGCGCTTCTGTTCGCGCACCAGCGGCGGGGGCAGGAAATCCCCCGGGAACAGTCCGCCCTGCGCGAGGCTGCGCAGGTTGAAGAACGGGTCGCGATAAACCACCTTCACGATCCGCTCCGTGCCGATGTTCACGACCGCGGGCAGCGCCTTCCCGACCGCCTCGACGACCGGCGTGCGCCGGTTGACGCTCGCGGGCGCCTGCAGCGCGCAGCCCAACAGGCAGGCCGCGACCAGGGCATTGCTGCTGTGACAGGTATTCATCCGGCGACTCGATAGGCAAGTGGCAAACCCCGCATTATCGAACCGCGCCGGGGCGAGTCAAGGACCATGCCGTCCGGATATTCCCCGCGTCGCGCCGATGAAGAAGAGGTTGGAGTCGCGCCGCTCCCGTCGCGCTTGGGGC
>CAYMCD010000150.1:2272-6320 GCA_964388845.1 uncultured Verrucomicrobiota bacterium
CGTCGCGCCGATGAAGAAGAGGTTGGAGTCGCGCCGCTCCCGTCGCGCTTGGGGCAGACGCCCGGCGGGGTCGCCGGGTCTCCACGTTCAGGGATTATATGTTGGAGCCGCGACGCCCGCGTCGCGCCGATGAAGAAGAGGTTGGAGTCGCTCCGCCCTCGTCGCGCTTGGGCATACGCCCGGCGAGGTCGCCGGGTCTCCACGTTCAGGGATTATATGTTGGAGCCGCGACGCCCTCGTCGCGCCGATGAAGAAGAGGTTGGAGTCGCGCCGCTCCCGTCGCGCTTGGGGCATACGCCCGGCGCGGTCGCCGGGTCTCCACGTTCAGGGATTATATGTTGGAGCCGCGCCGCCCTCGTCGCGCTTGGGCATACGCCCGGCGGGGGGCGCGGGTGGGCGGGGGGATCCTTATCCTCCGGCGGGCGGGACGCCGGACCGGACAGCAAGAGGTCCTCCTCCGCGCGGCCCGGCGCGGCGCTCGCGTTCAGCCGTTCCCTGCGCAGGCCGGCCCTGTTGGGTGGACCCTCCATGAGCGGGGCCTCAGCTCCGTTCAGCCGCCGCGCGCACGAGGGCGCCCGAGATGCGGGCGGAATGCTTCGCGAATCCCTCGATGAGCGAAAGGGTGGCGAGCTTGTTGATGCGCCGGCAGATGCCGCCGCTCCATTCGTGGATCCCCGCGAACGCGTCCGCGTCGAACAGATCCTCGAGCCGCCCGGCGACCATGAGCCGGAACTTGATGAATTGCTCGGTGTCGGCGGCCGTGAGGGGCTTCAGCTCGCTGCGCAGGTAGAGCCGGTTGCGGATGGACTCGTAGCTGGGGTGCTGGAGACGCTTGAGGAACCGGTCCTCGCCGAAGAGCAGGATCGTGACCAGTTTGCGGTCGGGCGTTTCCAGGTTGGTCAGCGTCCGGATCATGTGCAGGCTGTCCGGGGCGAGAAAGTGGCATTCGTCAACCACGAGCGCGAGCTTGCGGCCCTGCTGGTGGAGTTCGATCACCCGGTCCTGGATGCGGGCCAGCAATTCCTGCGCGCTGACAAAGGGGCCCTCCGGGACCGGCAGCCCGAGTTCGCGCATGACCGCCTTGAGCAGCGCGGTCTTGCTCAAGCCGGGCGAGGCAAGGATCAGCGCCGCCTCGAATCGAGCGGGGTCCAGCTGCTGCAACAACAGCTGCGAGAGCAGGGTCTTGCCCGATCCGCTGGGTCCGGTCACCAGCCCCAGGGCCATGTCGTGGCGGAGGGCCAGCGTCAGGCGGATCAACGCCTCGTCGTGCCCGTCGGTCTTGTAGAAAAATTTCGGGTTCACGGCGTCCGGGAACGGCATTTCGTTGAGGCCGAAGAATCGGAGGAAATCCTCCTCTTCGCTGATGTGCGCGGCCGGGACCAGTACGCCGGATCCGTGGTCCGGCAGCAGGTCGGCCAGCGGGGCATCGCCCGGGTCCGGCGCGATGGACAGGATGGGCTCGGCGTCGTTCATGTGGGCTCTCCTCGGTCAGGTCGTGGCATCCGCCAGGATCGGCAGCTCGGGGGCGTTCGCGTGGACGGAGGGCGGCGGCGCGGCCCGCAGGCGGCCGGCCAGCGCGCGGAAGCGCCGGCTGTTCTCCGCCTCCGGGTGCGACAACACAAACGGTTCGCGCCGCTGGACGGCGAGTTCCATAAGCGGGTCGCGGAAGAGGTGGCCGAGTAGCGACGGCTGGAAACCGAGAAATTGTTTCGCGCAGGCGCTGATCTTCTGCTGCACGTGCGCCGCCTGGCCCTCGTCCGCCGCCAGGTTGACGAGCAGGTGGATGCGGCCGGCCGCGTGCTCCTGGCGGGCCACCTTGATCAGGCTGTACGCGTCCAGCGTCGAGGCCAGATTGGGCGTCGCGACGACCAGCACGTCGTCCGCCATCCGGACAAAGTGCAGCACCGAGGCGTGCAGCCCGGCGGCGGTGTCAATCACCACGACATCCGCGATCCGCCCGACGCGCTCCAGTTCGCGGCCGAGAAATTCCACGAAGTCGAGTTTCAGGTCCGCCAGCCCGCCGATCCCGCTGCCGCCGCAGATCAGGTTCAGGCCGGCGGGCCCCGCGTGGATGATTTCCTCGGTCGTCGCCTTGCCCTGCAACAGGTCCACGAGGGTGCCGCGCGGCTGAATCCCCGCCAGCACGTGCACGTTGGCGAGGCCAAGGTCGGCGTCGAACAACAGCGTGCGCGCCCCGTCGCGGGCGAGGGCCAGGGCGAGATTCAGCGCCACCGTCGTCTTTCCGACGCCGCCCTTGCCGCTGCTGACGGTGATGATCCGCTCGGGCCGCGCGGGCGCGGCGTGGCGCCGCGCGAATTCCGCGCGGACGGCGGAGAGATTGTTCTGGTGCCGCTGCAGCGCCTCCGCGAGGTCGCGGAGAGTGGCGACATGCCGGTCGGTGAAGGCCTGGGTGGTCATCCGTCCGGACGGCGCGGAGAAATATTCGGGAAACGTCCGCTCGAAGAAACGGATGCGGCTTTCCTCCAAACCGGTCTGTTCGGCCACCGCGCGGATGGTGAGGTTCCGCCCTGCTGATCCCCCGCTCATGCAAAAAACATAGGAGGCTTTCGGGCGCCTGTCGAGCGCCGCGACAGCGGCGCGGCGACCGCCGCCCCGCCGCGCTTTCTTGCGCCCCGCGGGAGGGGCGGAACTTGGAACTTGCAACGCGGGCGCGCTTGCGGGGTAATCTACGCCATTGAGGACGCCCATGGCGGACATCGCGTTCAATTGCCCATCCTGCAGCACCAAGCTCAAGATAGACGCCGCCGCGGCTGGTTTCTTCATCCATTGCCCCCGGTGCCAGGCGCGCCTCCAGATCCCGGCGGAGGGAGGCGCGGTCGCCGCGTTGGCGGGGCAGCCCGTGCCGGTCGCGCCCGGCAGCAGCGAATACAAGTTCCGCTGTCCGGAGTGCCAGGGCAAGCTGCGGATGGACAAGAACGACGCCGGCCGGCCGGCGACCTGCCCGCACTGCAAGCAATCCATCACCATGCCCGCCATCCCGCCGCCCGGCGCCGCGGCGGGCCCCGTCTCCACCGCCGAGGAGATGAAACTTGTGGCGCCCCCGCCGCCCGCCCCCGCGGCGGACGAGACGGCCCGCCTCATGGCCCGCGTCGAGGAATTGCTCGACCAGAACCAGGCGCTCGAGAAAAATCGCGCCGCGCGCGAACAGCAGCTCGCCCGGCTGCAAGGCGAACTGGCCGAGGCGCGCAAACGGGCCGAGGCCGCCGCGGAAGCCGACGCGCTCCGAAAGGAGAAGGAGGCCCTCGAGCAGGCGCGCCGCGAGATGGAAGCCGAACTCCAGCGCGTGCGCGACGAACTCGCCCGCGCGCAAGCGCCCGCCGCGCCGCCGGGTCCCGCGCCCGGGCCGCTGCTGAGCGAGGGCGAGGTCGCCCTGCTTTCGGGCGACGCCCAGCCCGCGGACCCGGCCCTCGCCGCGGTTGAGGATCAGCGCGATCAGCTCGAAGTCCGCCTGGGTGCGGTCCAATCGGAAAACGAAGCGCTCGGCCGGGCGAACGAGGTCCTGGAAAAAAAAAGCGCTGAACTCGCCGCCGAATTGAGCCATGTCCAGGCCGCGCTCGATGCCGCGCGGGCGGCCGCCCAACCCCCGTCCGCCGCCGCGGATTCCGAAATCGTGCGCGCCGAACGGGACGAGGCCCGCAGCCGGATCGCCTCGATGGAGGCCGCCCTGGCCCGGACGGAGGCCGACGCGGCCGCCGCGCGCGCGGGCGGAGAAAAGAGCCGCCAGGCCGAACTGGCGCTCGCCACCGCGCTGAAAAAGGCGGAGGAGGCGCGCGACCAGGCCCTGCGTTCCGTGCGGGAGGGGACCGACCTCGTGCTCCGGCAGGCGCAGGCACGCGAGGCGGAACTTGAACGCGAGCTCGCGCGCGTCAAGGCGCAGCAGCCCGTGGAGGGATTCGACCAGCTGCGGCAGGCCGTGGCCTCTCTGACCGGCTCGCTGAAGCAGGCGGAGGTGCTGCGCGATGAGGCCGACGTGCGCCTGCGCGACACCGCCGCCTCCGCGGAGGGGCTCGCCGCGGAGCTGCGCGAC
>CAYMCD010000151.1:0-1923 GCA_964388845.1 uncultured Verrucomicrobiota bacterium
AGCGGCTCTGTTCTGTGTAGCATCATGCGCAAAGATTTAGGACGTTGTGTTTAACACCCGCTTTTCGCCACATTTCTGACACAACCCATTGATTATCAACGCCGCTCGTGGTCCGACCCTAGAAATCCTAGAAATCGCACCGCGGAAACGCGGAAAGCGCAGGGCCATTTCTAATAGGACGGCATAAACGGGAAATTCGGGATGCGGTTGCATAAATCCGGCATATCCCCGTCTGCCTGTCTTCAGAACCGGTGTCTGCGCAAAAGCGACGCCTGCCGGGTATGGATGATGAGGCGGATCAACCTGTTGCCGGCGTCGAACTCGGCGTCGATCTTTTCCGACGCCGCCCCGGTGATGATGGTGCAGGTCTGTGGTTCGCGCAGCCGGATCCGGCGTCGCGCCTTCTTCAACATCTGGTCCGCCCACGCAATCATGCGGACACTATACCCACCATGACGCGGAAATGAATAGCATTCACCGTTGAGGTGCGGAGCGGTTAGAAGACAGATTCGCCTCGGCGTCCTCTGCGTCTCTGCGGTTTTCTACTCCCGATTGGTCGCGAGGCCGAGGCGCAGGATGCGGTGGATGAGCTGGGGGAAGGCGAGGCCGGTTTTGGCCGCGGATTGGGCGAAATCCTCATCGGCGGCGAGCATCGGGTTCGGATTCGCCTCGATGAAGTACAGTTCGCCGGACGCGGTCATCCGCAGGTCGAGCCGCGCGTAGCCGTCAATGAGCAGCAGGCGGTAGATGCGTTTGCAGGTGTGCTCGATCGCGCGGACCAGCAGCGGGTCGAGCCCGTCGGCGAAGCGGTTCTCGAGGCCCCATCGCCTGCGGTATTCCTCGTCCCACTTGGCCTTGTACGTGGCGATCTTCGGCTCGTCGTCCGGCACCTCGCGGAAGACCAGCTCGCGGGTGGGGAAGACCTGCACGCGGCGCGCGCCCAGCAGGCCGACGTAGAGCTCGCGGCCCTCGATGTATTCCTCCGCGATCACGTCGTTGTCGAATTTTTCATGGATGAACTGGACGCGCTCGGCGAGTTGTTCGCCGGTCTGGACGAGCGAGGCCTGCGAAATGCCCAGCGACGATTCCTCCTTCAGCGGCTTGACCAGCAGGGGAAACGCGAGCCCGCGCGTCGGCATCCGTTTCCGCCCGCGCGGGATCATCACGAACCCGGGCACGTGGATGCGGTGATAGCCGAGGATTTTCTTCGAGATGCCCTTGTGTTTGCACAGGGTCAGGGGGACCGACCCGCAGCCCGTGAAGGGGACGCCCCACAGCTCCAGCAGCGAGGCGATGTTCTGGTCAAATCCCCGGTTGTTGCGGAACTGGTCCGCGAGGTTGAAGACGATGTCCGGCTGGAAGGCGTCGAGTTTCTGGCGCAACAGGTCGAGGTTGTCGAAGAGGGCGAGGTAGGCGGTTTCGTGGCCGAGCTCGCGCAGCGCGCCGAGCACGTGGGCCTCGGTCTTCCAGTCCGGCGTCTGGAGCTCGGCGGACAAATCCTGATCCAACGCGGTCGGCGCGGTCGCATCGAAAAGCGCGAGGACTTTGAGCCGGCGCTTCATTTGCTTCGCTTGAATTTCCCCGTGAACAGGTAGTTCTGCACGAGGGTCGCGAGATAGGCGCCGGTCCGCATCGCCTGCGCGGCGTCGTCGGCGCGGGCGATCAGATCCAGCTCCTCACAGCGCTTGATCAGGCGCGCGAGCAGCTTGTCCACCCGGTATTTTCTTTCGTTGGTCCACTGGCACACGTGGTTGACCAGCGCGCGGCGGTGGCGGCGCAGGTAGGCGGACGCGGGCAGCGCGCTGGCCGGGTCCTGGACGCCCGTGAAGAGCTGGCGCAGGTCCGCGTCGTAGAAATCGGGGTACGTATCCTCGTACAGCGTGCGCTTCGCGGCATAGTACTCCTTGAGTTTAACGTCGAGGC
>CAYMCD010000151.1:2023-6207 GCA_964388845.1 uncultured Verrucomicrobiota bacterium
GTCGAGGCCGGGCGTCAGCCAGACGGCGAACGTCTCCGCGAAATCCTCGTCGGGATGCGCCTGCGCATACCAGTCGTCGAGGTGGAGGACGAAGGAGCGGCTGTAGGGGCGGGGTCGGTAGAAACCGGTGTCCTCCTGCGAGGCCAGGCCGAACGTTTCCTGCCATTTTTTCTTACGCTGGAGCCGGTAGGCGTAGGAATAGGCGTGCGCCGCCTCGTGCCGCATGAGCTTCATGAACCATTCCTGGGTCTCGCCCTCGACCTCCATGACCATCTTGCGTTCGAGCTTGCGGAGGCGCTCGTGCGCGAGAAAAAAGGGGATGAAGATGGCCGGGATCCCGACCGGCACAAACCATTCGTCCCCGATGTGGCAGGGCGGGCGGAACGCCAGCCCGCGCGATTCCAGTTCCGCGTAGAGTTGCTGGACATGAGGCTGGAGCCCGCCGCCGTCCAGGGAAAGGCCCAACGCGGCGATCTTCTTTTCCAGCAGTTCCTCGTCGGGCAGGTTGACCCAGGCCGCGTCGTCCATGCCGGGCACTGTAGCGCGATCCCCGATGGGGAAGAAGCATGAAAACCGGCCGCCGGAGGCCGCGCCATGCCGGCATACACCGGAATCCGGGCCGCGCGGGTCCGCCTCCGCTATCGCCGCGGCGGGACATGCCGCGGTCCGCCGCACGGGATGGCGCGTGCGCTCCCCAGCCAGCGCCGTCCCCGACTTTCCGGAATCAGCGGACTAACGCCACCCCCAGTGCCACGCCGCCAGGCCGGCCGCCAGCGCCGCCTCCAGCGCGGCGATCCACATCAGGCGGCGCGGCGGAATCATGGCGGCCAGCCGGTGCGCATTCCACAACCCGACGCCGGCGTCGAACAGCAACGCGATCGAGATCCAGACGGGCCAGGAGGACATGGGCGGAAGCGTAATCGGGAAATCAGGAATGACCAATGACGAATGACCGAATGACGAATTTGAGCTTGGATAAACGATCGCCCGACATCCAAATGGCGGCATGCCGGATGACGCGCAGATGTGGGATGAACGATTCCGTGCGGAGGGGCACGCGTATGGCGTCGAGCCGAGCCTCTACCTGAAGGAGCACCGGCCGATGCTGCGCCGCGGGCAGCGCGCGCTGGTTCCCGCCGATGGCGGCGGGCGCAACGGCGTCTGGCTGGCGGAACAGGGACTCGACGTGACCTCCGTTGATATTTCCGCCGAGGGCCTCGCGCGCGGGCGCGAGCTTGCCGCGGCCCGCGGGGCGCCCGTGCGCTTCGTCCATGCGGACCTGTTCGCGTGGGCGTGGCCCGAGGCGGCGTGCGATTGGATCGTGTCGGTCTATTTCCACATGCCGCGCCCGATCCGCCCCCGCCTCCACGCCGCGATGCTTCGCGCGCTGAAACCCGGCGGCCACCTGCTGATCGAGGGCTTCCACCGCGAGCAAATGGCCTGTCAATCCGGCGGCCCGCGCGACGAGACGATGCTGCTCGACGAGACGGAGCTCCGCGCGGATTTCGCGTCCGCCGAAATCCGCGAACTCCGCAAGGAGTTGGTCCACCTGGACGAGAGCCGGTTGCACCGCGGCCCCGGAGTCTTGGTGCGGATGCTCGTGCGGCGCCACGTACAGCGACTGTAAATTACAGACGTTGGAAGGCGCCGGGCGCTGTTTTTACAGACGTTGGGAATTTGCCGGCGCGGTTATTTCATCAGCCTGAGTTCGTGGAGAACCGGCCAGTATTTCCCGGTGACGAAGATGCGCTGCGTTTCCGGGTCGAACGCGATCCCGTTGAGGACGGCCTCGCGCGAGCCGCGCAGCGCGGCGGGGACGAGGGGCGCGAGGTCGAGCCATGCGCGCACGCTGCCGCTTTCCGGGTTGATCCGGGCGACGCGGGTATCGCCCCAGATGTTGGCCCAGAGCTCGTCGCCGACCCGTTCGAGTTCGTTCAGCCGGTCCACCGGGCGATCCCCGTCCCGGACGGCGACGGTTCGGACGATCCGCCACGTCGCCGGGTCATAGACTCGCAGCGTGTCCGTGCCGTCGCTGAGAATGAGGAGATCGTTCCATGCGGCGAGGCCCCAGCCCTGGCCCTGCAGCGGGAAGGAGCCGATCGTCTCCAGCGTGTCGGCGTCATAGACCCACACGATGCCCTCGCGCCAGGTGAGCTGGTGGAGGCGATTGGCGTGCAGGGCGAGGCCCTCGCCGAACTGGTCGCGCGGCAGCGCGCGCTTGCGCAGGACGCGGCCGGACGCCGGGTCCACCTCGCGCAGTGTGGAACGCCCGTAGAGGCCCGTGCTTTCGTAGAGGCGCCCGCGGTGGAACAGCAGGCCCTGCGTGAACGCGGTGTCGTCGTGGGGGAGGGTGCGGACGATTTCGTAGGGCGTCGCCGCATCCGGTGACCCGGCGCGGCAGGCGGCGAGTCCGAGAAGCAGGAGGACCGGCGGCCAACATGAACGCAACGCGCGCATCGCGCCACCGTATCCACACCGGCCCGGGAAGACACGCCGTTTATGACGGCTTGCCGCGGCCGCGGGCGGTCTGACCGGCCGTTGCGGGACCGGCGCGGGCAACTCCAGGGTATTGGGATGGCCGCCCGTTTCCCGCTTGCCAACGCGTGGCGGGCTGGCATCCTTGGGTGTGTGCTTCGCGGATAAATACCATGCATCTAGCTTGTTGAAAGGTGGTTATAAATGATGGCCTCGACTGAATATATCGGCGGATTGCCCAACATCTGCGGGCAGGAGAAAGCCATCCTGGCGCATGCGGGCAAGCGGGCGGACGCCTACCGCAGCGCCGGCGGGGTGGATTTTAGCCGGATCAAGAGCGCGGCGGCGATCGCGCTGCACATGCAGCAGCCGTTGATTCCGGCGGGTGGCGGCGATCTGCGGACGGCGGAGCTGATCAGCAACCTGAAGTACATGATGGACAACCAGCAGATCGGGGACAACCACAACGCCCCGGCGTTTCACTGGTGCTACAAGCGGATGGGCGAATTCGTCCCGCAACTCGTGGCCGAGGGCAAGGAACCGCGCGTGATGCTGGAATACACCGGCTGCCTGCTGCACGGGCTGCGCCACATGGGCGCGCACGATGTCCTTGACGCGCTGCGGCGGATCACCGTGGACCCCGCGTACAGCCGGTGCGTCGAGTGGCTCGGTTGCCCGTGGAGCCACGCGGTGGCGCCGTCCACCCCGCCCCAGGACTACAGGCTGCACGTGCTGGCGTGGCAGCAGCATTTCGCGTCCATCTTCGGGATGGAGGCGCTTGAGCGCGTGAAGGGATTTTCGCCGTCCGAGATGGCGCTGCCGAACCAGCCGGACGTGGCGTATGCGTTTGTGAAGACGCTGCGCGATTGCGGGTTCACGTGGGTGCTCGTGCAGGAACACACCGTCGAACTGCTCGACGGCCAGGGCCTGCGGCAGCGGCATCTGCCGCACCGCCTCGTCGCGCGAAGCTCGACCGGCGAGGAGGCC
The DNA here is from genome assembly GCA_964388845.1 of uncultured Verrucomicrobiota bacterium. Lineage (GTDB taxonomy): Bacteria > Verrucomicrobiota > Kiritimatiellia > CAIVKH01 > CAIVKH01 > JAMLJG01. The sequence continues at coordinate 5,486 of CAYMCD010000151.1, forward strand.
TCCATCGTCGCGCTCATCAAGACGCAGGGCAGCGACACGAAACTCGTCGCGCAGATGCAGCCGTGGTACGAAGCGAAGAGCCTGGACCGTTGGGAGCTGGTCGGCCAACAGGTGCCGCCGCTGGTCGCGCAGATCGCCGACGGCGAGAATGGCGGCGTCATGATGAACGAGTTTCCGCACAAGTTCATGGAAGTTGTGCGCGAATCGTCGCGCTCCGAGACGCCGCTGATGAACGGATCGGAATACCTCGAACACCTCTTCGCGACGGGCATCAAGGAGTCGGATCTGCCCGCCTGCCAACCGCTGTTCCAGCACCGCTTGTGGGGCAAGGCGCAGCCCGGCGCCGGGCCGGAGAAGCTTGCGCAGGCGATCGCGGAATGCCGGAAGGAGGACCACCGTTTCCACATGGAGGGCGGAAGCTGGACGAGCAATATTTCGTGGGTCCACGGCTACGACAACGTGATCGGCCCGATGGAGCAGGCCAGCTCGTTGTTTAACGAAAAGATGTTGAAAAAAGGCGTGCCGACCTCCGATCCCCGTTTCCGCAACGCCCTGTTCCACCTGCTGACCAGCCAGACGAGTTGCTACCGCTACTGGGGTCAGGGCCTCTGGACCGACTACGCGCGCGAAATCTGCCGCCGCGTGGCGGATATCGTGGAACATGACTTCTAAACACAACGTCCTAAATCTTTGCGCATGATGCTACACAGAACAGAGCCGCT
>CAYMCD010000152.1:0-5967 GCA_964388845.1 uncultured Verrucomicrobiota bacterium
CTCGGAAAAGCCGTCCCGCAAATCGTCGTCGAGTTCGCGGAGCCGTGGAAATCCGTGGCGGAAATCGCGCCGTCAGGGGATTGGAGCGGGTAGAGGGAATCGAACCCTCGTATCAAGCTTGGGAAGCTCGCGTACTACCATTGTACTATACCCGCCCGACAACGGCGCATACTGAAGGCCCGGATCGTACAAATCAAGCGATTTGGGACAGAGCGGCGCGGAGCGAGCCTGCGGACGCGCGTCACAGGTGGTGATGTTCGCCGTATTCGTCCGACCCGTCGTACGGCTGGCTGCGCTCCTCCGGCATCAGTTCGCCGCCCATGATGGACGCGCCGCCATCCACGCGGATGACCTGGCCGGTGATCTTCTTTGAAAGCGGGCCCAGCAGAAAGGCCGCCGCGTTGGCCACCTGGTCCTTTTCGCCGTGCACATCCCACGGGATCGGGCTCAGTTTGCGCCACGTTCGCGCCAGCAGCGCGAAGTGGGGGATTGATTTGGCCGCCTTCGTCGTCACCGGGCCGGAGGAGACCGCGTTCACGCGGATCAGGTCGCGCCCATGCCGCCGCGCCAGCGCCCGGACCGTCGCCTCGAGCGCCGCTTTGTTGACGCCCATCCAGTTATAGTAGGGAAACGCGAATCGCGATTCGAACGTCAGTGCCACCACCGCGCCGCCCCCGCGCATGTGGGGATAGGCGTGGCGCACCACGGAGGCCAGCGAGACGCAACTGATATGGAACGCCTGTTTGAGATCCTCGATGGCGTCCGTGTGAAACTCCGCGCCGAGGCAGGTGGCCGGATTCGCGAACGCGATGGAGTGGACGACGCCCGCGATCTCATCGAGGCCACCGAAGAACCGCTTGAGATCGTCCTCCACGGTCACGTCGCAATACTGGATGTTAACCGCGGCCTTCTCCGCGTCGCTCATCTTTCTGCTGCGGTCGAAGAAGATCTTCTTCATCCGCTCATTCTGCACGGTGAAGATCACCTTGCCGCCGTGGGATTCGATCGCCTTGCCGATGGCATAGGCGATCGAGTCGCTGTCCAGCAGCCCCATGACGATGTACGTCTTGCCCGCTTCAATCATGACATGCTCCTCCGGCGCGTTCCGCGCGGTTCAGTTGATGACCAGGTCCCGCGCCGTGCGTTTGGGCACGTGCAGCACGCCCGATGCGTCGCGGTAATATTTGATGTCGTTCCCCTGCGCATCCTCAATGGCGACCTTTTCCGACGGCCGGCCCAGCGCGAGGACGAGAAGAATTTCATATTTGGCGGGCAACTCCAGCGCCGCCCGGAGTCGGGGGCGGTCTATGGATCCCACCAGGCAGCTCCCGATGCCCCGTTCGATGGCGGCCAGCCGCATGAGCTCGGCGGAAATTCCGTGGTCAATGATGAAATTCGTCGTGATGTCGTTATCGCGCAGCAGCACGACATACGCGGTCGGGCGTTCCCGCTCCGACGGCGCCCAGTCCTTGAGGTAGCCGGCCCATCGGAGGGCCGGAAATATCTTCGCGTTCGTCCCGGGATCGGCGGAGAGAAAATATCTGATCGCCTGCAGGTTCCCGCCTGACGAGGCGTGGCGCGCCACCTCGACCAGTTGATCGAGATCCGCGCGGACCACCGGCGGCTCCTGGTAGAAGCGTCGGAAACTGCGGTTCTTCCTGGCCAATTCCGTGAACATGAAGCGCTCTCCCGTGCGGGGCCCGTCCGCGCGTCCCTTTTACCCGCCCCACGCCCGGCCCATCAAGAGCCAAGTCTGGTGGGCGGTGAGGGATTTGAACCCCCGGCCCCCTCGGTGTAAACGAGGTGCTCTAACCGCTGAGCTAACCGCCCGCCCCGCATCCCGGCGGGTTCGCGGATCCAAGGGGCTGGTGGTGGGAGAAGGATTCGAACCTTCGAAGGCGTGAGCCGTCAGATTTACAGTCTGATGCGTTTGGCCACTTCGCTATCCCACCATCAAGTCGTCAATAATGCGCGCGCGCTTCCGCCGGAGGCCGGTTTCGGCGCCGTCAGCCATCCCGCGCCAACCGGTTAAACACGAGGCGGACTTGATATCGTAAGACACCCGCCATGGCAAGCGGGTTCACTTCGCTACTCGCCGCGCGATTCGGACGGGTCGCAAAGACGGTAGGCGCCGCCCGTGGGGCCAATGAGATGAAACTCGACGCGCCCGTCGCCATCGTGGTCGAAAACAGCCAGTTGGTTGGCGAAGGATATCCGCTGCTGCGCGAGGACCTTGCCCTGCGCGTCCAGCAGGTGGAAGGCATTGTAGTCGCTGCTCAGCAGCATGTCTTCCGCCGCGTCCCGGGGCAGGGTGAACACCTGCCGGGCGCCCCGCTCCAGAAGATTGGTCCACGCGGTGGTCCCGTCGGATTCGAATGCGGTGATGAGCGTGCCGGTGATCCGGTTGTGCCGGTTCGTTCCCTCCCTGACACGCTCCGTGAGTATCTGGTGCCGGATGAAAAGCAGGGGGGCGCCGGACCTGCGAAGGGCGGTCCACGAGGTCCGCAGCACGGCGTCCGACCCGGCCTCGGACGATCCGGGCGCTTTCAATTCGGCGACCACGGCGCCAGTATCGGGGCGCGCGGCCCGGAGGTAGTCCCCGTCGTTCCAGACCAGGAGGGCGGGGGGGTGGTACACGCGGATGGGACCTTCCGCTAAAATTTGGGCGGGTCGCGCCAGCTGGGCCAGGTTCGTTTGCCAGACGGGGGCGAAGAATCGCTCGTCCATGCGGGTCACGGGTCCCCACGATTCCCGTGGGGTGGCGCGCCTCTCCTCTTCGGTCATGGGGCGCGCGCTGGGCAGCAACTCGCCGGCGAGCAGTTTTCCGGTTTTCTCCCGAAGGATGGCGGCGAGATCGGGCGAGTAACCGATATGGCGGCCCTGCACGATGCCGCTCCGGTCTATCAGGATCAGGCAGGGAATCGCGCCGACCCGGTAGGCCGTGTCTATCTCGTCCGTATCAATGGCCACCGGGTACGTCAGCTTGTGCCGTTCGACGACGCGCGCGACGGCGGCGGACTGTTCGGGTTTGTCGGTGCTGATGCCGAGCACGACGACCTCCTGGGTCCGCGCCCTCGTGCCGGACCAGAATTCCTGCATTTTCGGCAGCGCGCTGACGCACGGGCCGCACCAGGTGGCCCAGAAATCAATCACGACGACCTTGCCGGTCTGGTCGGACAGCTTGAACGTCGAACCGTCGAGCAGTTTGAGCGTGAAATCGGGCGCGGGTAGCCCGGACAACTCGAACCGGCTTCGATCCGGCTGCGGCGCCAGCTCGCTTTCGGATTCGACGCGGGTCCAATCGGCGCCCGGCGCGAAGCGGAAGATGCCGTCGGGCAGGGGCTCGTCCAGGGCGGCGCGTTGTCGCTTGACCGTGATGGTCACGCGGCGGCCCTTCTCCTCGTTTTCGCCCGGTGGGATCTCGATCGCGGAGGACCGGACCAATCCGCTCCCGGGCTCAATCTCGTGGCGGACCGGAACCCGCCGGCTGGTGACCGGCATGGCGCCCTCGACGCGCCATGAGGCGTCGTCCCCATCCGGCGCGCGGGACCAGCGCTGCCGGATCGCCAGCTCGCGGAGCCCGGCCGCCGGATTTTCGGCGGCGAGGGCGCGGACATCGGGCGGACGCGTGAAGGCCATGAGGGTGAGGCCGTCAATGTCCGTTGCGCGGCCCTCCGCGGTGAGTTCGCGCTGCGTGTAGCGTTTCGAGCGCTCATAGGCGAGGGTCAGCCGGTTGCTCTCCACTAAAACCAGCTGGTTCATCTGTTCGAACCGGAAGCGCGCGCCCTCGCGCTCATACACAAAACGGCTGGTCATCCCCTCGCTCTCGTCCATGCCCTGGGCCTCGGCCGCCTGCACGTGCTCGATGTCCAGCGTCCGGATGGCGGCCAGTTTCGCGGCCCATCGTCCCAGCAGGTCCTCCATCTCGCCGCTCAAGCGGAACGGCCGTGACTCGGCTTTCTCCTTTTGCTCCGCCTCGCCCGGCGCGCGGCGCCCGGCCGCCGCGAGCGCCCCGGGGCTGAAGCGCTGGACGTGCGCGACATACGGCGGGCCGGATCGGATGTTCCCGCCGATCACGAAGACCTCGCGTCCGTCATGGACCACGGCGTTGTGGCGGGCGCGCTGGTAGGGCAGATCGAGCAGCGACCACTCGCGCGCGGCGAAATCGTACGCCGCCACCCGGTCGGTCTGGCTGTAGTGCCCGAAGGCGTAGAGGACGCCCTCCACCACGGTCATGTGGTGGGCGCTCAGCACAAAAGGCAAATCCGGAAGCTGCTCCCAGGCATCCGCGGCCGGATCGTAGGCCTCGAACACGGCCCGGCTGTATTCTCCGTCGAAGCCGCCGACCGCATAGAGCCGGCCCGCGTGGGCCACCACGTCGCATTCGCGCGCGGTGGGCATGTCGGCCTTGCGGTCCCACCGGTCCTCCGCGAGGTTGTAGGCGTAGACCCGGTTGATCCGCTTGCCGCCCGCGGCGCCCCCGACCACATAGAGCGTGGAACCGACGAGCGCCGCGGCGGGATGCGTCACCGGTTCCGGCAGGGGGGCGAGTTCGCGCCATTCGCCCGTGGCCGGCGTCCATCGGTCGAGGCGGGCCGTCGCGTCCCAGTCGCCGTCCGCGTCCGGGGTGGATCCGCCGACCACGTAGATGTGCGCGCCGTCCGCGACGGCATCCACCCAGAGGCGCGGGTGGGGAAGCGCGCCCGCGGATTCCACGCGCGACCGGTCGGGTGGGATGCGTTCGATCGTCCGCGCGGCGCCGTCATCCGCGTATCCGCCGACGATATAGATCATGTCGTCCAACAGGACCGCGGCATGTCCGTAGCGGGGCTCGTTCAGGCGCAACTCGTCGGCCCGCGCGGCGGGTTGGAGAAGCAGCAGGGCACAGGCAAGCAGCGTGTGGCGCATGGCGGACTCCCCTGATTCCCCCGGCCGCGATCAGGCGGGGCGGCTTCGGGCCAGCCGGGGCCGGAGCGCCAGCACGAGGAGGAATATGACGGAGCAGACTAATACGATGGCGGGGCCCGGCGCGATGCCAAAGTGGTACGAGATGTACAGGCCGGTCACGCCCGAGACCGACGCGATGAGCGCCCCGCCGGCCATCAGCGCGGGCAGCCGCCGCGTCAGCAGCGAGGCCGTCGCGGACGGCGTCACCAGCAGCGCGATGACCAGCGCGACCCCGACCGCCTGGAGCGCGAGCACCACGGCCAGCGCGAGCAGGACCAGCAGCAGGTAGTGCAGCGCGCGCACCGGGAGGCGGAGCGTCGCGGCCAGCACCGGGTCGAAGGTCAGCACCAGCAGCTCCTTGTAGAGCAGGGCGACGGCGCCGAGCGCCAGCGCGCCGAAGCCGCCGATCCGCCAGAGGTCGCCGGGGCTGACGCCCAGGACGTTGCCGAAGAGGATGTGCGCGACATCCACCGCATAGCTGCGCGTGGTGGAGACGAGGGCGATGCCAAGCGCGAACATGCCGGCGAAGATGATGCCGATCGCCGTGTCCTCGCGGAGCCGGGCGCCCCGGCTGATGGCGCCGATGCCGATCGCGGAGGCGATGGCCGAGCCGAGCGCCCACCAGAACAGCGGGCCGCGCGCCCCGCCGTGCACCAGGTAGCCGGCGGCGACGCCCGGCAGGATCGCGTGCGAGAGCGCATCGCCGAGGAACGCCATGCCGCGCAGGATCACAAAGGCCCCGAGCACGGCGCACACGATGCCGACCATGATCACCGCCAGCAGCGCGCGGGTCATGAACGCGTAGTGCAAAGGTTCCGTCAGCCAGCCGAACGCGTCAGCCATGGCGCGCCTCCCCGCCGCAGCAGTCGTCATTCACGAAGACCAGCCCGTCTTTCGTGCGGATCGTGCGCGCGTGGTGGCCGAACGTCGCGGCGAGGTGGCCGGGCTGGAAGACCTCCGCCGGGGGGGCGCAGGCGATCAGCCGCCGGTTGAGCAAAAGGACGCGGTCGAAATGCGCGG
>CAYMCD010000153.1:0-5921 GCA_964388845.1 uncultured Verrucomicrobiota bacterium
GCGAGCGCGGTTTGGGCGCTCCACAGGAAGAGCGACGCCCCGGCCGAAGCCCCGGCGGCCGGACCGCCGGGCGCGCCGGCGGAAAGGGCGCCCTGGTCCTGGTGCCGGGTGCTCGGGCAGGCCGGCGGGCTCTACGTGGTGCTCGAGACGGAGGACGGGCTGATCCTCATGGATCCCCATGCCGCGCACGAGCGCGTCTTGTACGAACTTTTCATGCGGGCCCTGCTGCGGCACGAGGTCAAGACGCAGGGCCTGCTGGCGCCGGAGACCGTGGACCTCGCGCCCGAGCAGGCGCAGCGTGTCCGCGAGAACATGGATGCGCTTCAGCAGATGGGGTTCGGCCTGGCCCACTTCGGGGGCGACACGTTTGTTGTTGATGCGCTGCCCGCCTTCCTGGGCCCGGTCTCCGCTCGCGCGCTCCTGGCGGAAATCGCCGGCACGCTCGACCGCGGCGGCCGCCGCGCCGGCACGGAACGGTGGGCGGAACAACAGATCGCCATGGCGGCCTGCAGGGCCGCGGTGAAGGCGCGCGACCGGCTGGCCGTCCAGGAGGTCGAGCGGCTGGTCCGCGAACTGGCCGCCTGCGAAATGCCCTACACCTGCCCGCACGGGCGTCCGACGCTCATCTACATGGGCTATGCCGAGCTCCGCCGGAAATTCGGTCGCGAGTAATACCGCGCGCCGGAAATACCGGGTTCAATTTTCCAGGTAGGGCAGGGGCTCGGGACCCGCCGAGGCGCGGCGCGTCCGGAGGCCGCACACTCCCCATAAATACCGGATGATCATGGCGTTTGGTGGTACGGCGGAACCGGGCTCAATCGAGCGAGTCCACGCGCTCCGTCGCCGGTGGGCCCGGCATTTTGCGCACGATGTGGTCCAGGAACAGGATGATGCAGGTCAGGATCACGATCGTCGCGACGAACCAGACGAGGATCAAGCCGAGGGGCACTTCATGCGTGATGAGCGTGCCCGGGGGCAGGATGAACAGGCTCGCGAAGGCCGCCACAAAAAGCGTGAACACGCAGGCGTTCAGATAGTCGAGCCCTTCGGTCATCAATTCGCGGAGTGGGGAGGGATGCATCGGCTCCGTGCCGCGCAGGATGCGGCGGATCGGCGCAAACAGGAGGACGCCCCCCAGCAGGATGTGGTGGGCGGGCGTGACGGTATAGCCCAGCCCGATAAACGTGAACCAGATCAGGCAGGTGCTGAGCAGGACAAACCAGCCCTGCGTCACGATGAGGGCGGCCGGATACAGCGACTGGGCGTTTCTTGCATACCAGCCGGCCAGGCGCGCGCGCGGTGGGACGGCGAGCATGCGTTTCAGGCTCCACAGCGAAAGGAGCCCGGACAGGCTGAACCCGGCCGCGGCCCACAAGCCCGGCCCGACCCGCGGCGCGTGGGAGAAGGCCAGCCAGACCGAAAGGACCATCGGCACCGCCCCGATGGCGAGCGTGCGGCGGTAGTGCTCGGCCGAGCGCCGGTGGCGCGGCCGGTACTCGTCGTAGAGGTGCGGATTCATTCGGGACGGTTCGCGGTTGGACCGGGCATCGAAGGCATGATACAGGATGTCGGCGGCATGGGCAGCAGGCTTTTGGCGGCATGAATCCTACGGATCAACTGGCGGCCTGGACGAGGGAAATCCGCTTTGTGCGCGGCGTCGGCGAGCAGCGCGCGCAACAGTTGGCGCGACTGGATATCCGCACGGTCCGCGATTTGTTGCTGACGCTGCCGCGCCGCTACGAAGACCGCCGGCTCCTGCGGACCTTGCGCGATCTTGAATCGGGACAATGGGCGGCGGTCCAGGTGGAGGTGATCCGCGCGCGGTGGATGCAGCCCCGCTATGGGAAGGGCTACCTGGACGCCGTGGTCGCGGATCGGACGGCGCGCGCCCATTGCCGGTGGTACAACGCCCAGTATTTGCAGGAACAATTGCCCGCCGGGGAGCGGGTTGTGCTGTACGGCAAAGTCGCGCGGCGGAAGGGCGAATGCGCGTTCGATCATCCGGAGATCGAACGCAATCGCGAGGATGCCGACGACCTGCTCCACGTCGGGCGGATCGTGCCGGTGTATCCATTGACCGAGAGCCTGGGCCAGCGCACGATGCGGCGCATCGTCTGGAACGCTTTGGCGGAGTATGCCGGGGCTTTTCCGGAGACTCTGCCGGCGCCCGTGCGGGAGCGGTGGGGTCTTTCGGGATTGCGCGATGCCCTCTGGCACGCCCACTTCCCCGCCGCGGAACCCGACGCCGCCCGGGCGCGCGTCCGCCTCGTGTTCGAGGAGTTCCTCTGCATGCAGTTGGTGCTGGTGGCCCGCAAGCACCGGACCGAGCACCTCGTGGCGGGACGGGCAATGCAGGCGGAGGGCGCGCTCCAGTCGCGATTGCTTGCCCTGCTGCCCTTCCAGTTGACGCAGGCCCAGCGGGCCGCGCTGCGCGAGATCCGCGCCGATATGGCCCGCCCGCGCCCCATGCACCGGCTGCTCCAGGGCGACGTGGGTTCCGGCAAGACCATTGTGGCCATCTGCGCGGCGGTGGATGCCATCGAGTGCGGGGCGCAGGTCGCGGTCATGGCGCCCACGGAAATCCTGGCTCAGCAGCACGCCGCGACCTTCGAGCGCTACTTGAAGCCCCTGGGCATCCGCGCCGTGTCGCTGACCAGCGGCCTGGCCCCGGAGGACAAAGTGTCCGTGCGGGCGCAACTCGCCGACGGACGCGCGCCGTTGGTCGTGGGCACCCACGCGCTGATCCAGGAACGGGTGGTCTTCAGGGATCTCGGGCTGATCGTCATTGACGAGCAGCACAAATTCGGCGTGGAGCAACGCGGCCTGCTCTACACCAAGGGCGTCCAGCCCGATGTGCTGGTGATGACCGCGACGCCGATCCCGCGCACGCTGGCCATGACGTGGTACGGCGACCTCGACATCACCACGATCCGCGAGATGCCGGGCGGCCGCATTCCGATAGTCACGCGCGTGATCAGCGCGAAATTATTGCCGAAGGCCTACGACTTCATCCGCCAGCAGGTCGCCCGGGGCCGGCAGGCCTATCTCGTATATCCGCTGGTCTCGGACACCGAACAGGTGGATCTCAAATCCGCGACGCAGATGGTCGGACATCTGAATCGGGGCCCGCTCGCGGGGCTGAGGATCGGTCTGGTGCATGGCCAGATGCCGTCCGCCGAGCGGGACCGCGCCATGGGAAAATTCCGGCGCGGTGAGCTGGACGTGCTGGTGTCCACCACGGTCATCGAGGTGGGCGTGGACGTGCCGAACGCGACGGTCCTGCTGGTGGAAAACGCCGAGCGGTTCGGACTGGCCCAGCTGCACCAGCTACGCGGTCGCATCGGCCGCGGGAACCACAAATCCTTCTGCATCCTGCAGGGACACCCCAACACGCGGGAGGCCTGGCGGCGCCTGAAGGTGCTGGAGGCCACAACAGACGGTTTCCAGATCGCCGAGGAGGATTTCCAGATCCGGGGGATGGGCAACCTGTTTGGACGGGAACAAAGCGGCGGAACGATTCTGCGCGTCGCCGATCCGCTGCGGGACCTCGTCATCCTGGAAAGGGCGCGCGAAGAGGCCCTCCGCATCATCGGGGAGGATTCCAAACTGCGCGCTCCGGGACACGCGCTGCTGCGGGAAGAGGCGCGTATGCTCTATCGGGCGGCCTCGCCCTTCGTGAAGGTGGGATAGGGCGGGCGAGGAACGAAGGGGTCGCGGAGACGCGAAACCATTTATCGCGGCACCGATCACCCAACGCCCAACTCCCTGCATACGCCCGACAAATCATCCACCACTGGCGGCCCGAGTCCCTCCAGTTTCTCCCGCGGGTGATAGCCGTCCGCGACCAGCAGGCACCGGCACCCCATGGCCTGCGAGACCTCGAAGTCGTGTCGCGTGTCGCCGACCAGCAGCACGGCCGCCGGATCGAGCGACTGCGCGCGCATCCAGGTCCGGCCCTGCTCGATTTTTCCCCGCGCGTACACATTGTCGCCGCCCAGCACATCGTCGAAAAAATCGCGCACCCCGAAGTGCGCCAGCAGCGTTTCGAGCGTGTCGTGCAGGTAGGCGGAGAGCACGGACTGGGTGAACCCCGCGGCGCGAAGCGCGGCCAGCGTTCCGATCGCGCCCGGATGGAGTCGGGCCTCCGCGCGTCGCGCTTCGTAGCGGCGGATGAATTCCGCGCCGATGATATCGAACGGGTCGCGTGTAAAGTCGAAACCGAGCCGTGTGTAATAGTCCACCACCGGGAAGTCGAAAATCGCCCGATAGCGCGTCTTGTCGAGCAGCGGCAGTCCGCGCTCGCCGAGCAGACCGTTCATGATCTCGATGCACAGCGCGGTGTCGTCGAGCAGCGTTCCGTTCCAGTCCCACACGACATGGCGGATCGTATGCCGGGAAATGCTCATGCGCGTTGCGCGATCGCGCCCGCGTGGGCGGCTCGGATTTCAGCCAGCAGGCGACCGGCTGCTTCTGCCGGATCATGGGCTTCGAGAATAGGGCGGCCGACGACCAGGTGTGTGGCGCCCGCCCGGACGGCGTCGCCGGCGGTGAGCGTTCGCTTCTGGTCGCCTTTCGCCTCGCCCTCTGCGCGGATTCCGGGAGTCACGAGCAGCGCATCGGAGCCGAGCTCGTTTCGCAGCAGCATCGCCTCGAGGGGGGAGCAGACGACGCCATCCGCGCCCGATTCCATGGCCAAGCGGGCGAGGCCCAGCACGTGGTCCGGCAGGTTCCGCGCCACGCCCGTATCCGTCAAATCATCCTGGCGCAAACTTGTAAGAGCTGTAACGGCAATGACATGCGGTCTTGATTGACCAAATTCTCGCGCCGCATTGGCTGCGGCCTGAATCATGGCGCGCCCGCCGGCGGCATGGATTGTCAGCATACGGACGCCGTGCCGGCAGGCGGATCGGGTCGCGCGTTCGACGGTGCGCGGGATGTCGTGGAGCTTTAAATCGAGGAAAACCGACGATTTTCTGGCCATCAGCGGCTGCAGGACCGCCGGGCCTTCCGCGCAGAAGGCTTCGAGCCCCACCTTGAACCAGAGGATTGAATCCGGCATTTTATTTAGCATTTCGCGCAAATTTACCGATGAATCCACATCCAGCGCGACAATGAGCGGAGGCGGTTGCTTGTTCATTCGGCGACCATCGCATAATACCGTCGCGCAAACAAGCGATAGACGCCGACAAGATTACTACACAACATGTTTGTCATCATGCCGATACGACAGATCATCGCCCGATAATATTTTTTCAAAAAAATATTTCCGAAAACCGTTGACACTGCGCGGTCCATTTTCTAGCTTCTCACCAGACGTTGAGGTTGAAAAACCTCTGGTCTTTATCATCGAGAAGAGCTCGATCGCCCGCTTCGAATTTGTTCAGGAGAGGGCGAATGGGTTTTTTCGTCTCTTTGATTTGATCTTTGAAAATGGAATATCTGCTATGCCGCTTCGATTTAGAAGTGGTGTGGCTTGTGTGAGGTTATACGTCAGTTTGAAAGAAAATGGTTGTCGAAAGACAGCCAGTCAGAATCGTTTCTGGTCTGTCGCCTGAAAAGGTGGCGGATCACAACTCTCTTTATACGGAGAGTTTGATTCTGGCTCAGAACGAACGCTGGCGGCGTGGATTAGGCATGCAAGTCGAACGGGACACTCGCGGTAGCAATATCATGAGTGTTCAGTGGCGGAAGGGTGAGTAACGCGCGGGTAATCTACCTTGAAGTTGGGAATAGCCCGGGGAAACCTGGGATAATTCCGAATGTGGTCGGTGCAGGCCTCTGCATCTGTCCAAAGCCGGGGACCGTAAGGCCTGGCGCTTTGAGATGAGCCCACGTCCTATCAGCTTGTTGGTGAGGTAACGGCTCACCAAGGCTTACGGGTAGCTGGTCTGAGAGGATGGTCAGCCACACTGGGACTGAGA
>CAYMCD010000154.1:0-5707 GCA_964388845.1 uncultured Verrucomicrobiota bacterium
CGGCCGACCAGCGCGGCCGGCCGCGCCGGCAGGGCCCGCGAATAGACATCGGCGCGCTCGAAGCCATCCCGGCCGACCGCGACGGCGACGGCATGCCGGACTACTGGGAACTCGATGTCAGCTTCGATCCGCATGATCCAGGGATCACCAATGCGCAGCAGGCCGCGGACGCGGATCCCGACGGCGACGGCGTCCCGTCGCGCGAGGAATATGTGTCCGGCACATCGCCGACGAGCTCCGGCGACTTTCTGCGCGTCGAGGCTTTTTACAGCGACAACGGAAACGCGGCCCAGTTCCAAAGCCGTTTCGATCGCCTGTATAGTCTCCAGGCGGCGGCGCCTTCCGACCCGCCCGCATGGGCGGACGTCCCGCCCTTTACCAACATGCCGGGGACCGGCGGCACGGCGACCGTCATCCACGCGACCACGGCGACGGGACTTTTCTACCGGCTGTCCGTCGGCCTTCCCTGGTGACAAAAAATGTTCCAAAAATGTGGTTGTCTGCCGGGCGTCAATGGGGTAGCAGTTCTACCAGAGGTGGGCGATGGTCAGACGCGAATCATGGCGGGAATCCGATGGACGGCGAAACGTCCGGCACTGCAGCAGCATGCCGGTCCGCTTCCGGCGCGATAGCGAGACCGCCGAGTCGGGCAGCAGTCTGAAAGACATCGGGCAGGGCGGTGTCGGCCTGCACAGCGATATCGCCCTCATGCCGGGCGAGACCTGCGAATTGCGTTTCCCGCTCCTGGATTATCCCGAGGTCGTCCAGGGCAAGATCGTCTGGTGCAAGCCGGATGAGTCCGGCTACGCCGCCGGCGTCCAATTCGTCGAAGAGCACCCGTATTCGCACGCGCGGCTCGTCGTGGATGTCTGCCACGTCGAGTTTTATCGCCGCGACCAGCGCCAGCGGCTCGGGCGCGAACTCGACCACACCGCCGCCGTCGCCGAGTGGCGCAGTCGCCACCCCGCGCACGTCTGATCCGGCCGGTCGGTCACGCGCCGAGCAGGGCGGCGAACTCAACCTCCTCCAGGACCCGCACGCCCAGTTTTCGCGCCTTCTCCAGCTTGGATCCGGCGTCCGATCCCACCACCAGAAAGTCCGTCTTGCCGCTCACGCTGTCCGCCACCCGCGCGCCCGCCGCGCGCAGCGCGGCATGCGCCTGTTCCCTGCTGAACCCGCGCAGGGTCCCCGTCACCACCACGGTCCTGCCCGCCAGAGGGGAAGTCCCCACCGCGCCACGAGGCTCGGCTGCTCCGCGCGGATGAAGACCCAGCGCGTCCAGCTCGCGGACCAGCCGGCGCCCGGCAGGCGCATGGAAGAAGTCCAGCACATCCCGCGCGACGGCCGAACCGATGCCGTCCATGCCCAGCCGCGCGATCTCCGCCGCTACCTCGTCGCGACGCGCGAGGGCGGCCCCGTGGCGGCGCGCCAGATCGAGCTTTTCCCCCTCGGCCCGGCCGCGGTTGGCCTGCGCGCGCGGATTGAGCCGCTTGATCGTTTCCTCCAGGTCGGTCAACTCCAGCAGCAGCGGAAGCCGGGTCGAGGCCGCCAACGCCTTCAGATCCGCGTGGCAGCCGGCCAGCTTGTGCGCGATCGTTTCCCCGACGCTCGGCAGGCCCAGCGCGAGCAGCCATTTTTCCAGCGGCGCGGCGCGGGCGGCCTCCAGCGCCTCGCAAATGCGGCGCGCGGTCTTTTCGCCGAGCTGGCGCGGCGCCTCCCCGGTGCCCAGGTTCAGGTCGGCCAGTTGGGCGGCGTCCAGCCGGTAGAGGTCGAAGAGGGATCGCACCAGCCCGCGCTCCACGAGCTTGTCCGCAACCACTTCGCCCAACCCCTCGATGTTCAGCGCGGCGCGCCCCGCGAAATATTCGATCCGCCGCGCGAGTTGGGCCGGGCAATCCGGGTTCTCGCATCGCAGCGCGATTTCCTCGCGCGCGTCGGCGGCCAGCGTGCGGCGGACCGCGGGCGCGCGGCAGGCGGGACAGTGATCGGGCATTGTAAAACGACGTTCGCGCCCCGTCCGCGCGTCGTCCACCACGCGGACCACGGCGGGGATCACGCGCCCGGCGCGTTTGATCACCACCGTGTCGCCGATGCGGATGTCCTTGCGCCGGACCTCCTCCGCGTTGTGCAGCGTGATGCGCGAGATCGTCGTGCCGTCGAGGAAGACCGGCGTCACCTCCGCCACCGGCGTCAGCACGCCGGTCCGGCCGACCTGCACGACGATCCGATCGAGCGTGGTCTGGGCCTCGTTGAACCACTCCGCCCGCTTGTACGCCACCGCGTAGGCCGGCACGTTCGTCTTCAGGCCCAGGCGGCGGCAGGCGGTGTTGTCGTTGACCTTGATGACGGCGCCGTCAATTTCATACGGCAGTTCGCCCTCGCGCTCCTTCAACTCGCGCGCCGCGGCCTCCGCCTCCGCGATGCCGCCCGCCCGCCGCCAGTGCCGCGGCGTCGGCAGGCCGAAGGCGCGCAGGGCGTCCAGCTCCCCGGCGTGGGTCGCATAGGCGGCGCCCTCCACGTGGCCGAGCGCGTAGAAGACGGCGCGGATCGGGCGTTGCGCGACCACGCGCGGGTCCAGCTGCTTGAGCGTGCCCGCCGTGGCGTTGCGCGTGTTGGCGAAGGTCTTCTCCCCCCGCGCGCGGAGCTGTTCGTTCAGGGCGATGCGATCCGCCTCCTTCATGTACGCCTCGCCCCGCGCCTCGAGATGGGCCGGCGGCGCGGCGCCGCCGGTGTCGAGGCGCAGCGGGATATCCCGCAGCGTGCGCACATTCGCGGTGATGTCGTCCCCGTATTCGCCGTCGCCGCGGGTCACGCCCTGCCGGAGGACGCCGTCCACGTAGTGCAGCGCGATGGAGACGCCGTCTATCTTCGGTTCCACCACGTAGTCGGGCCGGAAGTCCGGCAGTTTTTTCCGGATCTCCTTCTCGAAGAGCTCCAGCTCGCGCAGGTCCTCCTTCTTCTCCAGCGACAGCATCGGCGCGCGGTGGCGCACGCGCTCAAATCCCTCGATCGGCCGGCCGCCGACGCGCTGGGTGGGGGAGTCCGGCGTCACCCACTCCGGGTGCGCCTCCTCGAGGGCCTTGAGCTCGTCGTAGAGGCGGTCGTAGTCGCGGTCCGAAATCTCCGCCGTCGCCTCGACGTAATACAGGCGGTTGTGCCGTTCAATCTCGCGCCGCAACGTCTCCATTCGCGCGCGCGCCGGTGTCCGATTCATGCATCCATCGTACCCAATCGAAATCTGAATCGGGATCGAAATCGGGATCGAAATCGGAATCGGAAGCGGAATCGGGATTGGGATTGAAGGGGGCGGGGGCGGGGGGTATGGATATAACTGAACATGCGTTCAGATATCCAGCCCCTCACGCTGCGCTCTTATCCGCGCGCGATCGCGCATGTGGATGGCGACGCCTTCTTCACCTCCGTCGAGCAGGCGATCCGCCCCGAGTGGAAGGGGCGGCCCATGGTCACCGGCCAGGAGCGCGGCATCATTGCCTGCGCCAGCTACGAGGCCAAGGCCCTCGGCATCAAGCGCGGCGTCGCGCTGCACGAGGCGCGCCGGATGTGCCCCGGCCTGCTGGTCCTGCCGAGCGACTACGAGACCTACAGCCTCTACTCGAAGCGTCTGTTCGATATCATGCGCCGCTTCACCCCGATGGTGGAGGAGCACTCGATTGACGAGGGGTTTGCCGACCTCACCGGTTTGCGCCGCGTGCACCGCACCGGCTACCCGGAGATCGCCCGCCGCATGAAAGAGGCGATCCAGCGGGAACTCGGCCTCACGGTCTCCATCGGGCTCAGCCTCTCGAAGGGCCTCGCGAAACTCTGCTCGAAATTCCGCAAACCCGACGGGTTCACCGCGGTGCCCGGCTACCACCTGCACGTGTTGCTCCAGCGCACGCCGCTGGCCGAGGTCTGGGGGTTCGGCCCCAACACCACGAACCTGCTGCAGAAGCACGGGCTCGCCACCGCCTGCGACTTCGCGCGGAAACCCGAGGCGTGGGCCGGACGCCTGCTCGGCAAGTTGGGCCGCGAAATCTGGAACGAGCTGCGCGGCCAGTCCGTCTATCCGGTCAACCCCGGCGAAAAGAACACCTATCTCACCGTCAGCAAGTGCAAGACCTTCGCCGCCCCCAGCGCCGACCGCGACTTCGTCCACGCCAGGCTGTTCCGCAACGTGGAGTCCGCCTGCATCAAGCTCCGCCGCCACGGCCTGCGCGCGCGCCACCTGTGCGCCGCGCTGCGCCGCCGCGACTTCGCCCAGGACGCGCTCGAGGCCCGCCTCACCCGCGCCACCGCCGCGCCGCAGGAAATGGCCCCCGTCATCCGCGCGATGTTCGACCGCCTCCATCGGCCCGGCGTCGAATACCGCGCCACCCTGGTCGTCCTCGGCGAGATCGAGGAGGATCGCCCCGCGCAGTACGAGTTGTTCGACGACCCCGTCCGGATCGAGAAACTCGAGCGCGCCGCCCGCGTCGTTGACTCGGTCAACGAGTGGTACGGCAAGCACGCGCTCGCGTTCGGCCCCGCGCTCCACCTCGCCCGCGCGCCGGCGAGCCCGCGCGACGCCGCGCCGCGCCGCAGAGCGGACCTGCTCCCCGGCGAAACGCCCCGCCGCCACATCGGCGTGCCGCGCCTCGACATCGCGCTGAAGTGACCGGGAAGAGTTCCAACGTCTGTAAAATCGGCGCGCGGCGGGTTCCAACGCCTGTAGGTTACAGGGACTGTAAAAAATGCCGCGCGGGGTCAGGACCCGTGGGGGGCGAGGGCGCGCGGGGCGTCGAGGATCATTTTTGCCAGCACGGCCTTGCGCAGGCTCGCGGGGCTCCGCAGGTCGGCGGGCTGGAGGGCCGGCTGCCCGTGGCGGCGCGACAGGTTGCCGGAGGGCATTGTGGCCATGCCCTGCAAGCTCATGCCCTTCATCCGCATGGAGAGGCCCGGCGCATTGAGCCCGGAGCGAGCGGCGAGCCCGGCCTCGGCGAAGTCTTCTGAGGAGAGGATCGGCGCGATGTCGGCGGATCCGGCCGCGGCGTACGGGGACACGGCGGGCGGCGGCGCGGGCGGGATGAAGCGCGGTTGGGCGGGCGGGCGCGATGCCGGGCGGCGGTCCCGTTGCAGCGTTGGCGGCGTCGGCGCGGGGCGTTCTGGTTCTTCCTCATCCCCCCCCCGGGGGGGCGGGGGGGGGGGGGGCGGGCGCGCGCGCGGCCGGCGGGCTGGCGCCCGTCAGTTGCTCCAGCATCTCGCGCAACTCGTCGTCGAGCGGGAGCGGCGTGCGGCGCGGGGGCGCGCCGGGCGCGCCGCGCCGCGATTTCTGGACCGCCTGCGCGATGCCCCAGAAGACGAGGATGATCAACCAGATGATCCCCTCGATCCCGATTCCCGCGGCGATGGGCAGGTTCATGTTCATCGGAGCCGGGCGGGGAGCGACCTCCGGGCGCGCCGGGTGTCAGCCGAAAAGGCTTGCCCGGCGGCGGGTCCGGAGGCCCCGCCCAACCCATGCGAATTATTGGCTCTTGTCCTTGCGGTTCTTGTCATCGCCGTCGGCCAGCGATTCGCGCATGCTGGTGTCGGCCATGATGTTCTGCATGCGGTAGAAATCCATCACGCCGAGATTGCCCTTGCGGAAGGCCTCGGAGATGGCGAGCGGGACCTGGGCCTGGGCCTCGATGACCTTGGCCTGCATCTCCTGCACGCGCGCGCGCATTTCCTG
>CAYMCD010000155.1:0-5600 GCA_964388845.1 uncultured Verrucomicrobiota bacterium
GGATCTGCGTGTAGCACGGGTTCGCGAACAGCGCGCCCTTCTTGTGGCAGCGCCACGCCGCGGTCACGTTGCAGTTCACCGCGTTCGTCGAGAGAAAGAACACCGTCGAATAGCCGCCCGTCGCCAGCAGCACCGCGTCCGCCGCGTACGACTCGACCGCGCCGGTCACGAGGTTGCGGCAGACGATGCCGCGCGCCGCGCCGTCCACCAGCACGAGGTCCAGCATCTCGCGGCGCGTGAACAGCTTCACCCGCCCCGCGTCCACCTGCCGCATCAGCGAGCTGTAGCAGCCCAGCAGCAGTTGTTGCCCCGTCTGTCCGCGCGCGTAAAACGTGCGCGACACCTGCGCGCCGCCGAACGAACGGTTCGCCAGCGTCCCGCCGTACTCGCGCGCGAACGGCACGCCCTGCGCCGCGCATTGGTCAATGATGTTCGCGCTCAACTCCGCGAGGCGATAGACATTCGCCTCGCGCGCGCGGAAGTCGCCGCCCTTCACCGTGTCGTAGAAGAGCCGCCACACGCTGTCGCCGTCGTTCTGGTAGTTTTTCGCCGCGTTGATGCCGCCCTGCGCGGCCACGCTGTGCGCGCGGCGCGGCGTGTCCTGGATGCAGAAGTTCAGCACGTTGTAGCCCAGTTCGCCGAGCGAGGCCGCCGCCGCGCCGCCCGCGAGGCCGGTGCCGACGACGATCACGGTGTACTTCCGCTTGTTCGCCGGACTGACGAGCTTGATGTTCGCCTTGTGCGTGGCCCACTTGGACTCGATCGGCCCGTCCGGGATGCCCGAGTTCAGGAACGATTCTTCGGCTACTTTAATCATGGCGTACTCCACTCCGCGGGGCGAGGGCGCCCCGGCTCCATGCAAAAACTTCCAACGTCTGTAATTTCTTTTTTTAAAACTTCCAACGTCTGTAAAAACGATCGGGCCCGTCGCCGCCGACCCGACGCGCGCGGCGCGCCCTACCCACCTCCCGCCACCCCGATGCGCAGGGTTTCCGGGTTCGGGCCGAAATACAGCATGTACACCGGCAGCGCGATGAACCCGACGGCCATCAGCGCGGCGAAGACGAAGGCGGCGGTGTAGATCGCGGGAGACCACTTCGGGCGCAGGACTCCGAGCGACTGGAACGCGCTCCAGAAACCGTGGCGCAGGTGGAACCCGAGCAGGGCCATGATCGCGACGTAGCCCCACGCCTTCACCGGGTCCTTGAACGCGGTGACGACGGCGAGATAGACGTCCTTCACCAGCGCGCCGTGCAGGTCAACCGGCGCGTGCGGCACGCCCTGATTCAGCGTGAACATCCAGATGTGGAACGGGACGAACAGCAGGATCAGCAGCCCGGTGACCAGCATCGAGCGGGACGACAGCGTCTGCTTGCTCGGGCCGCCCTTGCTGGCCTTGAGCGCGTAGCCCTCGGGGCGGGCGCGCTTTTCATCGAGGCGCACGCCGATTGCGAGCAGCACGTGGGCGAGGAAAAAAATGAGCAGGCCCGCGCGCGCGACCCAGAGCAGCGGCCCGAGGCCCGCCAGGTGGTGCGCGTAGCTGTTGAACGTCGCGCCGCCATCCGGGATCAGCAGGGTCAGGTTCCCGCCGAGGTGGACGATGATGAACAACATCAGCGCGATCCCGGAGATTGCCGCGATCACCTTGCGGCCAATGGTCGAACTCACAAAGCAGGGTTGGCTCATGGTTGTCCTCTGCGGGCGGATTTGTCCGATCTGTCCGATCGATCTCGACACAATATCACAAGTTTGGCCCCGTGCTACCCTTGACCAGCTCGTCGAATTCCGCGGCGGTCATCAGGCCTTTTTCGACGACGATTTCCTTGGCGGTCTTTTTCGTGGCGAGCGACTCCTTGACCAGCGCGGACACCTTGTCGTAGCCGAGCCTGGGATTGAGGATCGTGGCGAGGCCGCCGCTGGTTTCGAAATAGGTGTAGCAGCGCTCGCGGTTGGCTTTGATTCCGGCGATGCACTTTTCGGCGAGCTGCACGGCGGCGCGGGCGAGGATGCGGTGCGACTTCACCAGGTTCAGCCCGGTGACGGGCATGTGGGTGTTCAGCTCCAGCTGGCCCGCGGCGCAGGCGGCCTGGACGGCGGCGTCGTTGCCGAAGATCTGGATCATCGCCATGTTTGTCGCCTCGGCAATGCTCGGGTTGATCTTGCCGGGCATGATGGAGGAGCCGGGCTCGACGGGCGGCAGGACGATTTCCGCGAAGCCGGTGTTCGGGCCGGAGCAAAGCAGGCGCAGGTCGTTGCAGATCTTGCCGATGTCCATCGCCGCGAGCCGCAGCGCGCCGGACATCTCGGCCTTGTCGGTGAGGAACTGCGTGATCTCGATGCCGTTGTCAGCCGGGCGGTATGCGTCGCCCGTGAAGGCCGCGAGGTGCTTCGCGATCAGCGGGCGGAATTCCTTTTTGGTGTTTACGCCGGTGCCGATGGCGTTGCCGCCCTCGCCGATTTCGAGCAGCTTGTCGCGGGCCTGCTCGATCCGCATAACGGCCTTGCGCAGCGCGTGCGCGTAGGCGGCGAATTCCTGCCCGAGCGCGACGGGGACCGCGTCCTGCAGATGGGTACGACCGCTCTTGATGACGTCGGCGAACTCGCCCGCCTTTTCGCTGAGGCGCGCGATCAGTTGCTTGAGCGCGGCGACCGTCGGCCGCGTGAGGTCCACGCAGGCCACGCGGATCGCGGAGGGGAAGATGTTGTTGGTGGACTGGCCCTTGTTGACGTCGTCGTTCGGGTGAACGAGCCCGCGGTCGCCGCGTTTGCCGCCGAGCGCCTCGTTCGCGACGTTGGCGATCACCTCGTTGACATTCATGTTCGAAGACGTGCCGGAGCCGGCGTGGAAGCAGTCAATCGGGAACTGGTTGTCCAGCGCGCCGCCGAGCACCTTTTCGCAGGCCGCGACGATGGCGTTCGTCTTCCTGTCGTCCAGCAGGCCGAGCTGGTGGTTCGCCTTCGCGCAGGCGAGTTTCATCTTCGCCATGCCGAAAATAATTTCGAGCGGGACGGGTTCGCCCGCCGCGTCGAAATTCCGCAGCGACCGGCACGTGTGGACGCCGTAATACGCGTCCGCCGGCACGGCCAGTTCCCCGAACGAATCCTTCTCCATGCGTATAGGGCTCATGCGAATCCTCCCGGAACATCCCGCGCCGCATCATACGGACCGGGCGGCGCGCGACCAATGAAACCACAACACGCGCCCCTGAAACAAGCATCGGGGAAACGCCGGTCCGGCGGAAGCCCCCGCGCCCGCGACCGGAAATCGCGATCCGCTCAGCGGCCCGTCGCGATGAAGGTAAAATCGTGATTCGTCGGGGCGAAGGAACCGTTGTTGATGTAGACGTGGAAGACGGTCGCGTTGACCTGGTTCACCGTCGCGAAGCGCATGGTGCCCGCCGAGTTGGGCTGCGCGTCCACCTCGGGGCTCGCAACCATCACGAGCTGTCCCGCGTTCGTCGCCTCGGCGGTCAGCGCGATCTCATAGTACCCGGCGGAGAGGTTGGTCGCCGACTCGACGCCGAACTGGTTGTCGCCGGTCGTGCCGTCGGCGGAGACTTTCGCCCAGGCGACGATCGTGTTGTCCCGGAACACGCGCCCGAACCGTTCGTTAACGCCCGGACCGGGCGAGTTGAGCGCGAGGCGCAACCCCGCCGACGCGCGCACGCCGAATTCATTTATAGCCGCCGAATAGAACCGCGACGTCGAGGACGCGTCCGACCACAAAAACGTCCCGACGTCGCCGCCCTGCACATAGGCGCGGCTGCCCGCGGCGAAACTGGCGATCGCGCCCGCCCGATTGTTTAATCCGCCGGGCACGACGGCATAATTGTCCGCCGCCGCGTTATGGAATCCTCCGCCCACCACCGCGTCGCTGGAGGCAAAGTTCTGCAGGCCGCCGCCGACCACGGCATATCCGCCCGACACCTCATTTGAATACCCGCCGGCCACCACGCCATACTCGTCCGCCCGATTGTGGGCGCCGCCGCCGATGACCCCCCCCTCGGCGGAAACCCGGTTCGAGTTCCCGCCCGCAATCACGGCGTCGGGCGCATCTGACTCGATCAGATTTCCCCGTCCGCCGCCGATCGCGCCGTAGATCGGGTAACTCCTGTTGGCGAGACCGCCCGCCACCACGCCGTGCAGCTCGTCCGCGAGATTCTGCTCGCCGCCGCCCACCGTCGCCGACCGGGCGTCCGCCCGGTTTCCATAGCCGCCGCCGACCGTCGCGTACGTGCCGCCGGCGGTGTTCGCGAAGCCGCCGCCGACCGAGGCCTGCGAGGCGACCGCCGCGTTGGAGTAGCCGCCGCCGACGAAGGCGTGATCGCCGAACGCCTGGTTGCCGAGGCCGCCGGAGACGGTCGCCGCGGCGCCATCCGCGAGGTTGCTGTAGCCGCCGCCGACCGCCGCATGCGGCTGGATCGCGCGGTTTCCCTCCCCGCCGGCGACGGTCGCGCTGACCGCGTTCGTGAAGTTGGCGTCGTCAATCCCCGCCGTGTTGCCGAGGCCGCCGCCGATTGCGGCGTAGTCGTCGAACGCGCGATTCGGATGGGCCGCGCGGCCGCCGCCCGCGATCACGGCGCCGAAGGCGAGATCCCGGACCGCGTTCGATCCGTGCCCGCCCACGATGCTGTGCGACTCCATTCCATACTGGTAGCGCATGACGCGCGCGCCGAAGATGCGGAACTGGATCGGCAGCGTCAGGGCGTGGCCGATGAAGCTGCCCGCCGTGACATTCGCGTTGCCGGACAGCGACCAGTAATCGAGCTCCAGCTTCGCGTCCGAAACCGCGCCGTCCTGGAGCGCCGCGGCCCCCACGCTGCCCGCCGCGAGATGATTCGACTGCACGG
Source organism: uncultured Verrucomicrobiota bacterium (assembly GCA_964388845.1). Taxonomy (GTDB): domain Bacteria; phylum Verrucomicrobiota; class Kiritimatiellia; order CAIVKH01; family CAIVKH01; genus JAMLJG01. The sequence goes on from CAYMCD010000155.1 coordinate 4,851, forward strand.
AGCCGACCGCGAGCTTCGCCGACGTCACCGCGCCCGCCGCGAGGTCCGCCTCGCCGACCGCGCCGTCCGCGATCATCGCGGACGTGATCGCGCCGGACGACACACCCGCCGCGCGCAGCGCATACGCAACCGACCGCACCGCCTCGCGTGGCGCCAGCGTGGCGCCGTTCACTTCCGTTTCGAGGAACAGCGGCTCGTTCGTGAACGCGGCCGCGAACGCCGGCGTGCCGTCGCCGATCTCCGTCGCATACAGGCCGTCCGCCACCGTGACGCCGCCGGTCTGCCCGTACACCGCCGTCCCGCCCGCGGGCGCGGTGTAGAGACGGAAGGCCATCGTCACCGCCCCGTTGACCAGGTTCGTCCCGTCCACCAAGCGTCCCTGATAGCTGATCCGATGCGGCACCTGCGCGCACACCGGACCCGCGGCCGTCAACACCAGGAGCGCAACCGACCATCGCATGCACATGATCCATCCCTCCGCGGCGCGCGGCCTCCCGAGTCATGCCGTGCGCCGGAAATATCCGGTTCCATTCTCCAGATTGGGCGGGGCCCCGGGACCCGCCAGGGCGCGGCGCGTCCGGAGGCCGCGCCCTGTCAGCATACACCGTATATGTATGGCATCTGGTATCAGAAGTGTCCCGCACTTTCTCCGCTCCGCACCGCCCCGGAGATCAGGACAAAACTATCGAGAAATGCTCTAGCAGCCTGTCGGACTTTACAGACCCGCGATGGGTTTAATAGCGTTGGCGG
>CAYMCD010000156.1:0-5486 GCA_964388845.1 uncultured Verrucomicrobiota bacterium
CGGCAAGAAAAGACCAGCCTTTTCGCTCAATAGTCAGAAATCAGTCATGCACCCCAACGCCCCCGTTGTCGCCGCATTGGCTTGCACCCGCGAGCGCCGGCGGTATAGTGGAACGCTTTGTTAACCATGTGGATATGGGGTTGAAGCTTTTGAAGCTGGCGAAGGGATTTGGAGCGCATGCGTGCGTCGTGACGGCCGCGGGGGGGGTGTCGGCCGGCCTGGCATTCTGGCAGGGGTGGCTGGGCGCGGCGGTCGCGCTGGGCGCGACCACTGCGCTGGCCCTTTTGTTCCTGATCTATTTTTTCAGGGATCCGGATCGCCCGCAGATGCCGGACGGCAGCGTGGTGGTATCCGGCGCGGACGGATGGGTCCGCTGCGTGGAGGAGATGTCCGAGGATAAATTTCTCGGCGTCCCGTGCGTCCGGGTCAGCACGTTCCTCACGCCGTTCGATGTGCACGTGAACCGCGCCCCGATCGCGGGCGAGGTCAAGGCCCTCGACTACACGCCCGGCAGGCATCTGCTGACGATCCGGCAGGCCGCCTCCGAACACAACGAACACAGCTCGATCCTGATCGAGGGCCGGAAGATCCGCTGTCTCGTCAAACAGATCGTTGGACCGATTGTCCGCCGCGTCGTATACTGGCTGCGCGTGGGGCAGCGGTTGGGCGCGGGCGACCGGATCGGCATGATGAAATTCGGGTCGCGGCTGGACGTGTACCTCCCCGCGTCGGACGTGGACGTTCTGGTGAAGAAGGGCGACCGGGTCTTTGCGGGCATCACCGCCATTGCGCGGATCAAGAAGGGAACCGGACCATGATGTGGCGAAAAGTCGTCCCCAACCTGTTTACGCTGGCCGCCCTGGCCTGCGCGCTGTTGAGCCTGATCAAGGCCGGCGAGGGCGAGTTCGCGCAGGCGGCCCAGTACATCATGCTGTGCCTCGTTCTGGACGGCCTGGACGGCAATGTCGCGCGGTGGTGCCGCGGGCAGACCAAGTTCGGCGCCGAGCTGGACACCTTCGTGGATATCATCGGCTACGGCGTCGCGCCAGCGATGCTGGCCTACAACCTCGTGATGAAGGACCACGGTTTGATGGGGCTCGCGTTCGTCAGCTTCACGGTCATGTCGGGCGCCATGCGGCTGGCGCGGTTCCGCGTGATTGATCCGTTCCGCGGCCAGCACGGCTACCTGGGGCTGCCGATCACCGTCAACGCCGGCTGGGTGGCGATGTTCGTCTTCAGCGCGCAGAGCGGTTTGTTGCGCGAGGATTTCTTCAATCTGACCGCGGGCCCGCTGGCCGCGCTGGTCTGGATGATTTCGACGGTCTTCGTGGCGCTCCAGGTCTCGACCGTGCGGTATGCCAAGCCGACCAAGGCGCCGCTCTTTTTTTTCGCGGGCATCGCGATGGTCCTGATGCTGTTCCTCAAGGCGGAAGTCGCGGTGATCTCCGCGCTGGCGATTTGCGGCTATGGGTTCTTCTACGGATTGGTCAGCCCGTTCCTGCCGCAGCATGATCGCCTGCTGGAGCGGGCGGCCGTCGAACCGGTGGACGGGGAAGATGAGGATGAGGATGAGGAGCCGATCCGCTTCCGCCCGTCCTGACCCCGCACATGCCGCGTCTCGAGGTCTATTTCGGCGAGAATCTCGACGTCCTCCGGCGCCTCCCGGACGCCGCCTTCGAGTTGATCTACATTGATCCGCCGTTCAACACCGGGCGGCGCCAGACCCGCACGCAACTGGCGGTGCGGTCCGCCGCGCGGGGGGACCGGGTCGGCTTTGGCGGGCGCACCTACCGCTCCGTCAAACTCGGCACCCGCTCGTACGCGGACGGGTTCGACGACTATCCGGCGTTTCTCGCGCCGCGCCTCACGGAGGCCCTGCGCGTGCTCCGGCCGGACGGCAGCCTGTTCGTCCACCTCGACTACCGCGAGGTGCACTACGCCAAGGTGCTGCTCGACCGCCTCTTCGGCCGCGCCTCCTTCATCAACGAAATCATCTGGGCCTACGACTACGGCGCGCGCACGCGGCGCCGATGGCCGGCCAAGCACGACACCCTTCTCTGGTACGCGCGCGATCCCCGCCGCTACATTTTCCAGTACGAGGCCATGGACCGCATCCCGTATCTGGCGCCCTCCCTCGTGGGCCCCGAAAAGGCCGCGCGCGGCAAGACGCCCACCGATGTGTGGTGGAATACAATTGTCAGCCCGACCGGCCGCGAAAAAACCGGATACCCTACGCAGAAGCCGCGCGCCATCCTCGACCGCATTCTCAAGGTCCACTCCCGGCCCGGCGCGCGCGTGCTCGATTTTTTCGCGGGCAGCGGTACACTCGGCGCATCGGCGTGGGAACTCGGGCGCGATTGCGTGCTGGTGGACAACAATCCGGACGCGCTCGCGGTGATGAAAAAGCGGTTCGCCGCCGTGCCGGTCGTCTGGCATGATGCCCGGTAAACACGGAGTCCGATGATGAAACGAATCGTGCGTCCGGCGCTGTCCCTCCTGCTCGGCTGCGCCCTCACGGCGGCGGCGCAGACCTATCCGGAACTGAACCGGACCCTGAGCCGCCTGCAGGCGCTCAGCCACAACGTGCACAGCGAGGCCGAATGGGCCGACACGCTGCGCGAACTCGAAGCCACCGCGGACGATGCGCGGCGCGACGGGCAGCTCGATCTCGTCGTGCAGGCGCGCGCCGTCAAGGCCATGGCCCTGGCCGACATGAAGCGCGACCTTCCGGCCGCCCTGGAGGTGATCGAGGAAACGAAGCGCGCCTACGGCCATCAGATGCTCCCGTCCGTGAAGCGCCTCTTCGTGCAGCAGGCGGAGTACCTCGGCCGCCTCGGGGATGCGGAGGGCGTCCGGCGCGTCATCGAGGAATTCCGCGGGAATCCGAACTATGATCCGGTCGCCTATCCCGTCCAACTCCACGAGGGGCGCAACACGCCCATGACCATTCTGCGCCCCGGCGCGCGCGGGGCGGATTCAGTCTCCGTCACGGCCATGGAAGTCGCACGCGAGCGAGCGCGCTATTCGCCCGGCAACCTGTTCCCGGAACTCGCATGGACCGACGGCGCCGGCCGCGCGGCCCGGCTCCGGGACCTGCGCGGGAAAGTGGTCCTCGTTGATTTCTGGCACCAGGATTGGACGCCCTGGCGCCGCGACCTCGACCTACTGATGAAGACCTACGCCGGGTATCGCCGGCTCGGATTTGAAGTGGTCGGGGTTGCGCTCGACCGCGACGCCGCGGCGGCGCGGGCCTTCGCCGCGCGGCTGGGCCTCCCGTGGCCGCTGGTGTACGGCGAGACGGAGTTGCCCCGCCAGCTCGGTCTGTTCGGGGAGTCCGCCAACTTCCTCCTGGACGCCAACGGCATGATCCTCGCGCGGAATCTGCGGGGCTCGGAGCTGACCCAGGCGATCCGGAAAGCGCTGGACGTCCGCTAGGAGATTTCATCGGCGATGCACGTCATCCTGGTCGGCGGGAAAGGGATGCTGGGCTGTGACCTGCTGGATGCGGTCCTCGCCCGCGGCTGGAGCGCGTCCGTGCTCGATCTGCCGGAGTTCGACATCACGCGGCCCGACGGACTGACCGGCGCGCTTCCCGCCGGGGACGTGGTCATCAATTGCGCGGCGTTCACCCGCGTGGACGACGCGGAAACCGAGCGCGAGGCCTGCTGGAGGATCAATGCCGACGGCGCCGGCCATCTGGCCGCGGCGTGCGCGCGGCGCGGGCTGTGCCTGGTCCACTTGAGCACCGACTACGTGTTCGACGGCCGCAAGGGCGCGCCCTATGCCGAGACCGATCCCGTGGCGCCGATCAATTATTATGGCGCGAGCAAGCTCAAGGGCGAGGAACTTGTGCAGGCGGCCGGGGGCGGCGCGCTCATCGCGCGCACCCAGTCGCTGTTCGGCCTGCGGGGCCGGAATTTCGTCCGCGCGATCCTGGGCCAGTTGCAGCAGGGCAAAACCACGTTGCGCGTGGTGTCCGACCAGGTCTCCGCGCCGACGTTCACGCGCCATCTCGCGGACGCGCTGCTCGACCTCGCCGCGGCGGGGCGGGCGAGCGGCGTAGTTCATGTCGCGGCCGCGGGCGCCTGCTCCTGGTGGGAATTCGCCCGGGCCATCGTGGAGCGGGTTCGTCCTTCGGGTGTCACGGTGGAGCCGCGGGACTCATCGGAGTTGCGCTATCCGGCCCGGCGCCCGGCCTATTCCGTATTGGATACCATCCGGCTGCAGGGTCTCATCGGGAGGGCGCTGCCCCCCTGGCTGCAGGGGCTCGACGATTACCTGTCGGAGGAGCCCCTTGCCCGCGATCTGCGGTTGAGTTCCTGATTCCCCTCCCCTTTCGCGCTCGCTGTGCCGCTCCCGGCCCGGGGCTTTGGACCAGATATCCATGGAGCGGGCATTATTTGTACTTCACCCCGCAGCCGTAGGGCTTGGTCGTGGGCGTGGCCACCTCGCGTCCCGCGCCGACATCCCCCAGCGCGGCGCGCACGTAGTTGAGCGCGCTCGGGATATCACTCGGGTCGGCGGACGGCTTGTTGTCAATCGCGCCCTGATAGACCAGCGTTCCCGCCGCGTCTATCACATACATGTGGGGCGTGGTCCGCGCGCCGTACAGGCGGCCCACCGTCCCCTCGGGATCCAGCAGGATGGCGGTGGCGGCGCCTTGTTTCTCGGCGTTGACCTTCCGCCAATCTTCCGCGGAGTAATACCCCTGCTGCCCCTCCGCCGAGGAGCAGATGGAAAGCCAGACGACGCCCTCCGCGGTCGCGTCGCGCTGGACGGACTGCATGTTGCCGCTGTCGTAGTGCTTCACGACGAACGGACAACCGTGGTTGATCCATTCGAGCACCACGGTTTTCCCCCTGAACTCGGAGAGTTTGCGGGATTGTCCGTCGAGATCGGTCAACTCGAAGTCCGGCGCCTCGGCGCGCGTGGCCACCTCGGCGCGCGCGCCGGCCGTATGTCCGGCGAGCATGACCGCCATCAGCATCAGCATTCTTTTCATTTGGGTATTCCTCCGGGTTCAGTGAGCAGACCGTGAACCATACCCCCGCGTTCAATTAATTCCAGCGAGGGCGTTCAACACGATGCCCGGCGTCAGGAGCTCGGGCAACAGCGTGGGGGGCGCGTCCGGATCGCGCCCGTAGAGGACGTAGAGGGGTACGCCGCTCCGGCCATAGCCCGCGAGCGCGCGGGTGATGGATTCGTTCCGGTCGGTCCAGTCCGCCTTGAGGGTCGCCACGCCGCGCGCGCGCAAAGCCTGCTCCACTTCGCTCCGCCGCAGGGCAACCCGTTTGTTGACCTGGCAGGTGATGCACCATGCGGCTGTGAAATCAATGAAGACCGGCGTTCCGGCCGCCCGGAGCTCGGCCAGCCGCTCCGGGGTGAACGGCTCCCATGCGAGTTCGCCCGGCGCGGCCGCGGAGCCTTGCCCGGCCGGGGCCGCGATCGGCGCCGGGCCGAGCGCGACGGCCAGCGCGGCGAGCGCG
>CAYMCD010000157.1:0-5376 GCA_964388845.1 uncultured Verrucomicrobiota bacterium
TTCGTTACGCCAACACATTGCGAAAATTCACCACTGAAAACCGGGGATAGTCCTGCGGGGAGGGGATGGCCGGTGTCGGCGAGAAATTCCAGAGTCTGGAATTTACAGACGTTGGAAGAGCGCCGTGGCAGTTTTTCCAGACGTTGGAACTTTTCCCAATCCCCAACCACTTTCCCCTCAGCGTCCCATTTCCCCGGTGACTCGGTCCCGCGCGATACGGCGCAGTTCATCGAGCGGCGGGAGCCCGATGCGCGCCCGCAATTCGGGGTCCGCGCCGGCCCGCGCGGAGAAGCGTTCCCAGGTGAGGCGGGCGAGGTGGCCGAACCCGGCGGCTCGTTCGGCGTCGCCGGCGGCGCGCCAGAATTCGCTTTGGAAGAGCGCGCCCTCGACGATGGCGCGGGCGTCGCTCGGGCCCATCTGGCCGTACCGGGCGAGGAATTGCTCCCGCACGAAGGATTCAAAATCCGATGGCGGCTCCCGGCCGGGATAGCGCCGGCGCAGCTCGTCGAACAGCGCGCGGGCCTCGGCCTCCTGGTTGAAGGTGTAGCGGATAACGATCGCCTCGCGCAGGAAGTTGGCGTGCGCGGTCCGGATGGATTCGTTGCCGGGAAATTTTTCGAGCGCCTCTTCGTACGCCGCCTGGACGCGCGGGGCGAGGGCGGGGTTGGGGGAGAGGATGAAGAGGCCGCGCGCGGGGTCGGTGAAGAGGCTGCCCTGGCGGAAGGCGTCGGCGAGGGATTGGAAGATCATGCGCTCGGCGGAGAGGCGGTCGAAGTCGCGGCGGGCGATGTCGCGGCTCTGCGCGGCCCAATAGAGGGCGTGCGCCTGCGGGAGTCGCCAGTCGAGCGGGCCGTAGCGGGCGTCGAGATCGCGCATCAGGAGCGGATCGAGGCGGTGCGAGTCCCGCATCGCGCGGAGGCGGAGGTGGTCCACGAGCTCGCGGCCGGCCGCCGAGCGGAGCGGGTCATCCGGTTGGGCGGAGCGCGCCTCGGCCACGCGGCCGGCTGAAAAGGGGGCGCGCCCGGCGGCCTGCAGGCCGGCGATCAGTTCCGGGAGGCCGGGTCGCCGGAGCAGCTCGGCGCGCGTGGGCGCGGCGAGCGCGAGGTTGCCGAAGTCGGGCGCGGGCCCGTCCCAGAGCTCCGCCATCTCGTCGGCCCACGCCTGTTTGTAGAACGCGTGCGCGCTGTCCGAGTCGCCCGCGATTTTGTGCTGGAAGAGCCAGCCGAGTTCGTAGAGCAGGCGCGCGTCGCCGGGGTTGTAGCGGAGGCCCTCGTCGCGCAGCAGGGCGATGCCGTGGCGGACCCAGCGCCAGCGTTCCTCGGGGCGGTCGAGCAGAACGCTGATGTTGTAGGCGAGGTTCCACGCATGGTAGGCCCAGACGCTGGTGAACCGCGGTTCGAGCTTGGTGATCCAGTCGGCCAGCTGGACCAGTTCGAAGTAGCGGCCCTCCTCCTGCAGGCGGGCGGACCGCAGCCAGAGCAGGTCCGCCATGATGCCGCGGAAGCCGCCGAAGGCGACGGTGGTGAAAGCGACCAGCGGCGGCGCGTTGACGAGCGGGTCGGCCTGCGCGAGGCCGTGGACCCGTCGCGCCTCCCGCAGGGGATCGTTGAGCCGGGCGGCGCCATACAGTCCCGCGAGAAGCAGGAGGAACCCGGCGATGGTGGAAAAGCCTCTCATGCGCCATCACCTTTGCGGCAGCGCCAACTCGCGCCGGTTCAGCGCCGCGGCGCCGAACCATGCCAGCAGGCCGCCATAGATCAGGACCTGGGCGCCGGCCGCCTTCCAGAGCCAGCGCGGCTCCACCAGCCGCCCCGTGGCCGCCGCGTCGAGCGCGTCCGGGGCCTCGAGCGGGACAAGCGCGCGGGCGATGAGCCGCGCCGGCGCATCGAGGAGGCGGCGCGCCGCGGGGGCGTCCGCCCGCCCCAACACCGTCTGCGCGCCGGCGACCAGATGCGTCATCAGCGCCAGGGAGAGCGCCATGAACAGCGCGACCGGCGAGGAAAACAGCGCGCCGGCGGTCACGCCGAGCGCGGCGACGACGCAGAGCCGCAGCCATAACAGGAGCAGCGCCCGCGCATAGTTGGCCGCGAACAAACCCGCCGGCAGCTGGATGCGCAGGCCCTCCACCGGATCGAACACGACCGTGGTCCCGCCGGGATCCTCGTTGAAATAACGGACCACGAGTTCCTGCGCGCCCGAAACGGCGCGGCCCGGGATTTCGACAAGATGAGACGTCCCGGGCCGGTTCGATACGGCCGCCGACCATGCGTCCTCGTGCGCCCCGGTCCCGACAAGCCACCGACCCTCCACGGGCGCGACGCTCATGGAGGCCGCGGAAAAGCGGCCCTGGATCCGAATCGTTTCGTCCGGTCGGATCGGGCGCGGCAGGGGCACCTTCCACAGCCGCATGCGGCCCGGAGCGAGCGTCGCCCGGCGGATCGTCAACTCCTGCGCGAGCCCGCGCAGTGCGACGGCATCGGGCATGGATTCAGGCAGGTTGCCCGCACGGCGCCGTTCGGCCAGCAGGGCGCGCGCGGGGCCCTCCACGTCTTCGCGCACGGGGTCGAGCGGCCGGTATACGGCCTTCCATTCATGGCCCTGCGTCGCGCCGCGCGGGAGCAGGAAAATCGTCGTTGCCGCCGCCGCGAGCAGGAGGAAGGTATTGACCCCCATGAGCCCGGCCCATTTCCCGAGCCAGATTTCCGAGGACCGGACGGGCTTGGAGGCGAGCAGCTGGATCTGCCGGTCCTCGATTTCCTGCGCGATGGACAGGGCGCCCGCCCAGAGGGTGGCCAGCACCAGCAGCGCAAAGGCCGCGCCCAGGCTGTACGTGATGATGATCCGGAGTTGCCCCTCGGCCGTGCCGTCGCCCTTGATCGTCAGCGGGAGCCCCACGACGGCGAGCGCGAGCAGGGCCAGCAGGCAAATCACCATGCGCGACCGCACGGCGCTGCGGACGGCGATCAGGGCGATGGCGAGCACGCGGCGCATGGGCTGTCAATGTTCGCCGGGTTTCACGAGGCGGGAGAGGTCGCGGTTGATGCGGTCCGGATCCGGTTTCGCCGGCAGTTTTTCCGCGGTGGACAAGTAGGGGGCGACGGCGGAAGCCGCGGCCACGCCGGAGGCCTCGCGGGTTTCCCTCCGGGCCCGCTCCACGACCTCCAGGAAGAAGCGTTCGAGGTCCTTGCGCGGATGATCAACCTCGGGCTCCGCGCCCAGCGCGGCGCGCACCGCGGCGATCACGGCGCGCATCGTGTCCGGCGGGAGATCGGCGGGCAGCCAGACGCGCGAGCGCGATCGCTCCTCCAGCAGGTCGCGCACAGGCCCGCTCGCCTGAGCCCTGCCGTTGTACAGGATCAGCACCCGGTCGCAGACATCCTCCACGTCGGCGAGCAGGTGCGACGAGAGCAACACGGTTTTTCCGCGCCGGGCGAGGGTCACGATCAAGTCCTTCATCTGGCGGCAGCCAATGGGATCGAGCCCGGAAGTCGGCTCGTCCAGGATGACCAGGTCGGGATCGTTGATCAGCGCCTGCGCGAGGCCGATGCGCCGCATCATGCCTTTTGAGAATTCACCCACCGCGCGCCGGCCGGCATGCCCGAGCCCGATCATGTCGAGCAATTGCCGGATGCGGGCCGTGCGCTCGGCCCGGTCGAGGTCGAACAGCTTGCCGTAGAAATCGAGGGTTTCCTCCGCGGTCAGGTAGGGGTAGAGGTAGGACTCCTCGGGCAGGTAGCCGATGCGGGCCTTCGTCGCGACCTCGCGGGGGTTCCGGCCCAGCACGCGGAGCGCGCCGTCCGTGGGGTGCAGTAGGCCGAGGATCATTTTGATCGTCGTGCTCTTGCCCGAGCCGTTGGGGCCGAGCAGCCCGAAGACCTCGCCCCGCCGCACCTCGAACGAGAGGTCCTGCACCGCGCGCACCTTGGGCCGCCGCCAGAAATCGCGAAAGATCTTGGCGAGTCCCTGCGCTTCGACAAGGGCGTTCGTGGCGTCCGGGGGCATCGAGCCAAGATATTCGAGAAGGCCGCTCCGATCAATCCCCACCGCGAATTGCGCGAATTTCCGCGAAGGGGAACCGCTTGCGGAAAGGCGATGCGTCAGCGTGGGGCTTCGGTTCCGATCAGGAAATCCGCGAGCGCCTCCGCGCCCAGGAGCCAGCGGGGGCCGGGCCGGAGCAGCCAGTCGGATGGAATGGTCGTGCAGATGCGCCCGGCCCGGAGCGCCGACAGGGTATTCCAGCCGGGCCGGCGCGCGAGATATTCGGCGGTCGGCCCGGTTTGGGGGATCATGTAGGCGAGGACGATGACGTCGGGGTTTTCCGCGAGGAGCCACTCGGCATTGATGTGGGCGTACGGGCGGTCCAGCGCGGCCCCGATGTTTAGTCCGCCGGCCAGTTGGATGAGGTCGGTGAGGAACGAATCGCGGCCCGGCGTGGTCAGCGGGTCGCCCCACACCTCGAGGTAGACCCGCGGGCGCGGCCGGCCGGCCCAGTGTTGCTCCACGCGCGCCGCGAGCGCGTCGCGACGGGACGTGGCGCGGCCGATCCAGTTCGACGCGCCCGCGGGGTCGTCCAGCGCGGCGCCAATCCGGGCGGCGGCTTCGAGCAGTTGCGGCCAGCTCTCGCAAGGCAGGCGCAGGAACTCGATCCCCGCCTGCCGCAGGGTGGCCGCGAGGCCGGGGCGTTCGAGATCCGTGCTGACGACCACGTCGGGCCGGCGGCGCAGAAGCCATTCGACGTTCGGGCGTCCGAAGGATCCGGCGACCGGCAGCGCGGCGGACTCCGGCGGAAAGTCGCAGGCGTCGGACCGGGCCACCAGGCGATCGCCCCATCCGGCGTCGTAGATGAGTTCGGTCAGCGACGGCGCGAGGCTCGCGACGCGCCGGGCGGGCGGGTCGGCGAAGGCTCGGCTAAAGGGGACCGCGGCAATAAGGCACAAAGCGAGAAGGCGCATGCGGGGTTAATAGCAATGAATGACGAATGACGGAATGACGAATGACGGAACTATCCCCGGTTTTCTGGCTCGGAAAATCTGCAAGTCGGTCGCGCAACGCGCAAGAAGAGCGAGTCAGCAATTCAAATGATTCCCAACGGCCTTGTGTCGTTGGTGGAGGAGTTCCGTTCGGCTACCGAGTTGAGAGAGCATTTCAAAAAAGTTATGTCCTGCTCTCCGGGGAGCACACGCGCCCCCGCGTGTGGGGCGGGGCGCCCTCGCCCCGCTGATCCGAACGAGCCGCGACGATCCGACCCGCGGAGCTTCAGCGAGGCGCAGCGGGTACAAGGCCGGTGGGGGCCTACAAAATCCGGGGAATGTCCTGTGTCAGCAGGGCAGACGCATCTTAATTCCGGCGCTTCCCCTTTGGACGAGCAGGGCGGGA
>CAYMCD010000158.1:0-5285 GCA_964388845.1 uncultured Verrucomicrobiota bacterium
TTACGCCAACACATTGCGAAAATTCACCACTGAAAACCGGGGATAGTCCTGGTTTATCGGGCGGGCGCACCACCCGCCCGCGCCCACCGTGTGGATATTTTTCGTACGGCGGGTGTAGGAATTCCGTGCGTTCGTCGCCGCCGCGCGCCCGGCGCCATTCAAACGAAATTTTGTATTCCCGCGCATGCCGGCGGATTACGCGTTGATCCTCCGGCTTGGCACGGCCGATGCGAAACGGATGCGCGGATGGCCGCGTGGTCCGCGGCCGAAGGAGGCGAAATGAAGACGAACGCGCAGAGGGCGGTGGCCAAGGAGTGGGTTGCGGACATCCTGCTCGCGATCCTGATCCTGCTCGCCACCGTGTTGCAGCATTTCAATTGAGCCGGGGCACGGAGGGCGGCGTCCGGGAAAATTCCGCCGAAAAGGCGATTGATTCGGGCGCCGTCCGTCCGTTAAGGTGAACCCGCGCAAGCCGGTTCGATCCGGGGGAGTTCGCGCCGGCGCCGCGCAACAGAGGGGGTATGAACATGAGAAGCGGGTTGTTGAAAACGACGGCGCTGTGGTTCGGACTCGCGGGCGTCCTGCATGCGCAGGTGTTGGACCTGCAGACCGGACGAGAAGCGAACCTCGAAGACGCGGCGCGGTTCTCGATCGAGGGCGGATTGGTGGCCGGCGACATTGATTATGTCGGCGTGCGCGGCAACTGGCTCGCAAAAGACCGGCTGCTGATCGGCGTAAACCTTGGCATGGCGGACCTGGCCGACAACGAATCGGCGCTCGGCGGCTTCGCGATGTACCAGTTCAACCGGGAGGAGCCCGTGCACGTGGCGCTCAAGGCCGGCTTCGACATGGTGATCAGCGGGGACGAGGATATCTTCGACGCGAGTCTCCTTGCCGTCGTCAGCAGGCCGATCAACGACAAGGTCGCCTGGTACGCCAATGGCGGCGTCCACTACGTGAAAATTGAGGTGGATTCCGTGGACCTCGGGCGCATCGGCATTCCGGTCGGCCGCGCCAGGGTGCGGATTAATGCCGAGGACGACGACATCGCGCCCGTGATCGGCGGCGGGTTCATCTTCCGGTTCAACAACCAGGCCGAGGCGTTTGCCGCGGTGGACATCCTGCTGGGCGACCTCTACGACGACGCGGTCTTCGGCGGCGGATTCCGCTGGGCATTCCGTTAGCGCGCGGCGTCGGACGGCACGAGGGGGGAATGAAGCGAAGCCCGACAGCCGCCGGCCGGAACCGCATGGGGCCCGGCGATCCGCGGCGAATCGCGCTGGCGGCGCTTCTGCCCCTTCTGCCCCTCTCGTTCGCCGCCGCGGACGACGCGGCCCGCGCCCGGCCGGCCCTGGCCGTCTTCGACTTCGACTTCGCCGAGTCCAACGCGCCCACCGGCAAACACGTCGCGGAAGAAGTTCTCGGGTATCTCCAGAAAACCGAACGGTTCCAGCTGCTGGAACGAAACGAGTTGAGGAGCATCATTGACGAGAGCCGCATCACCGACGAGATGATCGCGAAAGGCGAAACCGACTTGTTCGGCCGGCTGCGCGATTGCGATTACCTGCTCTTCGGCGACATCGCCGATTTGCGGGACGACACGCTCAAGATCGGCAAGCACAGGACCTCAACCGTGACCCTGCGGGGGACCTTCCGTCTCGTGGATCGCTCCGGCAAGCGGATCCTGTCGGGCTCGTTTGAGGTCAGCGGGCAAGACGAGTGGAAATCGGGCGACAAGCCTACGCACCAGCGCTATCGGAAGCTCATCTCGGATCACATCGTGCCGGCCGCCGGCGCGCAGATCGGCTGGAGCGTGTTGAGTCATTTCGAGCCCCTCAGGATCAGCAACTTCAACCCCGAGACCGGGGAAGCCACGCTCAACTACGGGGCGCCCCACATTCGCATGGACGAGGCGCTGCGCGTTTCCAGATACGGCGCCCGGAACGGGGACTCCGCCCCCCTGGGATTCCTCGTTGTGGATCATGTCGCCGAGAGCTGGGCGCGGGGCAGGGTGTGCGCCCCGGACAAGGAGGGCGCGGCCCTGGCGGCGGAACTTGACCGCGGCGCGTGGAAAAACCTGGCGGTCGCCAAGACGACGGACGCGCCGCCCTGCGGCCGGAGCGTCAGGCCCCGCGAATGGAACAACAAGTGGTACACACGGCGCGGAGATTCCAATTGAATCCGGGCGTCAAGCGCGGCGGCCCCGTCGCCGCGGCCCTCGTCATGATCGGGGCCGGATGCGCCACGGTGGACGTGCCGCCACACGGATGGCGGACCTGTCTCGAGGTCGAGCTGATGGAGGCCAAAACGCCCTCGTGTTTTCGGGCGGTTTCCGAAGCGGAGCACCTCCAGTACCATCGCGCCGCCCTGCCGCCCGAAGCCATCACGAACGTGGTGATGCTGATCCAGGACCGCCGGTTGTGCGAAGATGCGCGCCTGGAGCTGGTCCGCGTGCTGGCGCTGTCCGGCGCCCGGGACCAGTTGTCCGCCATGCGGGACTGTCTGGAGGTCGTGGACCCGGCGGAGTCGCGGCTCGCCGACGAGCTGGCCGCCGTCATCATTGACTTTACGGACACCTACGACGAGGCGTTCCAGTTCATCCGGCAGCACGTGGACTCCGAACACGTGACCGTGCGTTATGGGTGTGTGGAACTGCTGCTCCAGTTCTTCAAGCCGGGGCGCCGTCCGCAGTACGCCAACGAGGTGGTGGACATGTTGATCGAGCGCATCGCGGGGGAGGAGGACGCGGCCGTCGCGGAAATAGCGTGCCGCGCGCTGGGTGAAATGGGAATGGGCGCGGACACCAACCGGCGCGAGGAGATCCGCCGCCTGCTGGAGGATGTGTCGAACGATATCGGGCGGCGCTATCCGAACCCGGGGCGGCGGGGCGAGGTGCCCTCGGGCACGGCTGAGGATGTGCGCCGGACCGCCGTGAAATACAGCGTGGATCTGGCGGGCCGGTAAACTCCCGCGGCGCGATCGCGCGCTTTCAATCCGCCGCGCCGCGTAGCCAGGGCGTCACGGCGGCCGCCACATTCGACGCCAGCGCCGCGACGTTGCCGCTGTTCCACACCCGGCCCCCGACCGACGCCGGCGCGTCAAGGCCCATGGGGGCCCACTTCTGCTCGAGCACGGCGCGGGCCACGAAAACGAAGTTGGATTCCAAGCCCGGGCCGCCCGCTCGGCCGCCGAAGTGCGCGAGTCCGATCCTGTACCGCGTCCGCGACACCCGTTGCGTCACCCCGTAGACGGCGGATTCCTCCACCGCGCCGGACTGCTCCACGACGCGGCATTCGATGCGCGGCATCGCCGGCGCGGCATCGCCGTCGGCCAGGCGAATGGACGCGATCGCCAGCTCCTTGTGGAGTTCCGCGCGAAAATCTTCCCCGGGAAACGGATGCGTCCCGTCGTAGGAGAGCCGAAGCGCCGGCGTTGATCCGGCCGGATCGCCCGGGCGATCCGGAACGAACGGACGGAGGAAAAGCACCGCCAGAACCAACAGCAACAGGGCGGAGGCCGCCCGGAAGAAGCGGCCGGACGCCGTCGCGCCGCCGGCGGGGCGCTCCAGCGCGGCGACAAACTCAAGGCAGGTCGCGTACCGATCCGATCGCTGTTTGGCCATCCCCCGCTTCAGCGCCTGCCAGACGTCCTCGCCGAGCCCGTCGGGCCGCGGGGGCTCGTCCTGCAGCACGGCCTCGCGGAGCGCCGCGGGATCGCCCGGGGCGAAGGGCAGGCGCCCGGCCAGTATTTCGTATAGGACGACCGCGAGGGCGTATTGGTCCGTCGCGGCGTTCTGATATTCCCCGCGCCACTGTTCGGGGGCCATGTACGGACGCGTCCCGCTGGTCTCGAAACTCCGGCCCGTGAGCCGCGACAGCGAATCCTGGAAATGGCTCGCGATGCCGAAGTCGAGCAGTTTGGCCTGCCCGCGCGGCGTCACGATGACGTTCGAGGGTTTCAGGTCGCGGTGGATGATCCGCCGCGCGTGCGCGAAATCGAGCGCCTCGGCGATCGGGCGGACGAGTTCCAGCGCCGCGGGCAGGGAAAGCCGCCCGCCCCGGGCCCGGAGATGATCGGCGAGCGTGAGGCCCTCGACATACTCCATCACCACGTACACGGCGCCGGCCGCCGCGTCCTCTTCCACCGTCTTGAGCGCGGCAATGCCGGGATGGTGAAGCCCCTCGACCAGCCGGAAATTCTCGCGCAGCCGCGCGATGGCGCCCGGATGCCCGGCCAGTTCTTTCGGCACGGTTTTGAGCGCGACCTCAATGCGCGCCACGCGGTCCACGCACCGGTACACCACGCCCATCGCGCCGCGCCCCAGCTCGCCGAGGACCTCATACCGTCCGGCCAGGATCCGGGCGTCGGCGGTCTCCGCGCGCGCGCGCGCGCCGCCCTCCCCGGGGTCGTGCGTGACGGTGGGGCGCATGGTCCGGTTGTCGTTCATGTCGTCATGGTCTCCGGCGTCCATCCCGGGGCGGCCCCGCGCCGTTGTCGCGCCCCGGCTTGCCTGCCGCCTGGCGCGAATGCTAGCATGCGGCCGCTCGGACACACACAACCAAATGGGAGGGGCCGGGCCCCGCCGCGAATCGGTATTTCATGAAGTCGGGCATGCTGATCACACCGGCCGCGCCGGGCCGCGAATCCCAGATTTTTCCCCTGGGCGCCGGCGCCACCACCATAGGGCGCGATGCGTCCTGCGACCTCGTACTCGACAACGGCAGCATCTCCCGCCGTCACGCGGCGATCCGCGGCCGGGGCGGCGCGTACATCCTGGACGATCTCGAAAGCCGCAACGGGACCACCGTCAACGGCATCGCCGTCGTGCGCCGGCGGCTGTGCCACGGGGACCACCTGTCGTTCGGCGACGTCCCGTTTGTGTTCGAGGAGGGCGAACCGCCGCGCGATGCGGAACTCATCACGCCGCCCACGTCGCTTCAACACGGCCGCCGCGATACGGTCGCTCTGCCGCCCCGCCCCACCGCGGGCGCCGCCGCCACCGCGGGCGCCGTGCACGCCTGGCGCATCGTGCGGCGGGCCGCCGCCACGCCGCCGGACGAGCGGAAGCAGTGGCTGGAGGAAACGGCCGCCGATCTCGGCGGACTCGCGGGTGTCCGGCATGTCCTGGTCTTTCTGCCGCGCGGCGCGGTCGCCGCCGGCGAGACGTTCATACGAAACGGACGGGCGGGATCCCCGTTCAGCGAGGAGCTGCTGCGCGCCACCGCCGCCCGCGGGACGCCCGCGGGGCGGTCCGCCGGCCGGCCGGCCGACGTCACGGCGGGCGC
>CAYMCD010000159.1:0-5157 GCA_964388845.1 uncultured Verrucomicrobiota bacterium
GCCATCGTCGGCGCCAACGCCTTCGCCCACGAGTCGGGCATCCACCAGGACGGCATGCTGAAGGACCGACAGACCTACGAGATCATGGTCCCCGAGGACATCGGCCTGTCCGGCACCGAACTCGTGCTGGGCAAGCACTCCGGGCGGCACGCGCTGGGCAAACACCTGGAAAAGATGGGCTTCGCCGTGAGCGACGCCGAGCTCGACACCGTTTACAGCCGGTTCAAGGAGCTCTGCGACAAGAAGAAGGTCGTCTACGACGACGACCTGATCGCGATCGTCCAGGAGCAGGCCCAGGAAGTCCCGCAGGTCTGGACGCTGGAGTACATGCAGGTCACCACCGGCACCGGCAATGTCCCGACCGCCACCGTGCGCCTCCGCCATGGCGAGCGCGTCGAAACCGACGCCGCCTGCGGCGACGGCCCGGTGGATGCCACGCTGAAGGTGATTGACCGGATCGCCGGCGTGGACGGCAAGCTGGAGGATTTCTCGCTCCAGGCCATCACCAAGGGCGAGGACGCGGTGGGCGAGGTCAGCGTGCGCGTGCGCTACGGCGACGAGGCCGTGCAGGCCAAGGGGTCCAGCACGGACATCGTCCAGGCCGGCGCCAAGGCCTACCTCAACGCGCTGAACCGCCACTTGTTCCTGAAGAAGCACCGGAAAAGCAAGGCCGACCGCGACGCTGCGCAGGTGTAGTTTTTACAGGGTCTGTAAATTACAGACGTTGGAACCCGCATGAGGTAGTTTTTACAGACGTTGGAAATTTACGGGAGACGTGAGCAGGGGGGCGGATGCCTTCCTCGCGGCTCCCAACTCGCAACTCCCGACTCTCTTCCTCCCATGAAAATTTCCGGACACACCCGACCGTTCGCCGTGCTAGGGCATCCCATCGGCCACACGCTTTCGCCGGTGATGCACAACGCGGCGTTCGAGATGCTGGGATGGGACGCGATTTACCTGGCGTTCGACGTGAAGCCGGAGCGGCTGATGACGGTGCTTCCGGCGATGCGCAGCATGGGGTTCGGCGGGGTGAACCTGACCATCCCGCACAAGGAGGTCGCGTTCCGGGGACTCGACAAACTTGACGACTCGGCGCAGCTGCTCGGCGCGGTAAACACGGTGCAATTCGCGGACGACGGGTCGCTGACCGGCCACAACACGGACGGCTTCGGGTTTCTCCGCGCGGTGGAGGAGGCCTTCGGCCGCGGGGTCAAGGGCGATGCGTTGTTCGTCCTCGGCAGCGGCGGCGCGGGCCGCGCGGTGGCGCTGATGGCCGCGCAGGAGGGGGTGCGCCGCGTGGTCCTGTCCGACGTGGATGTCGCGCGCTGCGGGCGCGTCGCGGAGGAAATCGGCGGGCGCTTTCCCGCCGTGGAGGCGCGGGTCGTGGCGCCGGGCAACGGCCAGGCCGCCGCCGCCCGGGAGGCAGACCTCGTGGTTCATGCGACGCCCGTGGGCATGAAGGAGGGCGACCGGAGCCTGCTCCCGCCGGAGGCCTTCCGCGCGGGCCAGCGCGCTTTTGATCTGATTTACCACGTATCCGAGACCGTTTTCATGAAGGCCGCGCGGGGGGGAGGCGCCGCGGCTGCCAACGGGCTTGGGATGCTGCTGCACCAGGGCGCGCGCGCCTTTCACATCTGGACCGGCGTCACGCCGCCGATTCCCGAGATGCGCCGCGCGCTCGAACTGGCGGTTTACGGCCGATGAGCGTCCCGTTGCTGTCGCTGTATTTCACGCTGCTCGCGTTCCTCGGCGGCGCGTGCATCGGCAGTTTTCTCAATGTCTGCATCCATCGCATTCCCCGCGGGGAATCCATCGTGCGCCCGCGGTCCAGATGTCCGGGCTGCGGGCGTGCGATCGCGTGGTACGACAACCTACCGATGCTCAGCTTCCTGCTGCTGCGCGGCGCATGCCGGGGATGCGGCGCCCGGATTTCGATCCGCTATCCCGTCGTGGAACTGCTGACCGCGGTGCTTTTCCTCGCCATCTGGAACCGGTACGGGTTCGATCCGCGGACGTTGCTGTTCATGGGGCTGGCCGCCGCGCTCATCGTGGCGACGTTCATTGACCTGGATTTCATGATCATCCCCGACCGGATCTCGCTGGGCGGGATGCCGGCGGGCCTGCTGGCGAGCGCGCTCGTGCCGTCGCTGCATGGCGAGGAGGCCGCCGTGCCCGCGCTGCTGGCGTCCCTGGCCGGTCTTGCGGCGGGGGCCGGGTCGCTCTACCTGGTGGGCGTGCTCGGCAAGCTGGCGTTCAAGAAGGAGGCGATGGGGCTGGGCGACGTCAAGCTGCTCGGCGCGATCGGCGCGTTCCTCGGCTGGCCCGGCGTCCTGTTCACGGTCATGTTTTCGTCATTGATCGGCGCGACGGCGGGTGTGGCGATGATCCTCGCCGGCGCGCGCGAATGGCAGACGCGCATTCCCTACGGGCCGTACCTCGCCATCGGCGCGGGGACCTGGATCCTCGGCGGCGACCAGTGGTGGCACGCCTACGTGACCTGGCTGCTCGGCGCCTGATCCGTCCCCGTCAGGGTCCTCCGCCCCGTGCTTGAAATTGGCGTGAGGACGGCGACGAAGGGGGAAGACGTTCAGAATTTCTTGCGCAATGAAATCCGGCCGATGGATTTCCTGCCTTCGTACCACAGCTCGAAGTCCGTGCGCTCGTCGGGCGTCGGCTGGAAAGGCGGAATTTCCTCGAAGCGCGGGTCGGCGCGCAGGATGTCGCGGATGGCGGCGAAGTATTCGGCATGGTCGGTGGCGGCGTGGACGCAGCCGCCCGGCGCGAGCGTGCGGTGCAGGGCGTCCACGAAACGCGGGTTGAAGAGGCGGTTCTCGTGGTGCCGCTTCTTCGGCCACGGGTCGGGGAAGAGGATGTAGTAGGTCCGGATCGCGCCCTCGGGCATGAGGTGCGCGACGGCGTAGTAGCCCTCGACGCGCAGCAGGCGGATGTTGGAGCGGCCGAGGCGGCGGGCCTTGTTGTCAATCTTCCGGATCCGGCGGAGCATGCGGTCAATGCCGAGAAAATTCACTTCCGGGTGCGCGCGCGCCCGCTCCAGAAGGAACCGCCCCTTGCCGCAGCCGAGGTCCACCTCGATCGGCTGTTCGCGCCCGAACAATCCGGCGAGGGGCAGGGGGGTGAGCCAGTCCGCGGGGACCACGCGGACGCTGTCCATCTGGGGCTGCATTAACGGCGAGCATACCTTCGCAATCCGAAATCCGTAATCCGAAATATTCCGCGGCACGAGGGACCGCCCCCGTCCGGCTTGTCCGGACGGAGCGAAAGTTCCGCCGGCTGCGCGGCGCACCGCGCAAATTTCTTTTCCCGCCGGACAAGCCGGCAGGGGCCGCCGCGGCGACCGACGTATCCCGGGAAAAGGCTGTCCCGAAAAAAGGCTTGGTTCCCGGCGGACGGCGGATATTCTCGCTCAGACTTCGCGGGGCTCAGCCCCGGATGGCATCTATGACCAAATACATTTTCGTCACCGGCGGCGTGGTTTCCTCCCTGGGCAAGGGGATCACCGCGGCCTCGCTCGGGCGCCTCCTGATTGATCGCGGGCTCAACGTCCGCATGCTCAAAATGGATCCCTACCTGAATGTGGATCCGGGCACGATGAGTCCGTACCAGCACGGCGAGGTGTATGTCACGGACGACGGCGCCGAGACGGATCTGGACCTCGGGCACTACGAGCGGTTCACCGGCCGCCCGACGTCGCGCAAATCGAATTTTACCGCGGGCCGGATCTATTGGGAGGTGCTGCGGAAGGAGCGCAAGGGCGAGTACCTCGGCCACACGATCCAGATGATCCCGCACATCACCGACGAGATCAAGGAGCAGATCCGCGCGCTGGACGAAAAGGGCGTGGATATCGTGGTGGCCGAGATCGGCGGGACCGTGGGCGACATCGAGGGGCTCACGTTCCTGGAGGCGATCCGCCAGATCGGCCTCGAGTCCGGGCGCGAAAACGTGATGTACATCCACATGAGCTACGTGCCGTACATCAAGGCGGCGGGCGAGGTGAAGACCAAGCCGAGCCAGCAGAGCGTGGCGAAGCTGCGCGAGATCGGCATCGCGCCGGATGCGCTCATCTGCCGTTCCGAAGTCGCGCTGACCGAGGAGGTGCGGAAGAAGCTGTCGCTGTTCTGCAACGTGCCCCTGCACGCGGTGATCGAGGAGCAGGACGTCAAGCACACGATCTACGAAGTGCCGTTGATGCTCTCCGAACAGGGCCTCGACGAAATCATCATGGTCCACTTCCGGCTGGCGCGGCCGCCGGCCAAGATGACGCCGTGGAAGAAGCTCGTGGAGGCGATCGTCCATCCGAAGGGAACGGTCCGGATCGGGGTGGTCGGCAAGTACTCGGAGTTGCAGGACGCCTACAAGTCCCTCTACGAGGCGATCCAGCACGGCGGTATCGGCAACCAGCACCACGTCCAGATCGAGAAGATCGCGGCGGAGGACATCGAATCCGGCGCGGCGCGGAACGCGCTGCGCGCCGTCCACGGGATCCTCGTTCCGGGCGGCTTCGGCAAGCGCGGGATCGAAGGCAAGATCAAGGCCATCCAGTTCGCGCGCGAACAGGGCGTGCCGTTTTTCGGGATCTGCCTGGGCCTGCAGTGCGCCGTCATCGAATTCGCCCGCCATGTGGCCGGACTGAAGGGCGCGCACTCCACGGAAATGGAGGACACCCCCGCGCACCCGGTGGTCTGTCTGATGGAGGAACAGGAAAAGGTGGTGGAGCTGGGGGCGACGATGAGGCTGGGCGCCTGGCCCTGCCAGGTCAGGCGGGACTCGACGGCGCATCAGGCCTATGGGTCGGATCAGATCAGCGAGCGGCACCGGCACCGGTACGAGGTGAACAACGCGTACCGGGAGCGCCTTGAGGAAAAGGGCCTGGTGCTCTCGGGCCTCTCCCCGGACGGGCATCTGGTGGAGATGGTGGAGGTCGCCGGCCATCCGTGGTTTGTCGGCGTGCAATTCCATCCGGAGCTGAAATCCCAGCCGCTGGTCCCGCACCCCCTGTTCAAGGCGTTTGTCGGGGCGGCGATCCGCCACAAGCAGGAACACGCGCCCGCCCGGAAAACCCACGCCGGCGTCAGCGCGTAGAGGGTGCATGACTGATTTCTGACTATTGAGCGAAAAGGCTGGTCTTTTCTTGCC
>CAYMCD010000160.1:0-5076 GCA_964388845.1 uncultured Verrucomicrobiota bacterium
CACTCAACCTCCTCAATAAACGTCACTTCGACTGGTAGAATGCAAAAGCCCTACGGGCAGGTCCGCAAGACACCGAATCGAATGACGAATCGTCTTCAGCCCGTCCGCGGCCCGCGCCCCCCGAGCGCCATACGCCCCCGCCGCGGTACAGTTCTCCGCAACTCCGAACAAATCGGGCAGGTGCGTCCGTCGCAACCGCGCGCGGTGCAGTGGGCGCGGCCGTAGAAGATGATCTGCAGGTGGCGCTTGTGCCAGTCGGCGGACGGGAAGAGTTTCTTCAAATCGCGCTCGGTCTCGACCACGTTGCGCCCGCGCGAGAGCTTCCAGCGTTTCGCGAGTCTGTGGATATGCGTGTCCACCGGGAAGGCCGCGAGGCCGAAGGCCTGGCCCATCACGACGGACGCGGTTTTGTGGCCGACGCCGGGCAAGGCCTCCAGGTCCGCGAACGTGCGCGGCACGCGGCCGCCGTGCCGCTCGATCAGCAGCTTCGCCGTCGCGCGAATCGCCTTCGACTTCGCCGGCGCGAGGCCGCAGGGGCGGATGATGCGGCGGATCGTGGCAACCGGCAGCGCGGCCATTCTTTCCGGCGTATCGGCGCACGCGAACAGCGCCGGCGTGATTTCGTTCACCCGCTTGTCCGTGCACTGCGCGGAGAGGATCACCGCGACGAGCAGGCGGAACGGATCGCGGTCCGCCGGCGGGGCCGCGGCGTCCGGAAAGAGCTCGTCGAGCCGGCGGCCGATGTGCTGCGCGCGTTCGATACGGGTCATGGTTCGGGGGAAATCGGGGGTCGGGAAGGGATTGCGAGGCTGTTCCAAAACCCTGTAGCCGTCCCCCCGCGACGCGGCGGACAGGCCGGCGGCACAAGCCCGCCGGGGGCCAAGAGGGTCGGGGATTGTCTCCACACGTCTGCCATAATTATTCCGGTTGCTTTCCGGGGGCGTTTGCTCAAACGTTGCCCGGTTTTCCGGGAGAATCCAATGAAAGTCGTACTGGCCTATTCGGGCGGACTGGACACGTCGGTGATCCTTCGGTGGATCAAGGAGACCTACAACGCGGAGGTTATTTGCTTCGCGGCGGACATCGGCCAGGAGGAGGAGTTGAGGGGGCTCAAGGGGAAGGCGAAGAAATCCGGCGCGTCGAAATGTTACGTGGACGACCTGCGCGAGGAGTTCGCGCGCGACTTCGTGTTCCCGATGATCCGCGCCGGCGCGGTGTACGAGAGCGGCTACCTGCTGGGCACATCCATCGCGCGGCCGCTGATCGCGAAGCGGATGGTGGAAATCGCGGCGAAGGAGGGCGCGGACGCGATCGCGCACGGCGCGACGGGCAAGGGCAACGACCAGGTGCGGTTCGAGCTGACGGCGTACGCGTTGCGGCCCGGGATCCAGGTGATCGCGCCATGGCGCGAGGAGCGGTACCGGAAGCAGTTCAACGGGCGCACCGACATGCTGGCGTACTGCGCGAAGCACGGCATCCCGGTCGAGGCGTCGGCGAAGAAGCCGTATTCGATGGACCGCAACCTGCTGCACATCAGCTTCGAGGGCGGCATCCTGGAGGACCCGTGGAACGAGCCGCCGGCGGACATGTTCAAGCTGAGCGTGAGCCCGGAGCGGGCGCCGGCGAAGCCGGAGTATGTCGAGGTGGAGTTCAAGGCCGGCAACGCGGTGGCGGTGAACGGGAAGCGGCTGAACCCGCTGGACGTGATGCAGGCGCTCAACAAGCTCGGCGGCGGGCACGGCGTGGGCCGGATTGACTGTGTCGAGAACCGGTTCGTCGGCATGAAGAGCCGCGGCGTGTACGAGACGCCGGGCGGCACGATATTGCACCGCGCGCGGGAGGCGGTGGAGCAACTCACGATGGACCGCGAGGTGCTGCACCTGCGCAACAGCCTGATCCCGCAATACGCGAAGCTGGTGTACAACGGCTTCTGGTACGCGCCGGAGCGCGAGATGCTGCAGACGGCGATGGACGAGGCGGCGGCGCGCGTGACCGGCGTCGCGCGGATCAAGCTCTACAAGGGCACCGCGAGCGTCGTCGGCCGCAAGGCGCGGAAATCGCTGTACGACCCGCATATGGCCAGCTTCGAGGGCGCGGGCGGCTACAACCAGAGCGACGCGACGGGCTTCATCAAACTCAACGCCCTCCGCCTCCGCGTGCGGGCGAAGATGGGGCGGAAATAACTCCACCAATTAGCGCGATTGAGCCAACGCCGGTTTTGAGCTAGATTGAGCCCATGAAGTTCATGGTTACCTTGAATCGGGATGAGGACGGCGCATGGGTCGCCGCGTGCCCTTCCATACCGGGCTGCATTTCGCAGGGCGATTCCCGCGCGGAGGCGCTGAAGAACATCAAGGAGGCCATTGCCTTGTGCCTCGAAGTGCGCGCGGAGCAGGGCCTGCCGCTGACGGTGGAGACCAGGCAGGTTGAAGTAGGCGTCTGATGGCGCGGCTCCCGGTAGTGAGTGGCCGGCAACTGGTCAAACTGTTCACTCGCCTCGGTTGGAGCGAGGCACACCAGCGCGGCAGCCACATCATCCTGACGAAGCCGGGGCATCTGGCCACGCTGTCGGTCCCGGATCATCGCGAGGTGGCCCAGGGGACGCTGCGGGGGCTGCTCCAGGCCGCTGATTTAACGCCCGATTATTTCACCCGGCTGGTCAGAGGTAAATAAGATGAGTTCATTCGCCTATCGAAACGGGCAGTTGTTCGCGGAGGACGTGGCGGTGGCGGAGTTGGCGGGGCGGTATGGCACGCCCCTGTTCATCTACAGCCGGACCCATATCCAGGAGCAGTTCCGCGCGCTGAAGCGGGCGATGGCGGAGCTGGATCCGCTGATCTGCTACGCGGTGAAGGTGAACTCGAACGCGGCGGTGATCGCGACGCTGGCGGCGGAAGGCGCGGGGGCGGACGTCGTGTCGGCGGGCGAGCTGGCTCGCGCGCGGCGGGCGGGCATCCCGGCCGACAAAATCACCTTCGCGGGCGTCGGTAAGACCGGGGCCGAGATTGACGCGGCGCTGCGCGAGGACATCCTGCTGTTCATCGTTGAATCCGAATCGGAGCTGGACCGCATTTCCGCGCGCGCCGCGAAACTGGGGCGGACGGGGCGCATCGCGATCCGCGTGAATCCGGACGTGGACCCGCAGACCCACAAGTACATCAGCACGGGCAAGAAGGAGAACAAGTTCGGCGTGGACATCCGGCGCGCGCTGCAGATTTACGAACGCGCCGCCGCGCTGCCGGGCCTCGAAATCGCCGGCCTTCACATGCACATCGGTTCGCAGATTCTCTCCGCGCGGCCCTACGCCGAGGCCGCGGAGAAGGTCGCGGAGGTGTGCCGGGAGCTGAAGACCCGCTACCCGACGTTCCGCCGGTTTGATATCGGCGGCGGGATCGGCATCCAGTACCGGCCGGAGCAGGAGCCGCTGCTGCCGCGGACGTTCGCGGACGCGCTGGTGCCGATTCTCAAGCCGCTCGGCGTGCAGATCCTGATGGAGCCGGGCCGATTCCTCGTCGGCAACGCGGGCATCCTCGTGACGCAGGTCCAGTATGTGAAGAAGGGCCCGTCGAAGGTGTTCGTGATCGTGGACGGCGCGATGAACGACCTGATCCGTCCGCCGCTCTACCAGGCGCACCACGAAATCGGCGCGGTGCGGGAGACCCGCGAGACGCTGTTTGGCGACGTGGTTGGCCCGATTTGCGAGTCGGGCGACTTCTTCGCGCTCGACCGCCACCTGCCCGCCGTGGACCAGGGCGACCTGCTCGTCGTCCACAGCGCGGGCGCCTACGCCTACGCAATGGCCTCCAACTACAACAGCCGCTCCCGCGCCGCCGAGGTCATGGTCAGCGGCGCCCGCCACGAAGTGGTCCGCGCACGCGAGACGTTTGAGGACCTGGTGCGGGGAGAGAGACTGCCGGGATGGTAGGGAGCACGGAGTTGGGAGAAAATTCCGCCCGCCCTACTCCTACAAAATAAGCATGCAATCGCCGTAGCTGAAGAAGCGGTACTTTTCCTTCACGGCCTCGGCATAGGCGGCGAGGACGAACTCGCGTCCTGCGAAGGCGGAAATCATCATCAGCAGGGTGGATTGAGGCAAGTGGAAGTTGGTGAGCATCGCGCTGACGACCCTGAAGTCGTAGGGCGGATAAATGAAGATGCCGGTCCGTCCTTCGCCGGCCACAATATCGCCGGACCGGGCCGCCGCGCCTTCCAGCGTGCGCACGGAGGTCGTACCGACCGCGACAACGCGTCCGCCCGCCCGGACGGCCGACCGGACGGCCGCGGCGGTTTCATCCGGCACCGCGTAGCGCTCGCCGTGCATCACATGGTCCTCGACACGCTCCGCGGATACGGGCCGGAACGTCCCGATGCCGACATGAAGCGTCACCTCCGCGCGGGCCACGCCGGCCGCCTCCAGGCGCGCGAACAGCTCCGGGGTGAAATGGAGTCCCGCCGTCGGCGCCGCCACCGCGCCCGGGGTTCGCGCGTAGATGGTCTGGTAGCGCTCGCGATCCGCTTCCCCATCATGTTCCGTCTTCCGTTTTCCGTCTTCCGTCCTTTTGATATACGGCGGCAGCGGCGTATGCCCGTGTTCCTCCAGATAGTCGAGCAGCGGGCGGTCGAGGTGAAAGCGGATGGTCGCCGCGCCCTGCTCGCCACAGGCGAGGATTTCGGCGGTTCCTCCGCCCTCCAGTTCGAGCCGACCACCGGATCCGGGGCGGCGCCGGCACCGGAGCAGGACCTCCCACACATCCTCCGACGCGGCCTCCAGCAGAAAGATCTCCGCGCGCCCGCCGGTGCCCGGCTTCCGGGCGAAGAGCCGGGCGGGGATGACGCGCGTGTTGTTGAGGACCAGCAGGTCGCCGGCCCGCAGATAGTGCGGAAGGTCCGCGAAGCGACGGTGCTCCCATCGCCGGTCAGCCCGGTGCAGCACCATCATGCGCGCGGCGTCGCGCCGTTCCGCAGGCGCCTGCGCGATCAATTCGGGGGGCAGCGCGTAGATAAAATCCGATGTTTTCAAGGCAGGACTATCCCCGGTTTTCAGTGGTGAATTTTCGCAATGTGTTGGCGTAACGA
>CAYMCD010000161.1:0-5008 GCA_964388845.1 uncultured Verrucomicrobiota bacterium
GAACCCGGCGTCAAGTTCGGTTCCCGGCGCCTCGCACGCCCCACCGTCCCGCACCCGGGTCAGGACTGAGGCGGCGTCCGCGTCGTCCTCGAGGCGGCGCGCCGGCGCGCCGGCGCGCGGCGCGCCGGCGGGCTCGCGCCGCGCGCCGCCCGCTGGCGACACGCAACCGGCGGAGAGCAACGCCAGAGCCGCCGACCACGCGAGCGGACACGGCACGCCGCGGCGGGAGTGGAGAGCCGTCCGCATCACGCGATCACGGTACGATGCGGAGGCGATCGTCCACTCCGGCGACACCGGGTGTGCCGCGGATAAGACCCAGGACGCGCATGCGTTCGATCTCGCTGCGCACCGTTCCCCGGACCGTCACCTGTCCGCCGGACGCATCCACGCCGAACACGCCGGACCGCGTCACCGGGTCCATCGCCAGGCGCTGGACAATCGCCGACTCGAGGTCGCCCGCGGCCGGATCCGGCGCGCCGGCATCCAGAGAAGCGCACCCCGCGGCCGCCAGCCATCCGGCCGCCGCCCCTGCGCAAAGCCAACCCCTCACGCGCACACTCGTTTTCATTGAATCTCCCCGGGCGGACCCGCCCGCTGGACAAACGTCCGACCGGAAGTATAGTTCAGCGCACGCTAGAATAAAGGAGGAGTTTCACATGCCCCATACCCTGCCCGCCCTGCCCTATCCGACCAACAGCCTGGAACCGTTCATTGACGAGCAGACCATGCTCATCCACCACGGCAAGCACCACGCCGCGTATGTCAACAACCTCAACGCCGCGCTGGAAAAACACCCCGATCTCCAGGCCAAACCGCTGGAGGCGCTTATCGCCGATCTGAGCGCGGTCCCGGCCGACATCCGCGCCGCGGTCCGCAACAACGGCGGCGGGCACTGGAACCACACGTTTTTCTGGAACCTGCTCCGCAAGGGCGAGGGCGGACAGCCGGCCGGCGAGCTGGCCGGCGCGATCCGCTCCGCGTTCGGCTCCCACGACGCCTTCAAGGAGCAATTCGCCAAGGCGGGCGCGACGCGCTTCGGGTCCGGATGGGCATGGCTGTGCGTCAAAGCCGACAAGAGCCTCTGCGTCTGCTCCACACCCAACCAGGACAACCCGCTGATGGCGGGCGTGGCGGAGTGTCCCGGCAGCCCCGTCCTCGGCCTCGACGTGTGGGAGCACGCATATTATCTGAAGTACCAGAATCGCCGCCCGGACTACATCGCCGCCTGGTGGAACGTGGTCAACTGGGAGGCGGCGGACGCGCTCTATCGCCAGGCTGTCTGATCCCGCGCGGACCATCGCCATACGGTGCTCGCTTATTTTGGGCCTGACGCCATATTGCGCCGCCCGCATACTGGCGCGATATGCCAAACCCGATGTCACGCCCGGGATTCCTGGCCCTGGCGGCCATTCTCTGGCTGGTCTTCGTCCTGGCCGCCGTCCTCGCCGTGCGGCAAGCCGGCGCCGCGTCCGACGCCGGCCTCGGGCTTCTCGGCCTGACGGTCGTTGCCGGGGGCTGGTGCGGACTGATAATCATGGACGCCCTGCTCCGCGGGCGCCTGAATAGACTGACGCGGTCGGTGCGGGACGTGCGCGCGCAGGCCGGCTTCAACACGAGGCTTCTCGGCGGAGGGCCGACGGAATTGGCCGAGTTGACGGCGGAAATCAACGGGATGCTGGAGGCCCAGCAGCGCGCCCACGAGGCGCTGCAACAGATGAACGCCGGCCTCGAGAAACTGGTCGCCGCGCGCACGGCGGACGTGGAGGCCAGCAAGATCGCCCTCGCGGAGGACGCCGCCCGGCGCATCCAGAGCGAGCGGGCCAACGCCGAACGGGAGCGGATCTACCGCTCGATCCACGAACTGTCGCCCTCCGGCATCCTGCTCGTCGGCGAGGACGGACGCATCCTCGATGTGAACCAGGCCTATTGCGACGCGCTCGGATACACCCGCGAAGAGCTGGTCGGACAAGGCGTGGAGCGGCTGCTCGAACCGGACCAGCACGACCGCGTCGCGCCGAATATCCGGCGGCTGCTGGACGGCGCGACGCTCGTTCATATCGTGCGGACGCGGGGGCGCGACGGGCGGATCCGGCTCATGGAACTGCGCGAGCGCGCGATCGCCCTGCCCGACGGCCACCGCCGCATCCTGGTCATGGCCAACGACGTCACCGCGCGGCAGGAAAACGAGGACCGGATCAAACTGCAGGGCACCGCGCTCGATTCCGCCGCGAACGGCATCATGATGGTGGACCGCGACGGCGCGATCCGATGGGTCAACAAGGCCTTCACCCAGCTCACCGGCTACGCCCGCGAGGAGGCGATCGGGCAGACCCCGCGCCTGCTGAAATCCGGCCGCCACGACAAGGCGTTTTACAACGACCTGTGGACGTCCGTGCTGGCCGGCAAACTGTGGCGCGGCGAACTGGTGAACCGCCGGAAGAACGGCGCGCTCTACATCGAAGAGATGACCGTCACGCCCGTCCTCGACGACAGCGGGCGGCCCACCCACTTTATCGCCATCAAACAGGACATCACCGAGCAGCGCCGGCTCCAGCAACAGCTGCTCCAGGCCCAGAAGATGGAAACGATCGGTCAGCTGGCCGGCGGCATCGCGCACGACTTCAACAACCTGTTGCAGGCCATCTCCGGGTTCACCGGAATCATCCTCCAGGACATGGACGAGTCGGATCCGCACCGCCTGGACATGCTGGAAATCGAACGGGCCGCCGAACGCGCCACCGGACTGACGCGCCAGCTCCTGGCCTTCAGCCGCCGCCAGATGCTCGAACCCGCCGATGTGGACCTCAACGCCCTCGTGCAGGGCACGGAAAAAATGCTCCGGCGCCTGATCGGCGAGGACATCCAGCTCGCGCTGGACTTGAAACCCGGACTGGACCCCGTCCGCGCGGACGCCGGCCAGATCGAACAAATCCTCATGAACCTCACCGTGAACGCGCGGGATGCCATGGGGGCGGGTGGGCGCCTGACCATCCAGACCGATGAGATTGTGCTGCTCAAGGAGGATACCCTTCTCGACCCCGAAATGCGGCACGGCCGGTTCGCCGTGCTGGCCGTCTCCGACACCGGACAGGGCATGACGCAGGACGTGCTGGAACGCATTTTTGACCCGTTCTTTTCCACAAAGGGGCCGGGCCGCGGCACGGGGCTCGGCCTGTCGGTGGTGTACGGCATCGTCCAGCAGCACGACGGCATGATCCGCGTCTACAGCGAGCCCGGACAGGGCAGCACATTCCGCCTGTACCTGCCCATCAGCGCGGGGGCGGGCCGCGTCGCCGCCGCGCCGGCGCCGGTGGAAACGGACCAACTCCCGCGCGGCGTAGGGGAGCGCATCCTGCTGGTGGAGGACGAGGACGGCGTGCGCGATTTCGCGATGAGCGCGCTGCGCAAATACGGCTACCAGCCCGTTGCCGCGGAGAGCGCGGCGCGCGCCCACGAAGTGCTCGCCCGCGAAGAGGGCCGGTTCGACCTGTTGTTCACCGACGTGGTGCTGCCGGACCAGAACGGGCTCGATCTCGCGGCCGAGATCCGGGCCGGCCGGCCGGACCTCCGGCTGCTCTTCACCAGCGGCTACATGGACGAAAAATCGCGCTGGCCGGTCATCCGGGATCGCGGCTATCCGTTTCTCCAGAAGCCCTATCCGCTCGAACGGCTGCTCCGCACGATCCATTCGGTCCTCGCGCAACCGCCACCGCCCGCTTGACCCGCCCGCGGCAACGGGTGTTCAATTCACCCCGAGAGGGAAAGGAGACCCAACCATGAGAAACCGCATGTGTACGCTCCTCGCCGTCGTCTGTGCGGCGGCCGCCTTTTCGGCCGAGGCCGAGCGGATCTCCATCAAGGGCTCAAACACCTTCGGCGAAAGGCTGGGGCCGCGGCTCGTCGAAGTCTTCAAGGCCCAACATCCCGGATGGGAAATCGAACTCGAATCGCGCAGTTCCGGTTACGGAATCATGGCCCTGCTCGACGGACAGTGCGACATCGCCTCCGCATCGCGCGCGCTCAACGAGGATGAACACCGCATCGCGCGCTCGCGGCGGCTCACGCCGAAAAATCACTCCATCGGCTTCTACGGCATTACGGTCGTCGTGCACCCGGACAATCCGATCCGCAACCTGGCCGACCACCAGGTCCGCGACATCTTCACCGGCGCCGTCACCGACTGGTCCGCCGTTGGCGGAAAACCCGGCCCGATCGCCCTCCACATCGCGACACGCACCGCGGGAACCTATCTCGGATTCCAGGAATTGGCGCTCGCCAACCGGCCCTATCACGCCGCGGCTATCGAACACGAGAGCTATGCCGAGATCGCCCGCGTCGTGGCGGACGATCCCGCCGCCGTCGGTTACCTCGCCATGTCCATGGTGGACCGACTGCCCATCAGGGCGCTGAGCATCAACGGGGTCCCCGCGAACGCCATCTCGGTCGCGGACAACCTCTACCCCTATGCCCGCATGCTGCGGCTGGTCACGCTGAAGGGTCGCGAGACCCCCGAAGCGGACGCATTCATCCGATTCGTGCGCTCCTCCGCCGGCCAGCAGGTCGTTGATGATCAGGGCTTCGTGCGCCGGTTCCTGCGCCGCACATCCTTCGGCCTCGAAACACCCTGACGCCTTCCACAAACGGGATGGCTTCCAAACTCGCGCAATTCGCGGGGTCGGTTGGAATGAAAAATGGCCACTTTCTCAATTTTCATATTCCTGGTCGGGGAGCACACGCGCCCCCGCGTGTGGGGCGAGACGCCCTCGTCTCGCCGCTCGGAATTCAGGCCGCGCGCGGGGTGCGGCTACAAGAGGCGGTCTCAGTAACCGTTTGGCCCCCGGCGGGCTTGTCCCGCCGGAGCCAAAGTTCTTCGCGCTACCGCGTAGCCGCGGAACTTCCGCTCCCGCGACGCGAGGTCGCGGGGGGCGGCCAAATCGAGGCCGATTTCGAGACCGAGGCCGAGACCGATTCGGCACCGATCTGGCCCCCGGCGGGCTTGTCCCGCCGG
>CAYMCD010000162.1:0-4938 GCA_964388845.1 uncultured Verrucomicrobiota bacterium
AGATCATCAAGCAGACCAGCAAGTTGATTGACGTGCTGCGCTGCGTGGACCACACCGACGAGGACACGGTGATCAAGGAGCTGGCCCTGGTGAAGGTGGGGGCGAACGCGGACCAGCGTGCCGAGGTATTGCAGATCGGCGAGCATTTCGGCTGCAAGACGGTGGACTTGACCGACACCTCGATGATCCTGCAATGCACCGGCAACAGCGAGAAGGTTGACGCCCTGATCGGCATGCTCGGCAAGTTCCGCATCATTGAGATGGTGCGCACCGGCAAGGTCCTCATGTCCCGCGGCGCCGGGCTGACCTGAAACGCCCCCCCTTGAGCTGGTGCTCCCCGCGACCCCGGCGCCGGCGCGCGGATCAGGTCCGGCCGAACAGCGCCGTCTTGACGGCGCCTTCGATCGCGCCCGTGAAATAGCATAGATCCGCGACCGGTCCCACGAAGGCCACCCGCAGGGTGTCGCGCGGGGATTGGCGCGCGCCGAGCGCGGCGTAGTAGGCGAGCCGCAGCGCCCACCAGCCGACGAGCGGCCAAGGATGGGCGGGCGCCAGGCACCAGTAGAGGGCGGCGATCCAGCACCCGGCGGCGAAGACCAACTGGCCCAGCCGGTGCCAGGCCCGGCCCCGGCGGTTGGGCGTGGAATCGGCGAACACGCCCGGCCCGTATTTGAGCACCACATAGGCCTGGCCGCGCCCGTAGGTCCGCTGCTTGCGCAGGACCTTCCGCACCGAATCGCTCGTGCGGGTGAACATCACGCGGAAGCGCGCGCGGCAATCCTGCACGATGCGCCGGCCGTCGCGCCGGATCTTGGCCGAGAGGTCCTGGTCCTCGGCCGTGAGCGAGAGGTTTTCCGTGAAGAATCCGTAGCGCGCGATCACATCGCGCCGGAAGACATCGGCCTTGCCCTCGATGAATCCCAGCGGATAAACCCCCGTGTCGGAACGGTCCGTCTCGACGGGCAGCAGGTTCAGCGCCGCGAAGAGCCGGTCGCTGAATCCGAGCGCGCGGTAGTCGTCGAACAGGTACTGCCCCGTGGCCACGGCGATCGCCGGATCGGATTCGAGATGGGCGAGCATCCGCTCGATGTAGTCCGGGTCGAGCAGGCAATCCGAGTGGAGCGTCATCACGTAGGGCGCCGTGGCCCGGCGCAGGCCGGCGTTGCAGGTCCGGGCGAGGCCGAGATTCCGCTCGTTGCGCACGTAGTCAATCCGGTCCCGGTAGGGGGCGACCGCCGCGTCGAGGTCGTCCGGCGAGCGGTCGTTGACCACGATGATCTGCAGGGGCCGGACCGTCTGCGCGAACAGGTGTTCGAGCACTTGCGCGATGGTCCCCGCGCAGCCGTACGCGGGAATCACCACCGAGACCCTGGGGGATTCGGACATGGGGTTGGATGGTAGCGCGCGCACCGCCGGCGCGGAACGCTTTTTTGCGGAGGGCGCGGCCGGGGCGGGCCGCGCCCAAAAAATCCGCAGGTTGGAACTTTGCAGCCGGGTCGCGGTCGGGCATACTGGCCGCGTTGGAGGAGAGCCATGCAGGAAATCAAGACGCATCACAAGGAACAGCGCTCATTCGCACCCACGAAGGAATTTTCCGCGCGCGCGCATGTGCCGGACAGCGCCGCCTACGAACGGCTCTACCGGGAATCGGTGGATGATCCGGCGGGATTCTGGCTGCGGATGGCGAAGGAGCACCTGCACTGGATCCGGCCGCCGACGAAGGCCTTCGCGGAGCACTTTGACCGCGTCGGGCAGTCGGCCGATCCGTATGTGGAATATTTTGCGGACGGCGCGCTGAACGTCAGCGCCAACTGCCTGGACCGCCACCTGGCGGGGCCGCGGCGGAACAAGGCGGCGCTGATCTGGCAGGGCGAGAAGGAGGAGGAGCAGCGCACGCTGACGTACCAGCAGCTCCACCGCGAGGTGTGCCGGCTTGCCAATGTGCTGAAAAAGCTCGGGGTGACGAAGGGCACGGCGGTCACGATATTCATGCCGATGATCCCGGAATTGCCGGCGGCACTGCTGGCCTGCGCGCGGCTCGGCGCCATCCATTCGGTGGTTTTTTCCGCGTTCAGCCCCGATTCGCTGAAAAGCCGGATCCAGGACTGCCAGTCGCGCGTGGTCCTTACGTGCGACGTCGGGTTCCACGCGGGCAAGGTGATTGACCTGAAGAACAAGGTGGATCAGGCGCTGGCGGAATGTCCGTCGGTCGAGAAGGTGCTCGTCTACAACCGCGGCAACGTGGCGGTGCCGATGCGGGCGGGCCGCGACCATTGGTGGCACGAGGAGATGCGGGCGGCGGATATCCCGGACGATTGCCCGGCGGCGGCGTTCGACGCGGAAACGCCGCTCTTCATCCTCTACACGAGCGGGAGCACCGGGAAACCGAAGGGCGTCCTGCACACGAGCGCCGGCTACCTGGCCTTCTCGCACCTGACGTTCAAATATGTCTTCGACTACAAGGAGGAGGACGTCTTCTGGTGCACGGCGGACGTGGGGTGGGTGACCGGGCACTCGTACCTCGTGTACGGGCCGCTTTCCAACGGCGCGACCTGCGTGATGTTCGAGGGGGTCCCGACGTGGCCGCAGCCCGATCGCTTCTGGAAAATCATCCAGGACCAGCGGGTGAATATTTTCTACACCGCGCCGACCGCGATCCGTGCGCTCATGCGCCTCGGCGAGGAGTGGCCGGACAAGTTCGATCTCTCGTCGCTTCGCCTCCTGGGGACGGTCGGCGAGCCGATCAATCCCGAGGCGTGGATGTGGTACCACCGGGTCATCGGCAAGGAGCGGTGCCCGATCGTGGACACGTGGTGGCAGACGGAGACGGGCGGCATCATGCTTGTGACGCTGCCGGGCGCGATGCCGGCCAAACCCGGATCGGCCGGGCGCCCGTTTTTCGGGGTGCAGCCCTTGATCCTCAAGGAGGACGGGCAGGAGGCGGGGGTGGATGAGGGCGGCGCGCTGTTCATCAAGCGCGCGTGGCCCGGCATGCTGCGCGGCGTCTACGGCGACGCGAAGAGCGAGCTGATCCGCAACGTCTACTTCTCGCGCGTGCCGGGCGTGTACTTCTCCGGCGACGGCTGCCGGCGCGACACGGACGGCTACTATTGGCTGCTCGGACGGATTGACGACGTGCTGAATGTTTCGGCGCACCGGATCTCGACCGCCGAACTCGAAAGCGCGCTGGTTTCCTATCCCGGCGTCGCGGAGGCCGCGGTGGTCGGTTTCCCGCATGAGACCAAGGGGCAGGGGATCTATTGCTACGTTACGTTGAAAAAGGGCGTTGCGGCCTCGGAGGACGTGCGCAAGGCGCTCATCCAGACGGTGCGGATGCAGATCGGGCCGATCGCGACGCCGGACAAAATTCATTTCACCGACGCGCTGCCGAAGACGCGGTCCGGGAAAATCATGCGCCGGATCCTCCGGAAAATCGCCGAAGGCCACGTGGACCAGGTCGGCGACACCAGCACGCTCGCCGACCCGTCCGTGGTGGACGCCTTGGTGAAGGGCCGCGTGTAGCGCGCGGGCGCGAAACATACAGACAACCAAGAGGCGTACGACAATGGCCAAACCACCCCTGGGCATACGGCTGGCGGATCACGCCAAGCAGTTCATGAACGTCGCGGCGGGCGACAAGGTCTTTCAGGCCGGCCAGCCGGGCCAGTGCATGTACGCCGTGAAAAGCGGCACGTTGCACGTGCGCATCGGGCGAACCGTGGTGGAGACGCTCGGTCCCGGCGACGTGTTCGGCGAGATGGCGCTGCTCAGCTCGAACGAGGTCCGTTCCGCCACCGTGGTGGCGCTCACGGACAGTGAACTGGCCGTGATTGACGCGAGCCGGTTCGAGTTCATGGTGCGACATGTGCCGTCCTTCGCCCTCGAGGTCATGCGCATTCTCGCCGCGCGGCTCATGGAGATGAACAAGCGCGTCCGCACCCCCGCCTGACGCGCGTGCAGGCGCTGTGGTCAACCTCCGGCGATGTGTCCCACAACCTCGCGCTGGAGGACTGGTGGTTGGACCGGTTCGACGCGCTGGGGCCGGTCCTGCTGTTCTACGTCAACCGGCCCGCCATCGTCGTAGGAAAAAACCAGAATCCCTGGCGCGAAACGGCGACGGATTGGGCGCGGCGCGCGGGTGTCCCGGTCGCGCGGCGGGTCTCCGGCGGCGGCGCCGTGTACCACGATACGGGCAATCTGAATTTCTCGCTGATCGTGCCCCGGACCGCGTACCGGCCGGACGGGGTGTTCGAACAGACGGTCGCGGCCGTGGCGGACGCGGGCGTCACCGCCGCGCTCAGCGGCGGGAACAGCCTCGTCGCGTCCGGGCGGAAGATTTCGGGAACCGCATTCTGTTTTCGCGGTGCGGCCGCGCTGCACCACGGCACCGTACTGGTCCGCGCGGACCTGGAGCGTTTGCGGGCGGCCATGCGCCCCGCCATCCCGGAGCTCGAAACGCGCGCGATCGCATCGCGGCCCGCGCCGGTCTGCAACGTCACGGATCTCCAGGCCGGTGCGACCGTCGAGACCCTGGCCGCCGCGCTGGCCTTCCACCTGGCGGGCGCCGGCGCGTGGATCCGGTATGAGGGTCCCGCCGACGCGCTATTTGCCGGGCGCCTGGCCCACCACCGGTCGCCCGATTGGGTCTTCGGCCACACGCCCGCCTTCGCGTGGACGCTGTCCTGCGGCCGCCTGGAAGTGGAGCGCGGGCGCGTGGCCCGGGTTTCGGGCGGCGTCCCGCCGGATGCCTGGCCCGGCCTGCCGTTCGAGCGAAATGCGCTGCTGTGCGCCGCGCCGCCCGGCCCCTGGCGCGATGTCCTTTCGCGGCGCGACTGGTGAGTGGCGCGCGGGCGTCGCCGCGAGCCGCCCCCGCATCCGCCGACCAGGGCAGACGCATCTTAATTCCGGCGCTTCCCCTTTGGACGAGCAGGGCGGGAC
>CAYMCD010000163.1:0-4770 GCA_964388845.1 uncultured Verrucomicrobiota bacterium
GTTACGCCAACACATTGCGAAAATTCACCACTGAAAACCGGGGATAGTCCTGGGCCTTACAGGCGCGGATTGACCTTTTTCCAATCCGCGAGCGGGGGCAGGACGCCCATTGCGACCACTTCGTCGCGCAACTTCACGAGGTGGCCGCAGGACGCCTTCAGCTCGGCGAGTTCCGCCTCCGTCCCGCTCGGCATCGCGTACGACACCCCGTTGTGCGAGAGCGTCGTTTCCATCGCCATCATGATCTGCGTGAATCCGTGCGCCGGTTCGTTGACGTAGCAGCCGACGGGCCATTCGTAGCCCTTGCCGTCCATGACCGCCTTGATCGAGAGCAGCGTCTGGTGCGCCGGGCTCTGGAACGAGCTGCGCCCGCGCAGTTCGATGATCTTCTTGCCGCCCTGCCGCACATGCTGCTGGATCGCCTTCCATTGCTCCCCCGTCAGCGCCGGCGTGCCGATCAGCGAGGCCAGCGGCCGGCCGTCCACCTTCGCCGTGCTCGCGAAGGGCGCCATCATCTCGCCGTGTCCGCCGTACGTGCGGCAGCCGGTGACTTTGTACTGCGCGACCCTGAAGTGCTGCGCCAGCGCCGTCTGCAGCCGCGTGCTGTCCAGCGCCGCGAGCGTGCCCACCTTCGACGGGTGCAGGCCGCTGTGCACCAGCACCGTCAGCCCCGTGATGTCCGCCGGATTGAAAATCACCGCCGCGAACTTCAGGTCCGGGCAGTGCGCGCGAATGTCGAGGCCGAGCTGTTTCGCGATCTCGCAGTTGCCCTTCAGCAGGTCTTCGCGCGTCATGCCCTCCTTGCGCGGCGCGCCGCCCGAGGAGACGAGGTACTTCGCGCCCCGCAGCGCCGTCGCGATGTCGGTGGTCCACGTGACGTTCGCGCCCGGGAACGCGCAGTGGTAGATCTCCTCCGCCGCGCCGTTCAGTCCCTTCTCGAACGGATCGTACATGCAGACGTCCGGCGTGAGCCCCATCGTGAGGGCCGCCTGGACGAGGTTTGAGCCGATCGCCCCGGCCGCGCCGAGGATGACGAGTTTGTCGTTCGTGATGTAGTGCATGGCGTGTTCCTTCTCGAAAATTCCAGCGCCTGGAACTTACAGGGGCTGGAAAACGGGGACGACTCTACCAGCGCCCCGCCCGGCGGCAAGCGGAACCGGCACGAATCCTTGCGGATAACGGGTGTTTCTGTCAGATTGCACGACTCAGCAATGGACGCGAAGACACAGACCCGCGGCCCGTCCGCGGCGGAAAAAGGCGCGTGGTCGGGGCTGATGCGGACGATGTTGCTCAGCCGGAAGATCGAGGAACGGCTGATCCGTCTCTATCACCAGGCCAAGATCTACGGCGGCGTCTATACGGGGGTGGGGCACGAGGCGATCGGGGCGTCGGCCGCGGCCGCCGGCGGTCCCGAAGACCTCTACGCGCCGCTGATCCGGGACATGACGGTCCATGTCGGGCGCGGGGAAACGGCGCTGAACATCTTCCGGCAGTGGCTCGCGCGCGCCGCCGGGCCGACGCGCGGCCGGGACGGCAACGTGCACTACGGCAACCTCGCGAACGGCGTCTATACGATGATCTCGCACCTGGGCGCGATGCTGCCGGTGGTCGTCGGCGGGGTCATGGCGAAGCGGCGGCGCGGCGCCGACGCGGTGGGCTTCGGCTTCATCGGCGACGGCGGCACCAGCACCGGCGATTTCCACGAGGCGGTGAATTTCGCCGCGGTGTACGACGTTCCGGTGGTGTTTGTGATCGAGAACAACCACTACGCCTATTCGACGCCGCAGCGGTACCAGTTCCGGTGCGAGCGCCTCGCGGACCGCGCGCCGGGCTACGGGATCGAGGGCCACCGGGTGGACGGCAACGACGCGGCGGGCCTGTACCCGTTCTTCCGCGAACTCGTGGCCGATGTGCGGGCCCGGCCGCGCGCGGTGCTGGTCGAGTGCGACACGCTGCGGATGCGCGGCCATGGCGAGCACGACGACTCGTCCTACGTGCCGAAGGAGCTGCTCGCGAAGTACGCGGCGCGCGACCCGATCCGGCTGGCTCGCGCGCGGGTCGTGGAGGAGGGGTTCCTGTCCGGGGCCGAGGTGGACGCGCTGGAGCAGGCGTGCCTGGCCGAGGTGGACGCGGCCTACCGCCAGGCGCTGAAGGAACCGCCGCCGGACCCCGCCTCGCTGGCGCACGGGGTGTACGCCGATGCTTGAGATGACCTATCTTGAGGCGATCCGCCAGGGTCTGCGCTCGGTGATGCAGGACCACCCGGAGGTCGTGCTGTACGGCGAAGACATCGGGCGATTCGGCGGCGCGTTCAAGATGACGCTCGGATTCCAGGAGGAATTCGGCGAGGCGCGCTGCTTCGATACCCCGATCAGCGAGTCGGCGCTTTTCGGCTCGGCGATCGGGATGGCGACGCAGGGCCTCAAACCGGTGGTCGAGCTGCAGTTCGCGGACTTCGGCACCAACGCGCTGCACCACCTGCTGAACAATGCGGGCACGCACCATTACCGGACCGGCGTCCCGGTCCCGATGACGGTGCGCGCCCCGTGCGGCGGCGGGTTCGGCGGCGGGCCGTTCCACTCGGAGGAGCTCGAGGCGATTTTCTGCCACATGCCGGGTCTCAAGGTGGTGTATCCGGCGTTTCCGTCCGACGCGCGCAACCTGATCTATGCCTCCGTGCTCGACCCGAATCCGGTGATTTTCCTGGAGAACAAGTATCTCTACCGGCACGTGAAGGAACTGGTGCCGAAGCGGATCGAGCCGATCCCGCTCGGCGCGGCGCGGATCGTCCGCCCCGGCCAGGAGGCCGTGGTGCTGACCTATGGCGCGATGGTCCACGAGGCCGTCCGCGCGGCGACGCGGCTCGCGGGGCAGGGCTATGAGGTCATGGTCGTGGACCTGCGGACGCTGAAACCGTACGACGAGGATGCGGTGGTGGCGGCGGTGGCCGCGACGAACCGCGCGCTGGTGGTCCACGAGGGCTGGCGCACCTGCGGGTTCGGCGCCGAACTGGCGGCGCTCGTGGCCGAGCGGGCCTTCCACCTGCTGGACGCCCCCGTGATGCGCGTCACCGCGCCCGACGTGCCCGTGCCCTACGCGCCCGAGCTGGAAAACGCCTACCGGCCGAACGCGGAGAAAATCGAAAAAGCCCTCGTGGAGTTGATTGAGTACTGATTTTTATTTGCACGGAGTGCGAACAAAATGGATGCGAGTTCAGCGTACAACCCATTGGGCCCCCGGCGGGCTTCTCCCGCCGGAACGCAAGCTTATTGCGCTGCCGACCGACCGCGCGGCTTCCGCCGCCCTCTCCCGTGGGAAGCGAGCGGGGGTGCGGGACAACAGTATCGAGAAGCACAACGCCTCCGTGTCTCCGTGGTAAGACTCCTATGAAAACAATCCCGATCCTGATGCCGCAGATGGGGCAGAGCGTGTCCGACGGGACGATTGTCAAGTGGCGCAAACGGGTGGGCGATGCGGTGGCCGCCGACGAGCCGCTGATGGAGGTCGAGAGCGACAAGATCGCCGTCGAGGTGGAAAGCCCGGCGTCCGGCCGGATCGCCTCCATCCTGAAGGGCGAAGGCGAGCGGGCGACCGTCGGCGAGGTGGTGGCGGTGATCGAGGCCGAGTCCGG
This sequence comes from uncultured Verrucomicrobiota bacterium, assembly GCA_964388845.1. Taxonomy (GTDB): domain Bacteria; phylum Verrucomicrobiota; class Kiritimatiellia; order CAIVKH01; family CAIVKH01; genus JAMLJG01. The sequence continues at coordinate 3,632 of CAYMCD010000163.1, forward strand.
GGCGGATGCCGCGCCGTCCGAAGCGCCGCCGAAGGAAACCCGCGCGAACCGTCCGCATGCGGGGGGCGACGGCGAGCAGATGATGGTCTCGGTCATCGGCGAGGAGGAGGAGAACGGACACGGCCCGCGCCTGCCCGAGCTCACGCGCGATTGGCTCTCCCCGTTTGTGCTGCGCCTCGCGATGCTCAACAACGTCTCGCTGAAGGAGCTGCAGGAAATCCGCGGCAGCGGCCGGCAGGGCCGCATCACCAAGAACGACCTGCTCATCTACCTGGCCCGCCGGCCGGTCGGAGCGACCTCGCTCGCGCAGGCCACCGGGAAGCCCAAGCCGACCCCGCGCGACGTGGAGGAGATGGGGCAGGTCGTGCCGATGACCTCGATCCGCCGCACGATCGCCGACCACATGGTCCAGTCCATCCACACCAGCGCCCACGTGACGATGGTCCATGCGGTGGACATGACGCACATCGTCGAGCTCCGCGAACGCGTGAAGGCCTCCTTCGAGAGCCGGCACGGCGTGAAGATGACCTACACCGCGGTGATGATCTATGTCACGGCCCGCGTGTTGAAGGAGTTCCCGACCGTCAACGCCTCCGTGTTTGGCGACAACCTGGTCCTCCGCAACGAGGTCAACATCGGGTGCGCCGTCGCCCTGCAGGACGAGAGCCTGGTGGTGCCCGTCATCAAGAATGCCGACCGGTTGGATTTCCCGGCCATTGCGCAGGACCTCGACCGGCTGATCAAGCTCGCCCGGGCGAAGCAACTGAAGCGTGAGTACGTGGAGGGCGGCACGTTCTCGATCTCGAACTTCGGCGCCTTCGGCAGCCTGATCGGCACGCCGATCATCTACCAGCCGCAGGTCGCCATTCTCGGCATGGGCGCGGTCTTCAAGGCCCCCGCGGTGGTGGACGGCCAGGTCTGCATCCGCGACCAGCTCTACCTCAGTTTTTCCTTCGATCACCGCGTGATTGACGGCGCGCAGGGCGGGCGCTTCCTCAACGCCATCCAAACCCGGACCGAGGCGTTGACGGAAAAAGACCTCGGCATCGAGCGGCTCTGAGCCGGACCCCGCGGCCCTGCAAGCTGGGTGCATGACTGATTTCTGCATCAGGCGGCATCGGGGAGGGCTGAGGGGTTGC
>CAYMCD010000164.1:0-4717 GCA_964388845.1 uncultured Verrucomicrobiota bacterium
CGCGATAAACTTTGGCTCCGGCGGGACAAGCCCGCCGGGGGCCAAATCGGGATCGGTCTCGAAATCGGCCTCGGCCTCGGTCTCGGCCTCGATTTGCGCGCCCCCCGCGCGCGGCCTGAAGTTCGAGCGGCGAGGCGAGGGCGCCTCGCCCCACGCGCTGGGGCATCGCCGTCGTCGGCGCGCCTGACCCGGCGGGCGCGACGCTCGCACCGGCGCGAAAATGGGTTATGGGATAGCCTCTAGTAGGCCGGCCCCGGCGAATCGTCAGCGCTTGTCCGGTGGTGATGGTGTGGATGTGTCCGGCGCGGAATTCCGTTGGAACGATTGATCGCGTATATATTGGTCTCAACCTCACCCTCGATCCGCTCGGGCGGTTTCTTGGCGCCGATATCCCACAAATCCTTGATGGCTTTCAGGCCGGGCGTCGTTTTGCCGGCGGGGAGATCGTCAACCTTCCTCCGCCCGTGCCTTTTCTTCCTCTTGAAACAGCCAAAAAAGCTCATGGTTCGCCGATCCTTGGAATACGGTCATCGGGCCGCGCGCAGCTCACGCGTATGGGTCGCCCGCCCAGTTGGGAGCGATGCAGGGTTTTCTCCGCACGCCGGGCCGCTGCGGCGTCGGACATGGTCACAAAAGCCATTCCAAGCGAGCGTCCGCCGTGGCCCGGCTCGCGCAGGATGCGGGCCGATTGAACAGGACCGGCGGCCGAAAATGCTGCAACCAGGTCATTCTCCGTGGCGCCAAACGACAGATTTCCGACAAATAAATCGTTCAAGTTGTGATCCTGTTGCGGTTAACCTCGCGCATCCATGGAGTACCCAATATTTTGTCGGCTGTCGAGGCGGAGCTTGTAGAAAAACGTCATTGCGTGCATAACGCGACCGGAATGAATCGTATCGTCGCCATTGTCGGGCGTCCGAATGTCGGAAAATCGGCCGTTTTCAACCGGATTGTCGGGCGCAGGATCGCCATTGTGCATGACCAGCCGGGCGTGACCCGCGACCGGATTTCCGCCGAGGCGCGCTGGCGGGAAGAGCGATTCGATGTCATTGACACCGGCGGCTTGGGCCAATTTGACGGCGAGACCGATCGGGACGCGTTGTCGGCCGGAACCCGCGCACAGGCCGAGGTCGCGATTCGGGATGCCGCCGTGATCATCCTGACGACCGACATCACGGCCGGGTTGACGCCGTTGGATCGCGAGGTGGCCGCCCTGTTGCGGCGCTCCGGCCGGCCCGTCCTGCTGGCGGCGAACAAGGCGGATCACGAGGGGCTCGACCCGCACGGGGCGGAGTTCGCGGCGCTCGGGTTTCCGGTTTATCCCGTCGCCGCGCTGCACAACCGCGGGTTCGAGGCCTTGCTAAACGCCGCGCTGCGGCATTTGCCCGCGGCGGCGGAACCCTCCGCCGCCGTTCCACTGCGCGTCGCAATCGTGGGCAAGCCGAACGCGGGCAAGTCGTCGCTCGTCAACCGCATCCTGGCAAACGATCGCGTGATGGTCTCCGAGGTTCCGGGCACGACGCGGGACAGCATTGAAATCCCCTTTGCCATCGGCGAGGGCCCGCAGGCGCGCCACTACCGGCTCATTGACACGGCCGGCCTGCGCAAGCTGCGGCGCGCGGAGGATGCGGTCGAGCGCTGGAGCGTGATGCGCGCGCGCAAGAGCATTGAGGAGGCGGACGTTGTCGTGCTGCTGCTCGACGCCGAAAAGGGCCCGACGGAGCAGGACAAGAAAATCGCCGGCCTCATCCTCGAGGCCCGGAAGGGCTGCGTCGTGCTGGTCAACAAATGGGATCTTGCCCGCGGGGTCTCGGGCGTCACTCCGCGCGAATACGAAAAGGCGCTGCGGCGGTCCATGTACTTCCTGTCCTTTGCGCCGTTGTTGTTCGTTTCCGCGGCGTCGGGGCTGAATGTCCGGAAGGCCATCGAGACGATTGACTACGTGGCCGCGCAGATCTCCTCCACCATTCCGACCAGCACCCTGAACAGGGTTCTCCACGACGCGGTGAAGAAAGTCGCGCCGCCCCGCGTCGGCGGGAAGCGGCTGAAGTTCTACTACGCCACGCAGGTTGGCCAGCGTCCGTTGCGCTTCCGTTTCTTCGTCAACCAGCCGGATCTGAACACGCACGCCTACCAGGCCTATCTCGTGAGCGCGCTGCGCGCGGCGGCCGGGCTCGAAGGCGCGCCGGTTGTCCTGGAGTTTCGCTCCAGCCACGAGCGCAAACCGGAATAGACTCCTGGAGTGGTTCTCAAAAGTTTTGTCTCCCTGACCGGGCCGCGTCGGGCACGCCTCCCGCACTCCCGCCTTGCCAACCGGCAAAACAGCTCCGGCCGGCATCGAAAAGCGGTTTTGGGATAGCCTCTAATGTTCGGCGGCGGCCTCGATGTCCACCGGGGCGCCGGCGTCCTCCGGTTCGTGGACGGCGTCCACCATGTCCTGGATCGCCTTGGACGGCGGGGGAAACAGCGGGGCGAGCCCGAGGGTGAGGGCGAAGTTGATGAGCATGCCGACGGCGCCGATGCCCTGCGGGTTGATCGGGCTCGGGAACACGCCGAAGGTCAGCGGCTTCATGCCGAAGAAGACGCAGGCCACGATGTACCAGGAAGTGAAGCCGACGCCGGCGATCATGCCGATCACCGCCGGCCCGGCGCTGATGCGGCGGTTGAAGATGCCCAGGACGATCGCCGGGAAAAAGCTCGCCGCCGCCAGGCCGAAGGCAAAGGCGACCACCTGGCTGACGAATCCCGGAGGATAAATGCCGAACACCCCCGCGATCACGACCGCGATGCCGATCACGCCCCGTCCCACCAGGAGGCGCTTCCGCTCCGACGCGCCCGGGTTCAGCAGGCGGTAATACAAATCGTGGGCGACGCTGGACGATATGACCAGCAGCAGGCCGCTCGCGGTGGAAAGCGCGGCGGCCAGGCCGCCCGCCGCGACCAGGGCGATGATCCAGTTGGAAAGGCCGGCCATTTCCGGCGTTGCGAGCACGATGATGTCGCGGTCCGGCTCCGACAGTTTCTTTTCGCGCAGGAACGCGCGGCCATCCCCGCCGCCGGCGCCGTTCGAGGCCAGCCAGAGCTGGTGTTGCGCGGACACGCGGGCGAGCTCCACCCGGGAAAGCGACCCGCCGCGATAGATCTCGTTGTCCGCGCCCGCGGAAAAGCGCACCACGCCGTCGCCGTCATCCATCCACAGAATCAGGCCGGTCTTTTCCCAGCCGCGGAACCATTGCGGCAGGGCGTCCGCGGACTTTCCGTTTAAGCTGGTGATCATGAAATAGCGGGCGAATCCCGCCGTGGCCGGCGCGGTGATGTACAGCGCGGCGATAAACAGGAGCGCCCAGAACGCGCTCCAGCGCGCCGCCTTGACGGTCTTGACCGTGTAGAAGCGGACGATGACGTGCGGCAGGCCGGCCGTCCCGACCATGAGCGCGAGCGTGACGAGGAAGACGTTGAGCTTGTCCCAACCGCCGACGAAGGGATCGGTGTAGGACGCGAACCCGAGGTCTGCGTGGATCTGGTTGAGCTTGTCGAGCAGGAACACGCCCGCGTCGCCGTTTCCCGTTTCCGCCAGGGTTCCCCCGAGTCCGGCCTGGGGGACGACATGGCCGGTCAGCATGATGCTGATGGCGACGGCGGGGATCAGGAACGCCGTGATCAGCACCCAGTACTGCGCGACCTGTGTCCAGGTGATGCCCTTCATCCCGCCCAGCGTCGCGTACACGAACACGATCGCCATGCCGATCACCACGCCCACGTTGATGTCCACTTCGAGGAAGCGGCTGAACACCACGCCGACGCCGCGCATCTGCCCGGCGACATAGGTGAAGCTGATGAAGATCGCGCAGACGATCGCCACGATCCGCGCCGCCCGCGACCCGTAGCGGTCGCCGATGAAATCCGGCACGGTGTAGTGGCCGAACTTGCGGAGATACGGCGCCAGCAGCAGGGCCAGCAGCACATAGCCGCCGGTCCAGCCCATCAGGTAGACGCCGCCGGCGTAGCCCATCGTGGAGATCAGCCCGGCCATGGAGATGAACGACGCCGCGCTCATCCAGTCGGCCGCCGTCGCCATTCCGTTGGCGATGGCGGGCACGCCCCGGCCGGCGACATAAAAGCCCTTGGTGTCATTCACCCGGCTCCACCACGCGATCGCGAGGTAGAGCGAGAACGTGAGGCCGACGATCGCATAGGTCCATCCCATCACGCTCATGCGCGCGCCCCCGGACGCCGGGCGTCCTCGCGTTCGCGATGATGCCTCGCGTCAAGCCGGTTCATACGGATGCAGTAGACCAGGATGAGCAGGACAAAGACGAGGATGCTGCCCTGTTGGGCGAACCAGAATCCGAGCGGATACCCGGTGCCGGGCAGCTTGTAGGCGTTCAGCTTGTCGGCCCACAGCACGCCGCAGCCGAGCGAGACGAGCGCCCAGAGCGGGAGGAGCACGGCGACGATGCGCATGTTGGAAACCCAATAGCGTTCCAATACCTGTTTTTGCGGGTCGCCCGGCATGATGCCCCCCCTTCGTTGCGCGCATCTTGTGCGACCGCGCCGCCGCGGGCAACATGTTTGTGTCCGCGCCCCGCCGGGTCAGGGCGATTGGCCGGCGTCGTGGACGTGGCCGCAGCGCGGACAGCGGATGGCGGCGCCGGACCAGTCGGGCGGGATGCGCAACCGCAGGCCGCACGGACAATCCACGGCGCGCGCGCCCTCC
>CAYMCD010000165.1:0-4628 GCA_964388845.1 uncultured Verrucomicrobiota bacterium
GGCCCGATCGGCGCGCGTTGCGGCGCGCCGCACGGCGCGGTGTGCGCCGCCTTGCTGCCGGGCGTATTCGAGGCGAATTATTTACAGACGTTGGACGTCGCCGCGGACCGTTTTTCCAGACGTTGGAAATTCGGGGAAATCGCGCGGCTGCTCACCGGCGATCCGGCCGCGGTACCGGAGGACGGGGTGGCGTGGCTGCGCGCGCTGACCGCGCGGATGCGGATTCCCGCCCTCTCCGCCTATGGCGTCCGCGCGGACGACGCCCTGGAGCTGGCGCGGCTGGCCCAGGCGACGAGCAGCATGAAGGGCAATCCGGTTTCGCTTTCCGACGATACCCTCGCGCGCATCGTGGCGGCGGCTACACGGGGCGATCCGGCCTCGTGAACGCTTCGTTGAGACTGCCGCGGCGGTAGCCCTGCAGGTCGAGGGCGATGTAGCGGAATCCGCAGTCCTTCAGCAGCGCGACGATCGGGTCGCGCAGCGGGTCGGCCGCGGCGCGGGCGATCTGGGCCGCGTCGAGTTCGATCCGGGCGGTGTCGCCCTGCGCGCGGACGCGCAGGTTCACGAAGCCCATGTCCTTGAGCCCGTTTTCCGCGCGTTCGACGCGCTTCAGGGCCGCGGCGGTGATCTTCTCGCCGTAGGGAAAGCGCGAGGCCAAACAGGAAAACGCGGGCTTTTCGGCGGTGTGCAGGCCGAGCGAGCGCGAGGCCTCGCGGATGTCGAGTTTGGTGAACCCCAGCTCCTGGAGCGGGCTCGCGATCCCTCGCTCGAGCGCGGCCTTTCGGCCGGGCCGGTAATCGTCGAGATCGTCCGCGTTCGTGCCGTCCGCGACGTGCGCGAAGCCCTCGGCGTCGGCCATGCGGCGCAGCAGGCCGAACAGCTCCGTTTTGCAGTGGTAGCAGCGGCTGCTCGGATTGTTGGCGTAGTCGGGGTTGGCGAGTTCGTTCGACTCGATCACGCGCAGCGCGATACCGAGCTGCGCGGCCAGCGCGCGGGCCTCCGCCAGCTCGCGGGCCGGGAAGGACGGCGAGGTGGCGGTGACGGCGAGCGCGCGCGGGCCCAGCTCCTGCGCGGCGATCGCGGCGAGGAGCGTGCTGTCCACCCCCGCGCTGAAGGCGACGATGACCGACTCCATTGCGCGGAGCCGGGCGCGGAGGGCCCCGACCTTGTCGTCCGGCGCGGCGCGCGGCGCGGCGTTTGCGGCCCGCACATCGGGTATGTCGAATTTCATGGCTCCACGCCCTCGATCCAGCCGCCGCCGAGGACCGTGTCGCCCTCGAACAAGACGGCCGCCTGGCCCGGCGCGACGGCGAACTGCGGTTCGGCGAAGCGAATCCGGGCCGACCCACTATCGCCCAGCTCCAGCCCGGCTGCAACCCCGGGGTGCTGGTAGCGCAGCCGGACGGTGAGGGACGCGCCGGGCGGGGGCGGCCGCCCGGCCTGCCAGAACACATCGGAGAGGATGCAGCCGCGGCTCAGCACCCGTTCGCGCGGGGCGGCCACGACGGTATTGGTCCCGGCCCGGAGCTCGCGGACGTGGAGGCGTTGCGGCGCGGCGACGCGGAGGCCCTCGCGCTGGCCGACGGTGAAATGGTGGATGCCCTCGTGGGCGCCAATCGTACGGCCCGATTCGTCCACGATCGGGCCGGGCCGCCGCGCGGCGGGGTGGTACCGCTCGACCAGAGGGGCCGGTCCCGCGGCGGTGATGAAGCAGAGGTCCGCGGTCTCGCGCATGCCCGCGGTCGGGATCTGTTTTTCCGCGGCGATCCGGCGCACGTCGCCCTTGAGCAGGTCGCCGAGCGGGAACAGGCACGCGCGCAACTGGTCCTGCGTGAGCCGGTGCAGGAAATAGGACTGGTCCTTGCCGGGATCGCGCCCGCGCTGGAGCCGGGCGGCCCCGTCGGGATCCGTCCGGAGCCGGACGTAGTGCCCGGTCGCGACGCGCGTGCAGCCGAGCGCCCGGGCGCGGGCGACCAGTTCGCCGAACTTGAAATGTCGGTTGCAGAAGATGCAGGGATTCGGCGTGCGCCCCTCGGCATAGGCCGCGGCGAACGGGCGGATGATCCGTTCCTCGAACGCGTCCACCACATTGAGCGTGTAGTGGCGGATGCCGAGGCGCTCGCACACGCGGCGCGCGCGCTGGACGTCCTCCAGCGAGCAGCAGCGCGAGCCGTCCTTGAACATGTGGAGGGTGAGGCCGATGACTTCCCATCCGGCGTCGGCGAGCAGGGCCGCGGCGACCGACGAGTCCAAACCGCCGCTCATGCCGACCGCGACGCGACCGCGCGTTGGAAGCCGGGCGTCGTGCATGGCCTCAGCGCTTCGCCGATTCGTTGGGGGTGCGCTCGAACAGGCGCTGCTTGGCGATGCAGGCGGCCGGCGTTGCGCGCTTGACCTTTTGTTCGGCCCAGCGAATACGGGCCAGCAGATCGTTCCATCGCGTCCGCTTGTCATACACATGGTTGCGGAGCGACTCCTGGGCGCGAAGTTCATTGGGCGTCATGGGCGTTTACCTCAAGGGCCCGTTTGAGCCGGCGGATGCGATCAACTTTTTGCTCCGCATCGTCCAGTGCGAGTTGGCAGGCGAGCATATCCGGGTCTGAAAGCCCGCGGTACGGCACGCCCTTTGTGGTTTGTTCGGCCCGCGCCCTCCCGGCGCATTCGGCCCAGGAGGGCAACCCCCGGACCTTGCGGAAGACATCAAGAGGCCCTTCCCGGGTCAGCAGGCAGATCACGGAGCGGTGCGAAAGCCAGTCGCCGCCAGAGGGTCGGATGGGCCCCCATGTGGCCTCGGTTTCTCCCCACGTCGCCTCCAGGTCGATGAGGGCGTTGACGCATCGGGCGCGATTCTCGGCGGTGTCGTCAATCCAAACATCCACATCAAACGTGAGAACCGGGTCGTGGCGGAGGAAAAAATTGACGCCTCCAATCAGCAGGTAGTCCACCTTTTGGCGGTTCAGGGTTTCCAGCATGGCATCAACGTTCATGGCCAAATCATAGCCGGTTAATGCGAAACATAAAGGCGGGATTGCGCTTCGTTCGGGGGACGCCGTCCGCTATAGGTATGCGCCGGCCCGGTGTGTTTTTCCGGGCGGGACAACCCATGGAAATCAGTTATGCGCGGACGCGTTGAATCCATTTTTGAGACGTTCAAGATCGGGGCCGGTCCGTCGAGCTCGCACAGCATCGGGCCGGAGCGCGCCGCGCGCCTGTTCCGCGCGCTGTTCGCGGACCCGCCGGCCCGGTTCCGCGTGACGCTGCGCGGGAGCCTGGCGGCGACGGGGCGGGGCCACTGGACCGATCGGTCGCTGGCCTCCGCCTTCGACCCGGTTCCGGTGGAGATCGAGTGGGACGAAAAGGCGGCGACCCCCGTGCACCCGAACACGATGCTGTTCGAGGCCTTCGACGCGGGCGGCGCGCGGCTGCGGGTGTGGACCGCCTACAGCATTGGCGGAGGATCGCTCTCGGATGATGAGGGCCTCGCGCGGCGCGCGCCGCCGAGCGTCTATCCGATTGGGACGCTGGCCGACGCGCTGCGGATCTGCGACGAGCGCCGGTGGGCGCTCTGGCAATTCGTGGAGGCGCACGAGCCCGACTGCTGGGCGCGGCTCGAGCCGGTCTGGGCGGCGATGCGGCAGAGCATCGAGCGCGGGCTGGCGTCCACCGAGTCGCTGCTGCCGGGGCCGCTGCAGGTGGAGCGCCGCGCCCCCGTGACGTTCGCGCGCGCGCGGTCGCTGTCGAGCCCGCAGCGCGATATCGCGTTGCTGGCGGCCTATGCCCTCGCCGTGGCGGAGGAGAACGCGGCGGGCGGCCGGATCGTCACCGCGCCGTCCTGCGGGCCCGCCGGCGTGGTGCCGGGCGTGCTCTACTATTTCGAGGAACACCAGGACCTGGCGCGCGCGGATATCCTGCGCGCGCTGGCGACGGCGGGGCTGATCGGGTCGCTCATCCGGGCCAATGCGTCGGTCTCCGGCGCGGAGGTCGGCTGCCAGGGCGAGATCGGCTCGGCCTGCTCGATGGCCGCGGCCGCCGCCGCGCAGCTGCTCGGCGGCACGCGCGCCCAAATTGAATACGCCGCGGAAATGGGGATGGAGCACCACCTGGGGCTCACGTGCGACCCCGTGCAGGGCTACGTGCAGATCCCCTGCATCGAGCGGAACCTGACCGCCGGCCTGCGGGCGTACGAGTGCGGGACCTTCGCGCTGCTTACCGACGGCCGGCACCGGGTCAGCTTCGACGAGGTGATCGAGGCGATGTACCGCACGGGCCGCGACCTGTCGCCGCGCTACCGGGAGACCGCCGCCGGCGGCCTCGCGGAAATCTGGCGCCGGCGCGTGGGCGGTGACGCGCCCGCCGGACGGTCCGGCGCATGCGACTGACGGCGATCCGCCGCCGATGGGCCCAACCTGCAAATAGCATCACCGCGGAGACGCGGGAGACACGGAAGTAGAGGAAATGACGAATGACCGAATGACCAACCTTCCAATGACCTCCCTGATATTCCGTGAATTTCCGTGTTCTTCCGTGGTTGGCTTCGATTCCGATTCCGGGGTTCCCATTCGCGGCAATTCGCGGGGTCTGTTCGGTAGGGCGCGGCATCCCTGACGCGCCGCGACTCGGCGGGTCCA
>CAYMCD010000166.1:0-4553 GCA_964388845.1 uncultured Verrucomicrobiota bacterium
GCCTCGCGCGCCGCGACCGGCATGGAACTCGTGTTGCAGATGATCAGCGTGCGCTCCATCAGGCTCCGGCCGGTGCGCGGGTCCTGGAGATGCGGGAATTCGCGCAGCGTCTCCACCACCTCGCCCGCGCGCTCGCCGCACGCCGCGATGATCACGATGTCCACATCCGCGTAGCGGCTGGTGATCTGCTGCAGGACGGTCTTGCCCGCGCCGAAGGGGCCCGGAATGCAATACGTGCCGCCGCGCGCGACCGGGAAAAACGTGTCCACGATGCGGACCTTGGTGACCAGCGATTCGGTGGGGCGCAGGCGCTCGGCGTAGGCCTTGATCGGCAGCTTGACCGGCCATTGCTGCATCAGCGCCACCTCGTGCGTGCGGCCCCGCTCGTCCTTCAGCGTCGCCACGACGGATTCAACCGTGTAGTCGCCGGCCGGCGAAATGGATTGCACCGTCCAGCGCCCGCGCAGGCGGAAGGGCGTCATGATGCGGTGCGTGAAGATGCCCTCGGGCACCGCGCCGAGCGTGTCGCCCGCCTGGACCGTATCGCCCGCCCGCGCCGACGGCGTGAAGGACCAGCGCTTCTTTCGGTCCAGCGCGGGCAGGTATTTCCCGCGCTGGAGAAAGAATCCGCTCTCCGCCGCAAGCTCGGGCAGCGGGTTCTGAAGGCCGTCGTAGATCGAGCCCAGCAGGCCCGGGCCCAGCTCCACGCTGAGCAGCTCCCCGGTGAATTCCACGGCGTCGCCGACGCGCAGGTCGCCGGTGTCCTCGAAGACCTGCAATTCCGCGGTGTTCCCGCGGATGCGGATCACCTCCGCCTTCAGGCGCAGGTCTCCGGCGCGCGCATAGGCCACTTCGTTCTGCGCGACCGGCGAGGCGAATTCGACACGCAAGAGGTTGCCGTTAACCCCTTTGATCTTGCCCACGTGCGTCGTGCTCATCAGCGTTGGTTCCTCAAGTGTCAGGTCCGCGCCGCGAAGGTCTCGCGCACGCGTTGTACGGTTTCCAATAGCCGCGCGCGCCCGGCGCCGTCCGTCAGGCGCGCCCAGCGCTCCGCCAGTTTCAATTTCAGCCCGTAGGCGAGCGCCGCCTCCAACCCGAACGGCGCTTCGCGCGCCCAATCGTCCAGCAGCGCCCAGCGGAAGCGATCGAGCGAGAGCTCCCGCTCCAGGGGTTCGGGTTTCGCGTAGGCCTCGACCACGGCCTGCTCGATATAGTTGCTGTAGCCCGCGTGCGGGCGCAGGTGCGGCGCGGCGTCCACGTCGAGCTGCGAGGCGCGGATGCGGGCGCAGGCATTGCGCATCTGCGTGTTCGCCGCGCGCCAGCGGGCCGCCGGCGCGCCGCGGGCCGCCGCCCCGTCGCCGTCCATCAGGGCGTCGAGCTCGTCCGCGTCCGACGGGTCGAGCAAGCGGCGCGCCTCCGCGCGATACTCGTCGGGGCGCATCGGCGGGGGCGCCGTCAACGACACCGCCGGCAGGGCGGCGACAAAGTAGTAATACCTCATTTTGCGCCGCCCTCACGCGCCACCCGGTAGACGAGGTCGGCGAGGTGCGGGCGCAGGAAGTTCGACAGCGCCTCGGCGATGGCCTCGGGCGTGAAGCTGTGCGTGACCCGCCCGTCGGCGAGCTGGACCTTGAACCCCTTGAGGATCCGCTCGTCGCCCTGGATGACGAGCCCCTGCTGGAGCTTCTCGAGGTAGCGGTCCTTGAAGAACTGGAGGAGACGCGCCTGGTCTTCCGGGCTCACCATCAGCTCGATCCGCCGCTCGCGGTCCGTCCGGCCCACGTAGGATTCCGCGAGCTTCACCAGCATGTCCCGAACCGTCTCGTGGTTCATCGCCCCCCCGGCGGCCTCGGCCGCGAGATTGGACACGATGCTTTCGACGCCCTGCCCCACGCTGATGAGCAGGTCGCGGGCGGCCTGTCGCAGGGTCTGGAGACTGCGCTCGGTGAATTGCCGCGCGTCCTGCTCCGCCCGCTGGAGGCGCATCCCGGCTTCCCGTTCCGCCCCGGCCACCAGCGCGGCCGCCTGTTCCTTGGCCGCGGCCAGGATGTCCGCCGCCTGGCGTTCGCCCGCATCCACGGCTTCGCGCTGGATCCGCTCGATCAGGTGCTGCAGTTCGTCCGCCATAGTCGCCTCGCTGGGGTAAAATCCGGCGCCGCCCGACGCCAATCGGATGCCGCCGGAAAATCCGGACAGAATAACCGCCCGATCCGCATTTTCAATTCCGAAACGACGCTGAAAATTTGCCGCCGCGTGGTACAGTTTATCCCATGATGCGTCATTCGATCTGCGCGGCCGCCGTCCTGCTGAACGCGGCGGCCGCCACGCCCGGGTCGGCGCGCAGCCCGGACCGCGCGGTCCTCCCGCTGAGCATCGCCTGGGACGTGGGATTCGGAACCAACGTCCACGTGGCCGGCGGCCATCCGGATCTCGGCAGTTGGGCGCCGACCGGCGCGGTCAAGCTCCGCTGGACAGCCGGAAACGTCTGGACCGGCCAGGTCGCGATCCAGAAGGGCACGGCTCTGAATTACAAGTTCATCGCGAGGAGCGGCGCCAGCAACGCGTACTGCAACAGCGCGAACGTGCGCTGGGAGCCCGGCCCGGATCGCGCGGCCAATATCCCGGACGCACCGGCCGCGCCCCGGCCCGGCAAGACCGTCTTCTACTACACCAGCTGGACCAACCCGGCGATTCTTTACACCTCCGGCGCGGACACGAATTTTTATTCGGCGGCGCTGTCGAACGAGGGCCCGGGCCGGACCGCGGGCGAATTCCTGTACCGCGCCGACGGGATCGGCGAGGCCGGCGAATGGCTCCAGTTCGTGATCGCCGACGGGCGGGGCGGCTTCGACAAGTCGCCCTTCCCCACCGGCGTCGGCGCCACAGCCAACGACTATTTCACGCCGCTCGACGCCCTCCTGCTGCAGGACGGCGAGCTTTTCAACTACTGGCCCGCCGCCTCGCCGGCCGGCCCGCGCAAGGAAGTCTGGAGCGTCGGCTCCTCGCATCCGCCCGTTGACGGGCGCGACATCGCCATCGTGCTCCCGCGCGGCTACGACGCGCATCCGTGGAAGCGCTACCCGGTCGTCTACTTCACCGACGGCCAGAACCTCACGAACGGCGCCGACGTGTTCGGATTCGGTTCGTGGGAGGCCGACACCACCGCGCACCGCGAGGCCGCGGGCGGGCGCATGCGCGAGGCGATCCTCGTCGGCGTCTTCAACTACCCGGACCGGCGCCGGTGGGAATACAATCCGGCCGGCGACACCTATCCCGGCGAGAGTCCCGGCCGCGCCGACGCCTACCTCCGCTTCCTCGTGGACAATGTCCGCCCCACGCTCGATTACAATTTCCGGACGCTGAACGACCGCCGCAACACCCTCGCCGGCGGTTCCTCCATGGGCGGCATCTTCAGCCTCTACGCGGGATTCGAGACCAACGTCTTCGGCGGCATCCTCGCCATGTCCCCGGCCCTCACCCGCGCGCCGAACTACAAGGCCGCCCTGCCCTCGAAACCCAAACAGCCCATGCGCATCTACCTGGACACCGGCACGGACGAGGGGCAGATCGGCACGCTGCCCGGCGGATACTACTGGGACGACCCCTGGGCGGCCTACGACAGCCTGCTCGCCATCGGCTACGCGCCGAACCACGATCTGCTCATGCGAATCGGCTGCGGACAGGGCCACAACGAGATCGCCTGGCGCGCGAGACTCCCGGCGGCCTTCCGCTTCCTGCTGGATGTTCGCGACGAGCCGAACCGGCTGGCCCATCTCGCCGCGCCGCCGGCGTTTCGCGCGCTCCAGCGCGAGGGCGCGCAGCTCAGCGCCGGACACGACGCGCTCGCCCACCAACGCTACGAACTCGACGCGGCCCCGACGCCCTCCGGCCCGTGGACACCCGTCGCCACCACCGCCCCGATGGCCGCGGCGTGGTCCTACCCCGTCGCCACGGGAACGGTCGGCGACGCCGCGGCCTTCCTCCGCCTGCGCGCCGTCGCGGAGTAGAGTGGTTCTCAATAGTTTGTCTCCCTGACCGGGGCGCGTGGGCTCCCCGGAGATCAGGAAAAAACTCTTGAGGAATGCTCTAGCTCACGGCACCGGGAACCGGGCCGTCAGATCCACGACCTCTTGACGGACGGATTCGATGAGGGCCTCATCCCGCGGCGCCTTCAGGATCCGCGTGATGAAATCCGCGATCCGGTCCATCTCGTTCTCCTGCATGCCGCGCGTCGTGACGGCCGGCGTCCCGATGCGGATGCCCGAGGTGACGAACGCGCTCTTCTCGTCAAACGGGATCGCGTTCTTGTTGACCGTGATGCTCGCCCTGTCGAGCGCCACGGCCGCGTCCTTGCCGGTCACGCCGAGCGGGCTCAGGTCCACCAGCATCAAATGGTTGTCCGTCCCCCCCGAGCAGATGCGGAGCCCTTCCGCCGCCAGATTTTCCGCCAGCACCTGCGCGTTGCCGACGACCCGGCGCGCGTAGTCGCGGAAGGCCGGCTGCAGCGCCTCGAGGAAACAGACCGCCTTCGCGGCGATGATGTGCATCAGCGG
>CAYMCD010000167.1:0-4507 GCA_964388845.1 uncultured Verrucomicrobiota bacterium
CGGTCGAGCAGGTGCCGCGGCTCGCGGAACACATAGCTGCGCGCCGCGCGGGTCAGCCGGTTGCGCCATTCGAGCGATCGCGCCCGAAACGCGTGGGCGAGCCGGCGGCGCAGGACGCGGATCCGCTCCTCGAAATCCGCCTTCCGCCCGATGACCAGCTCCGCCGCGGCCGAAGGCGTCGGGGCCCGCAGGTCCGCGACGAAATCGCAGATCGTGAAATCCGTTTCGTGGCCGACGGCCGAGATGACCGGAACGGCGGAGCGGGCCACGGCGCGCGCGACGACCTCCTCGTTGAACGCCCAGAGGTCCTCCAGGCTCCCTCCGCCGCGCGCCACGATGATGACCTCCACGCCGCCCGCGCGGTTCAGCTGATCGAGCGCGCCCGCGATCTCCTCCGCGGCGCCCGCGCCCTGCACGCGGGCGGGCGCCAGCAGGATGTGGCGGTCCGGAAAACGCCGCGCCAGCACGTGCAGGATGTCGCGGATCACCGCGCCGGCGGGGGAGGTGACGACGCCGATGGCGCTCGGCAGGACGGGCAGCGGTCGCTTGCGCGCCGGGTCAAACAGGCCCTCGGCCTGGAGTCGGGCCTTCAATTCCTCGAATTTCAGGTGCAGATCGCCGAGCCCCGCGTTCTCGACGCGCCGGACCACCAGTTGGTACTGGCCGCGCTGCTCGTAGACCGTGAGTTCGCCGTACAGCCGGAGCTTCGCCCCGTCCTTCACCGGAACCGGGTTGGCCGCCGCCACGTTGCGGAAAAGGACCGCGGAAAGCTGCGCGGCCTCGTCCTTCAGCGTGAAATACACGTGCCCCGACGGATAGGCCCGCGCATTGGATACCTCGCCCTCCACCCACACCGCGCCGATGTCGTCCTCCAGCACGGCCTTGATCCGCCGCGTCAATTCCGTGACGCGGTAAATCTTGCGTGCCGGCGCGGGCGTCGGTGATTCCATGGCGGTCAGCGCTCTCGGAGGCGTTCGATCGCGGTGGCGCGGCCCGTGGCGGGATCCGCCGTGATGATCGCGCCTTCGAGCGCGACGTCGTCCTCCGCGACTTCAAACTTGTGAGGCAGGCCCGTGATGAATTTCTTCAGCACCGAGTTCACGTCGCGCCCCAGCACCGAATCCTTCGGCCCGGTCATGCCCAGGTCCGTCAGGTAGGCCGTGCCCTTCGGCAGGACCGTTTCGTCGGACGTCTGCACATGGGTGTGCGTGCCGACCAGCGACGTCACGCGGCCTTCAAGGTGGCGGCCCAGCGCGATTTTTTCCGACGTCGCCTCCGCATGGATCTCCGCGAAGACCATCGGGTGTCTGATCTGTTGCAGCATCGCGTCCGCCGTGCGAAAGGGGCAGTCCGCGGGCGGCATGAATACGCGGCCGATGAGCGACAGGACGGCGATGCGCGCGCCCCCCGCCAGATCAATCGGCGACCAGCCTTTGCCCGGGCACTCGGGCGCAAAATTGGCGGGCCGCACGATGCGCGGTTCGCGGATCAGGTACGGGATGATTTCCTTCTGGTCCCACGCATGGTCGCCAAGGGTGAGCGCATCCGCGCCCGCCGCGAAGAGTTCATCGGCCAGGGCCGGCGTCAATCCGCGTCCCGCCGCCGCGTTCTCGGCGTTCGCGATCACCGCGTCGAGTTTCCACTTCGCGCGCAGGCGCGGAATCAGCCGCGCGAAAATACGGCGCCCCGGCGCCCCGACGATATCGCCGACATGAAGGACTCTCAACGCCATCCGCGCATCCTACGGCCCGCGCCGGACAGCGTAAACGAGTTATTTGTCAGGACATTCCCCGGATTTTGCAGGCCCCCACCGGCCTTGCGCCGGCGCAGTCCCGCCGAAGCAGCGCGAAGTCGGATGGAGCAAAAGTTCCCAGGTTACCGGTGAACGGGGCCAGCCCTGCGCGATCCGGCGCATCCGCATCGCGGATGCGAAAACGCGCGCGTTTTCGCCCGCGCGAGCGCGCGGGCGCCGAATCGCGCGACTCGGTTGTTTTCCCCGGTAGCCTCTCCCCACTCCTTCACCACCGGCGCAAGGCCGGTGGGGTCGTTTCACTTCTCACGCCCCACGCGCTTCGTTACGCCAACACATTGCGAAAATTCACCACTGAAAACCGGGGATAGTCCTGGTTATTTGTCCGCCCGTGAAATGTGGAATGCCCTCTGGGGTGAATTCGCCGCGATCGCCCTCACGCGGTGCCGGCGAGCTGGCCGCAGGCGGCGCCGATGTCCACGCCGCGTTCGACGCGGACGGTGCAGGGGACCGCGTGCCGGCGCAGCGCCTCCTGGAAGGCCAGGACGCGGCGGCGGTGTGAGCGGCCGAGCGGCGCGCCGGGGACCGGGTTCCACGGGATCAGGTTCACGTGCATCAGCGCCGGGCGGATGCCGCTGTCGCGCAACAGGCGGCCCAGCTCGTCGGCCTGCGCGGGAAAATCGTTCTTTTCCTGCAGCAGGACGTATTCGAACGAGACCCGCCGGTTCGTCTTCTCCGTGTAGTCGCGCACCGCGTCGAGCAGCGCCCGGATCGGAAAGCTCCTGTTCACCGGCATCAGCGCCGTGCGCGTCGCGTCGTCCGGCGCGTGCAGGGAGACCGCGAGGTTGATCGGCAGCGGGTCGTCGGCGAGCTTGCGGATGCCGGGCACGAGGCCGGCGGTGGAAACGGTGTAGCTGCGCGCGCCCAGGTTGAAGCCGTCCGGGTCGTGCAGGATCTCCACCGCGGCGCGCCAGTTCGCGTAGTTGTTGAACGGCTCGCCCATGCCCATGAAGACGACGTTCGTCAGGGCGCGAAGGTCGAATGACGAATGCCGAAGGATGCGCGCGGCCCAGTACACCTGCTCCACGATCTGCCCCGGCGTGAGGTCGTGCAGGAAGCCGAGCCGGCCCGTCGCGCAGAAGACGCACGCCATCGGGCAGCCCGACTGGCTCGACACGCAGACGGTTGCGCGGTCTTCGTAGACCATCAGCACGGTTTCCACCGGCGACCCGTCCGCGAGCTTGAACAGCGCCTTGCGCGTGAGCCCGCCGTCGCCCTCGTGGACCGCCGCGCGGGTCAGCGTCCCGATCCGCGCCTCCGCGGCGAGCCGCGCCCGCAGCGCGGCCGGGAGATCGGTCATCTCCGCCGCGTCCGCCGCGAGGTTCACGTGCAACTGGCGGTATATCTGCCTGGCGCGGAACGGTTTTTCGCCCCAGCGCCGGAGCTGCTCCGCGAGGGCGTCCGGCGAGAGGCCCAGCAGGTCCGGCTTCGGCGCATCGTTCATTGCGAAAAGTTCCAACGTCTGTAAAAAGGGTGGGCGGCCGGTTCCAACGTCTGGAATTTACAGACATTGGAAAAAACCGCAATCCGCGCGCTTGCCGGCGGTGGGCCGAACCGCTATCTACTTCCGCCGATGCATCCCGCCGCCGCCCATCCGCTCCTGATCCTGATGGGCACGCAGATGCTGTTCACCGCGTCGGACTTCATGGCCCGGGCCTACATGAAGCGGCATGGATTCGATCTCGCGATGATGGGCGCGGCCTGGTTCTGGATCTACCAGCTCATCCGCCAGGTCGCGACGTTCGGCCAGTTGTACGTTTTCGCGAATATCCCGCTGGGCAAGACGATGGCGCTGTTCGGCGCGACGTCCATTGTGTTGAGCAACGCGCTCGGCGTGCTGTTCCTGCGCGAGGTGTTGTCGCCGGCGGCCTACGCGGGCGTCGGCCTGGCGGTCGCCGCGATCCTCGTCATGGCGTTTCGATAGGGCGCGCGCGCTTCCCGACCGGGAAGACAAGGCTATTGAGAACCGCTCTAACCGGCGCCGGCCTGTTCCCCGGCGGGGATCTCGACGGGCGCGACGGGTTCCACGTCCTCCGCCGCGGGGCCGCCGGATTCGCCGTCCTCCGGCGCCTCGGCGCCGTCGGGCCGCGCGAAGATTTTTCGGGTCCGGTCCTCGACGGTGCGGACGCGCAGCAGGGTTTTGGAGCGCGCGGGCCGGCTGGTGAGTTCGAGGTCCTTGATGACCCAGCGCCCGCCGATCTTCTTGAAGCTTTTGACCTCGAGGCGGCGGAGGGGCGCCCCGTGCGCGTCGTGGGCCTCGGCCTTCAGCAGGATATGGATGCGCGGATCAATCCAGATGCGGACGCCCGCGCAGCCGGCGAAGGCGCCGGGCGCGGGGACATCCACCACCCAGCACGAGCGGCCCCGGACGTCCTCGCGGCCGACCGTCCGGGGATCCGGCCACCAGAGAAAAGACAGGCTCAGGTCCATCCAGCTGATGTCGGTCCCGGGGATGGGCGCGACGAGGTCGGGGAGCGGGGCGGCCCGCAGCGGCCGGCCCTCGAAGTATCGGAATTCGGGGGTGTTCGGTTGCGCCCACGTGACGGCGAGATGCCCCTGCGCCCCGCCGAAGGCGTCGCGGAGGGTGTAGCGCGCGGTGGGCGGGTTTGCGTGCCAGTCGAGGAGCATTTCCACGCCTTTTCGCAGTTCCGGCACGCCGGGCCGCGCGCGCGCGGTGAGATCGCCGGTGATGCGCAG
>CAYMCD010000168.1:0-4506 GCA_964388845.1 uncultured Verrucomicrobiota bacterium
CGCGCGGCGAGTCGCTGCCGGTCGGCCTCCGCCGCCGCGCGCGGCGCGACGGAGGCGGCGTAGGCGCGGGCCGAGAGGGCGAGCGCCTCGCGCTCCTCCAGCGCGCCGACGACGGATTGGAACGCCTCGGCCACGGGCGCGGGCGGATGGATGCCCTGCAGCCCGACAAAGAGGATCTCAAGGCCCAGCCCGAGCGCGTCCGACGCGTCCTGGATCTCGCCGGGCAGCTGTTCGAGCAGGGCCTGGCGCTCGGCGCCGAGCAGGGTCAACAGCTCCCGCCGCGCGAGGGCGCGGGTGACGGCCCGGTAGGCCGCGTCGCGCAGCAGCAGGTCCGGTTTGCTGTGCCGGTAGGCGTAGGCGGCCAGGTTGGTGATGCGGTATTCAATCGGGATATTCAGCGACACGAGGCTGACGGCGGTGTCCTCGCCGGCCGACCCGGCCGGGGCGAGGAACATATCCTCGTCCCCATAATGCGGGCGGTCCCACAGGATGACGGCGGGCCGGTCTTCGTCCGGGCGGGGCGTGAAACCGACGTGGATCTCCAGCACGCGGCGGGAGGGGATGCGCCGGACGGTTTCGAAGGGCCACGGCGCCTTGACGCGCGCGCCGCCGGACAGCCGCCATTCCGGCTCCACCGGGCGGCCCCATCGTTCGAGGATGCCTTCCTCGCCCGGTTCAAGGAAGACGAAACAGGTGGAGGCATAGGCGAGCAGCGCCAGCCCGGCGGCCAGCGGCGCGAGGGCGCGGCGCAGCAGGCGCAGGAAGACGCCGTGGCCGGGCTGGACGCCGAATTGATAGTCGAGCGACGCGCCGACCTCGCGCGCCCAGACGGCCGGGTCGGCCAGCGCGGCGGCGAACCGGCTTTCGACGCACGTCGCGCGGCGCGCGGGATGCGAGTACAGCGCGACGAGGAAAAGCAGCGCCTGTTCGGCGGCCAGCAGCGCCAGCAGCGCGGTCAGCGCCCGCGCGAGGATCCGGTCCGGCATCGGCCAGCCGAAGTGCGCGGCGATTCCGGCCCATGCGGCGGCGAAGGCCGCCAGGGCCAGCACGCCGCACGCGAGGCCGGGCGAGCGGGCGGGCTCGAAGCCGGGCGAGCGGGCGAGGCCGATGAGGAAGCGGCCCAGGAGGAAGAGGGCGAAGGCCTCGCCGAACAGGAAGGCGGCCGCCAGGAGCGGTTCGACGCCGGTTGGCGCGGGCGGGTGGTTCCACAGCCGCCCGGCCCAGGCCCCGAGCAGCGCGGCGGCGGCGAGCGCAACCAGCGGCAGTCCGGCGCGTTCGAAGCGATCGCGGGTTCGCGCGGCGGAAAAGGGAGCCTCGCCCTGTGCGGCGAACAGCGCGCCGGATTCCGCTCCGGCGGCGCGGGCGTCCCCGGCCCGTTTCTCATCGTGCGCCCGGCGGGCGAGCCCCGCGCGGAGGAGCGCGGCGGCCGCCAGGAGAAGGGCCCATGCGGCCAGCGGCTGCAGCGGCGCGACGGCGGCCAGCCGGTTGCCGGCGCCGGGCAGTTCGTGGAATCCCGCCGCGGCGGCCAGCAGGGCGAGCGCCGTTCCGAGCGCGTTCTGGAGCGTGCGGTTCATCCGCGCAGTTCCATCCGCCGGATGGCGATGATCCCGGCGGCCAGCACGGCGACCAGGTAGCAGGCGGCATAGCCGGCGGCGCGCGCGACATAGCCCCAGGGCACGCCATCCGCCGGGAGGGCGTCCGCTGCCCAGAAGTGCTGGAAATTCGGCGTCAGTCCGTCGAGCAGCGCCCAGACGGGGCCCTGGCCCGCGCGGCGCCCGAAGATGTAATCGGCCATCAGCCCCGCGAGGAAGACGACCGAACTGGCGACGAGCGCCGGGACCACATCCAGGCGCGTGGCCAGGGCGAGGGCGAGCGCGGTGAGCAACAAAATGGCCAGCGCAATCAACACGCCCGCGGGCAAGACCGCGAGCGGCAGCGCCGCGCCCCATGGGGCGGGGGCTTCCTCGCCCGACTGGAAGCCGGACGCGAACACCGCAAGCGGGACCAGGACCAGCAGGGCCCCGAACGCGCGGGAGGCGAACGGGCGGCGGAACAGGTAATTTTGCAGGCCGCCGAACGCGAGGGCCAGCGGCAGCGCGGCCAGCAGCGGGCCCGAGCCCCACCAGTCGTGGACGAACGGCATCCGGGCCGTCCGCGCGGCGAGGATCGTCGCGCAGGTCATCAGCAGCGAGAACGCCAGCATCACCGCGGCGAGGCCGAGGTATTTTCCCATGAAAAACAGCGCCCGCGGCACCGGTTTGCTCAGGACGGCGCCGGCGGTGCCGGTCTGGAGCTCGGCCCGCAGCGCGGTACAGGCCATCAGCACCCCGAGCACGAGGCCGATGACAAAGTGGAGCGCCAGCGCGCTGTCCCGGACCAGCCGGGCGGAATCGTCCAGCGTGTGCGTGATCAGCAGCGGCATCATCCCGACGAAGGCCAGCGCCGACGTGGCGATGAGGATGACGACCGGCTTGCGTGCCGATTCAAGGGCCGTCAGACCCGCCAGCGCACATCCCTGCCTGATCCACAGACGCATGCGGCGAGTGTACGACAGACGCCGCGATTCCGCGACAAGGAATGTCCCCCCGGCCGGATGAGGGTGGCTGTATTCCGCATGCAGTGATCGGTGATCGGGGGCGGCCGGGGCGGGGCCCGGACCTTGACGGCGCGCGGCGGGGAATGGCAGCATCGGGCCTCTGCCGGTGCGCTGCAGCGTCCGCGCCCGCATAACGAATATGGCTTACCGCAAAATTCTGGAAAGCCTCGAAACGCAGATCTTGAGCGTGATCGAGGACCGCCGCCAGGGGATCGGCGCCGTGGTGGTCGGGTCCGTCCTGCGCGCGTTCTCGTTCGTTTTCCGCGCGTTGGTCCAATTCCGGCTCAAGCTCTACGAGTGGGGCCTGTTCCGCCCGCACGCGCTGGGCTGCCAGGTGATCAGCATCGGCAACCTCACCGTGGGCGGGACCGGCAAGACCCCGATCGTCGAGGTGTTCGCGCGGACCCTCCAGCAGAGCGGCCGCAAGGTCGCGATCCTCAGCCGCGGCTACCGGAAGGAGGAGGATCCGTTTTTCAAGCGGCTTTGGAAGCGCCTGACGTTCGGCGCGCAGGACATGCCGCCGCGCGTGGCGTCGGACGGGCGCCACCTGTTGCTCGATTCCGCGTTGAGCGGTGACGAACCGTTCATGCTCGCGCAGAACCTGCCGGAGGTCGCCGTGATCGTGGACGCGAACCGCGTGAAGGCCGGCCGGTACGCCGTGCAGAAGCTCGGTTGCGACACGCTGATCCTCGACGACGGCTTCCAGTACCTGCACCTCCAGCACCGGCTGGACATCGTGCTGGTGGACCGCACCAATCCCTTCGGCAACCGGCGGCTGTTGCCCCGCGGCATCCTGCGGGAGCCGATCCGCAACCTCAAGCGGGCGGGGTTCATCTTTATCACCAAATCCAACGGCGACGGCGCGACGGAGCTGAAGCAGCAGTTGCGGCGCTACAACCCGCACGCGGAAATTTCCGAATGCCGCCACGCCGCGAAGCACCTTCAGGACCTCTTTACCAAGGAGCGCGTGCCGCTCGATTACATCCGCGGGCTCCCGGTCGCCGCCGTCTCGGGCATCGCGTCGCCCAAGGGTTTCGAGGACGAATTGATCCGGCTCGGCGCCACGGTGCTCTATCACAAGCGCTACACCGATCACCACCGCTACAGCCAGCAGGAGATCATTGACGTGATCAACAAGGGGCTGCAGCGCGGGGCCCGGATCATCGTGACGACGGAAAAGGACGCGGTGCGGTTCCCGATGATCGAGCGCCGCGACCTGCCGATTTTTTTCCTGCGGGTGGAGATCGAAATGCTGAGCGGGGCAGAGGAGTTCCGTGCCTGGATCAACCGCATCTGCTTCAAATAGCGGCCCCGTGCTGGTCGTCGGCGTGAACTGGATCGGCGACGCGCTGATGAGCATGCCGGCGCTGCAGGCGTGGCGCCGGGCGCAGCCCGGGTCGCGCCTGATCCTGCTGACCAAGCAGGCCCTCGCGCCGCTGTGGGCGATGCACGCCGCGCCGGACGCGGTGCTGGCGTACGACAACAGCTGGGGTGCGATGTGCCGCGCCGCGCGCGCGATCCGCGCCGCCGCGCCCGCCCGCGCGGTGATTTTCCCGAATTCCATCCGATCCGCGCTCCCGCCGTTTCTCGCGCGTGTCCCCGAGCGGATCGGCCGCCGCGCGCAGGGCCGACGGATCCTGCTCACGCATCCGCTGCCGCGCCGCGCCGGGCCGCCGTCCCACCAGGCCCTTGAATATTATGAACTGATGGGCGCGCCGCCCCCGGCGGGCGCGTGCGAGACGCCGGCCCTGGTGATCCCGCCGCCAAGCGTGGAGCGGATCGCGGCGAGATGCCGCTCCCTCCCGCGCCCGATGCTCGCCGTCCTGCCGGGCGCGGCGCGCGGGCCGGCCAAGCGCTGGCCGGTCCGCCATTTCGCCGCGGTGGCGGCGCGCTGGGCGTCGGAGACGGGC
>CAYMCD010000169.1:0-4505 GCA_964388845.1 uncultured Verrucomicrobiota bacterium
GCGCGAACGCCCCGGCGACGGCGGCGCTCTACGCGCAATCGCCATCGCCCACCCCCCCGGGGCTGGCCCAGAAGCCGGGCGCCATCACGACACTGCGCGCCGCGCTGGGCGACGTCTGCAACCATTTGAACCGGGTGAGCGGCGGCGGCCTGATGGTCGCGGCGGCGGACCTCCTGGGCTCCACGTCCGTCAGCAACGCGGCCAAGGGCTTCCCCGAGGGGTTCTGGCATGCGCGGAGCAATGCGGATGCTCGCGTGCTCTCGATCGGGGGCATCTGCGAGGATGCGATGGCGGCGATGCTCGCGGGTCTGTCCACGTTCGGGCATCACATCGGAGTCGGTTCGTCGTACGCGGCGTTCATCGCGCCGTTGAGCCATATCGCCGCGCGCCTGCACGCGATCGGCGGCCAGTCCCGCCGCGCGCTGGAGCCCGGCGCGCTTCACAACCCGATGATCGTGGTGTGCGCGCACGCCGGCCTGAAAACGGGCGAGGATGGACCGACCCACGCCGACCCGCAGGCCCTGCAGGTCTTCCAGGATAACTTTCCGGCCGGGACGGCGATCACGCTGACGCCGTGGGAACCCGCGGAGGTGTGGCCGCTCCTCGCGGCGGCGCTGCGGAAGCGCCCGGCGCTCATCGCGCCGTTCGTCACGCGGCCGAACGAGCGCGTGCCGGATCGCAAGGCGCTGGGGCTCGCGCCGGCGGCGCGCGCGGTGGACGGCCTGTATGCCCTGCGCCGCGCCGATCCGAAACGCCGCCGCGACGGCACGGTTGTCCTGCAGGAGAGCGGCGCGGCGTATGCCTTCGTCGAGGAGGCGCTGCCGCTGGTGGACCGGGCGGGCCTGAATCTGAACATCTTTTACGTGGCGTCGGCGGAGTTGTTCGATCTGCTCCCGCGCGCGCGGCGCGAAAAGATATTTCCCGAGGCGCTGGCGCGCGAGGCGATGGGGATCACCGGGTTCACACGTGCGACGATGCATCGCTGGGTCACCTCCGAAGCCGGACGCGCGCACACGCTGCACCCCTTCAGGAAGGGCCATTTCCTCGGCAGCGGGGCCGGCGCGATGGTCCTCCGGGAGGCCGGCCTCGACGGCGCGGGCCAGTTCCGGGCGATCCGCCGCTACGTTCACGCGCGTCGCAAACAATGAGGCCGGCCCCCGGGGATGGGCCATGGCGCTGGCCCGCCGCCTGATGCTTCGCTACGATGCCGGCATGGTGCGAATTGACGATCGGCGGATCGCTGCCTTTTCGGAATTTCTTTCGCGCGCGGACGATGTGCGCCCGTTCACGTTCGCCGGCGTTGGGCCGGGCGCGCCGCTTCCCCTGCCGGGCCAACCCGGCGCGTTGGAGGCGTTTTTCTTCGCCACGGCGCACCAGTATGGGTTTTGGCGCGAACGGGCGGGGCGCTACGACCGGCCCATGATTGCGCGCATCGAGGGGCGCGATCTCAAGGGCTCCGATTACCTGTTCCGCTGCGTCACGCGCGCGCTGGAGCGGGACCCGGATTATTTTTCGCCGGACCGGATGGCCGCGCGCACGGAGGCGGAGTGGGACCGGCTTTTCCTCGACGATTCGGGCCTCAATCCGTTGCCGGACTGGCCCTCCAACAGGGCCATCATCCGGGCCTGCGCCGCATGGTTTTCGCGCGAACAGACCCCGCCGGCCGAGCGGGTCGCCCGGGCCAATGCCTCGCCCGCGCCGCTGGCCGCGTTTCTGGCCGATGTGGGGCGGATGCCCGGATACGCGGAGGACCCGCTGCGCAAGAAACTGCTGCTGCTTGCGGTCATCCTGGAAAATCGCCCGGAACGCTTTTTGAAAGTGACGGATCGCGGCGCCTATGAGCCCATCATTGACTATCACCTGCAGCGCAGTGCGCTGCGCACGGGGGTTGTCGTGGTGGAGGACGCAACCCTTCGTGCGCGCCTGTGCGGCCGGGAGGTTGTGTCCGCGGGAGAAGAGCAAGCCGTGCGCGAGGCGACGTTCGAAGCGGTGAAGCGGCTGGTTGCGCAATCGGGGAAAAGCGTTGCGGCGGTGGACTGGTTTTTCTTCACCAACCGGCGGCGCTGTCCCGAAATGTCGGAGCCGGACTGCGCCGCCTGCCCGGTCCGCGCGATCTGCCGGCGCGAAACGAGTCTATTTCAACCGGTCTTTCGCACCACGGCGTACTGATGCGCCGCGGGCCAGCGTAAAGGTTTTCTTGGCGAGCCGGCGTCCGTTCACCTGGATTTCCACCGCATGGCGGCCCGGGTAATACGGTCGGATTCCGATCGGCTTGAACGAGTGCCGCTTCGCGATGGCGCACGATTCGGCGGGGCCGAGGACCCGGGTTGTCAGCTTGAAGACCTTCGGGGTCGTGCGCCCGTTCGCCTTAACATGGTGCACCACGTAATCAATCATCACCCGCTGACTTTTCCGGGCGGTTGATCGGAGGGTGAACCGGATGAGCAGCGTATTTCCAATCGCGATCCGGACCGGGCGCAACGACAAACTTCCGATCGCGACACGGACCTCGCCGCTATAGCCGAGAAGCCCGAGCGCCGCGGGATGGCCCTGCTTGAGCAGGGTGCGCAGGGCGTGTTTGACGATCCATTGCGTGCCGGGATTCGGGATGGTGCGCCAGCGTTTGAGCGTCGCTACCACCCGGTTCGGGTGATCCTTGGCGATGTCGTTGAGGTTGTTGGCGACCGAACGCCGCACGAAGGGCTCGGGATCCTCCTTGAGGCCTTCCAGGAGTTCGAGGACGGGACCCGGATCCCGGATGAAACGCCGCAGGCGCATGCCCCACGGCAGGCGCGGGCGCGACCCTTCGGAGGCCAGTCGGCGCACCCGGGGATCCGGGTCGGCGGCCCATCGGCGCAGCTCGTCCAGTGCACGGTCCTCGTGCCGGTCGAGAAACGGGCGGATCGCGAACTCGGCCGAGAAACGTTTGGTCATTTCACGCAGCGCGGGCAACGCCGCGTCGGGGTCGGCGATCCCATATTTCGCGACATACGCGCACACGGCCATGAGGTGGAAACCGGGATACGATCCGGGTCCCTCGCAGGGGCGCTCCGGCCCCAACGCGCGCAGAAGGATGGCGGCTGCTTGTTGGAAGCCGGCCGGCAGGTGGGCGTGCAGCGCCTCGCGCACGAGGGCATTCCGCTCGTTCAGGCCCAGGGGCGGCAGGCGGGGCAGTATGGCGTCGAGAAAGGAGGTTTCGGGGAATTCCGGCCAGTCGGCTTTCAGATTCGCGGCCAATTCCCGGATGCCGCGCTCGTTGAAGAACAACTCCCGCACGGCGCCCCGTCACCAGCCGGCGGGATTTCCGGCGAGCAGCGCGCCCCAGGCCTGCCGCGCGGCGGCCAGCGCGCGGGCGCGATGCGAAATGCGGTTCTTTCCATCCGCATCCATTTCGCCGAAGGTCTGCGCGTGTCCATCGGGTTGGAAGATGGGATCGTAGCCGAACCCCTTGCGCCCGCGCGGTTTTTCCGTGATGACCCCGCCGCAGGCGCCCTCCACGCAGCGAACTTCGCCCGAGGGACTGGACAGCGCAATGACGCACCGGAAACGGGCGTGGCGGTTTGTTTCGCCCAGCAGCGCGTCCAACAGTTTTTTGTTGTTGGCCGCGTACTTCACCGGTTCCCCGGCGTAGCGCGCGGAGTGCACGCCGGGGATTCCGCCGAGCGCCTCGACTTCGAGTCCCGAATCGTCCGCGAGGGCCCAGGCGCGGGCGAAGCGCGCGAGCGCGGACGCCTTCTTGGCTGCATTTTCCTCAAAGGTTGACCCGTCCTCCTCGACGACGGGCGCGTTGCGCAGGTCCGCCGCGCCGACCAGCTCGAGGCCCGGAATTTCGAGAAGCGTTTGGAGCTCCTTGAGCTTGTGGGCGTTTTGCGTGGCGATGATGAGTTTCATGGAAAGGCGGGCGACCGGATGCGGGCCCGATCGCGCGGGCGGCGCGGCCCCGGCCGATGCGATTCGCGGCGCGATCGCCGGCGTCCTAGTTCGATGAGGTTTCGGCCTCGACCGTCAGATCGCTGGCGTCAATGAAGAGGATGCGCCCGCTCGAGTTTTCGCCGACGTTCACGCGGAAGCGGGGTTCATATACGAAGAAGACATCGTAGGCGTTGTTGAATCGGACCGTTTCGCCGGGGCCGAAAGAGAAACCGTTCCAACCGTTCGGTTGCGCCTTGGGTATAACGGTGACGGTGTGGCTGGACTTGTTAATAAAAGTGACCTTGCCCTCGTCGTTGTCGCTTGTAAAGGGCTCGCACCCGGAGGAAAAAAGAATCACGGACGCCAGCGCCGCCAAGAACCATCGCACATGCATGGAGAGCCTCCTTCGTGCCTGAACCGCCAGTAGATGCAGCGCAGTGTGTATTACAGGGTTTGCGCGATGAGGTCAAGATTCCCCGCCGGGGATAAATCTTGCCCCGTGGCTTTCGCATTGCTAGTTTCAGCCCTCGATCGCCGGCTGCTCGGGTGGTGGAATGGCATACACGCATGCTTGAGGTGCATGTGCCCAAAAG
>CAYMCD010000170.1:0-4222 GCA_964388845.1 uncultured Verrucomicrobiota bacterium
GCTGGAATCACGCATACCTGCTCAAATTGCTGGGCCTTTAGATGCGTCTGCCCTGATCCGCCGACGGGCCTTGCCAACGGGAGGCGGCGATTTATGATGGCCGCGTGAAAAACCGCCTGCGCCGGATTCTGTGCGCGGTGCCCGCGTTCCTGCCGTTCCTGGTTTCCGGGTGCGCCACGGTGGATGCGGTTACCGGTCGCTCCGTCAACAACATGTATCTCATCGAGGATGACGTCCAGATGGGCCGCGAGGTCCTCGCCGACGTCGCCAAGACCATGCAGGCGGAGGGCGTCCGCATCAACAGCGATGCGAAAAAAACCGCCAGGCTGCAGGACATGGTGGGCCGGATCTCCGCCGCCTCCCACCTGCCGGACCTGCCGTTTGAAGTCACCCTTTTCGAGACCAACATCGTCAACGCCTTCGCCGCGCCGGGCGGGCAGATGGGCGTGTTCAGCGGGCTATACCATCCCGAAATGGGCCTGGTGAAAGACGACGACGAACTCGCCGCCGTCCTCTCGCACGAAATCGCTCACGTGACCTGCCGGCATACCACCGAGGCGCTCACCCGCGAAATGCCCATCCAGTTGATCCTGCTCGGCGCCGCGATTTACGCGGAGGCGAAGGGCAAGGACGACCTCGCGCTGGCGCTCGGGGCCGGATTTCTCGTGTACCACGGGCTCATCCTTCCGCGCTACTCCCGCCGCGACGAGGCCGAGGCGGACGCGGTCGGGCTCCTCTATATGGCCAAGGCCGGATACGACCCGAACGCCGCCGTCCGCATCTGGGAACGCGCCGCGGCGCGCGGCAATGACTCGCAATTGCTCGCGCTGTTTTCCTCGCATCCCACCGATAAGGACCGGGCCGCGGCCCTGCGCGCCCTTCTTCCACAGGCGATGGCGGAATATGAACAGGCGAAGACCGCCCGCGACGGTCCCCGCGAATAGGCGGTGGACACGAAGGCGGCTCGCGCCCGCCGGTTGCCGGTCCCCCACAAAAATCTGACCCTCGGCCGCCCTGGCGCCGGCTCGCCGGCGTGCGCGTGGCCCCGGTCCGGATCTTTCCCGGCGAATCTTTGCTTGACCTTGCGGGGGGAATCCGAAAAAAGGTAGCCCCAAGTGCACGGATCGGAAAACGCGTCCGGCGCAAACACATCGGCAGAGGATATTCATGGATACACCCCGCGAGCTCCGCTACACCAAGACGCACGAGTGGGTCCGTTGGAACGGAAAAGTGGCGACCGTCGGCATCACCGATTTCGCCCAGGACCAGCTGTCGGATCTCACCTATGTGGAGCTCCCCACGGAAGGCGACTCCTTCTCCGCCCAGGAGGAGGTGGCGGTGGTGGAATCCGTCAAGGCCGCCTCCGATGTCTACGCTCCGATCAGCGGGTCCATCTCGTCCGTGAACAAGGCCCTGCTGGACAAACCCGAATTGATCAATACCGATCCCTACGGGGAGGGGTGGATCTTCAAGATCGTCCCCGATGATGTGTCGGAACTCGAGTCCCTCATGGACGCCGACACCTACGACCAGCAGAATCCGGACGAAGAAAACTAGAAGAGGAGTTGGAGCAATGGAGTAGTGGAGTGTTGGATCCCGCCACTCCACCACACCCGGGCTCCACCACTCCTTCCGCCTTCTCTTCCGTGAGTGCCCTCGGCCTTGTCTTTCCCGACCCCGTCCGCTACCGGGACGGCGTGCGCCTCCAGGAGGCCCTCGTCCGGGCGCGGCAGGCGGATGCCATTCCGGATACCGTCCTGTTTCTCGAGCACGCCCCCGTCATCACCCTGGGCCGGCGCGGGCGCCGGAATTTTCTGCTGGCCCGCCCGGAGGAACTCGCCGCGCGCGGCGTGGACCTCGAACACGCTTCGCGCGGCGGCGACGTGACCTATCATGGGCCGGGCCAGCTCGTCATGTATCCGATCCTGAAACTCGGTTCCGCCGACAACGACGCCCACGGGTACCTGCGCAACCTCGAGGAAATTGCCATCCGGACCGCCGCCGATTTCGGGCTGGAAGCCTACCGCCGCCCCGGCATGAACGGCGCGTGGACCGACGCGGGCAAACTCGCCGCCATCGGGTTCCATCTGAAGCGCTGGGTCACCTTGCACGGAATGAGCTTCAATGTGGACCTGGATCTCCAGGGCTTCTCCCTCATCATCGGATGCGGGCTGGTCGGCGAAAAAGTCTCCTCCCTGCGCTCGCAACTGGGCCCCGCCTGCCCTCCGATGGCACGCGTCCGCGAGGCCATGGCGCGTCACTTCGGATCGGTCTGCGGCCGGGCCCTGACGGTGCACACCGTTGGACAGGATTGTCCGGATGTGCTTCGCCCGTACGTCCAATAGGGCGGGATACGGCCTTTTTCGCGCGATATCAGCGGGCCGGGCCGACTTGGCAAGCCTTATGCTGTATCACAACGGGCAGCGAGGTATGCCATGAAACTACTCACCGAGTGGCTGTCCGCCTGGATCACGCCGCTGCGCCGTTTGCGCATGCGGCGCATGCTTTCGTGAGGGAAGCGATGGATGCGTAGATGCGCCGGGGCGCCATGCCCCGCGCGGAGAGGAAGCCACCGCGAATGGCCGCGCATGTGCGCGAGTCCGGATCGGATGATCCCGCGGAAGGCACAAGCGGATTATTACCGAATTCCGCCCAGACCGATTTGGTCGCCGGTTGTTTCCACGCGGCAAAACGACCCCAACGGCCTTGTGCCGTTGGGGTAGGAGTGGGGTCCGAGTCACCCGCATTTTCAGGGCCGATCCCGAGGCCGAGACCGATTCCGCTAAGCAGAACGACCCCAACGGCCTTGTGCCGTTGGTGAAGGAGTTTCGTTCAGCTACCGGGTGGAAACAACACGTTCTGCGCGATTCGGCGCCCGCGCCTTCGCGCGGGCGAAAACGCGAGCGTTTTCGCATCCGCGGCGCGGATGCGCCGTATCGCGCGTGAGTGGCCTTGTGTTCCGGTAGCCGGAGAACACTTGCTCCACCGGCGCAAGGCCGTTGGGGGCAAACGAAAACCGGGACAGTCCCGACGATCCCGACCCCGACGATCCCGACCGTTGACGGGCCGAGGAGCCCTGCCTATAGTGCTCGTATGAATGGACAACCCATTGCGAGCGCCGGCATGGACGCGCAGAACCCGCTGCGCGCGCTTCGACTTGCCCCGCCAGCCCTCGCGCTTTGCGCGGCGGTGGGTTGAACCTCCTCCTTGCCGGACCCCGGGCAAATGATGGAAGACCCACCGCCGGAAACGGTGGGTTTTTTTGTTTGAGGCACGGGAGAACACGGAATCTGGCGGACTTTGGGCCATGAAAAAAGAGAAGCAGAACCAGGTTGTTATTTTTGACACCACGTTGCGCGACGGGGAGCAATGCCCCGGCGCGACCATGAACATCCACGAAAAGCTGGAGGTTGCCAAGCAACTGGCGCGCCTCAATGTGGATATCATCGAGGCCGGCTTCCCGATCGCCTCGCCCGGCGATTTCGAGGCCGTCCAGAAGATCGCCCAGGCCATCCCGGGCCCGGTGATCTGCGCGCTGGCGCGCACCAAGGAACTGGACATCCAGCGCGCCGGCGAGGCCCTCGCCCCCGCCGCCCGCCGGCGCATCCACACCTTCAGTTCCGGCAGCGACATCCACCTGCGGAACATGATGAAGATGACGCGCGAGAAAAACATCGAGATCTCCGTCAAGGCCGTGAAGCTGGCCCGGACGTTCACCGACGACGTCGAGTATTCCGCCCAGGACACGACCCGTTCCGACCGCGCCTACCTGGCCGAGCTGTACGCCGCCGTCGCCGAGGCCGGGGCGACCACGCTGAACATCCCCGACACGGTGGGCTACGCCGTGCCGGACGAATTCGGCGCGCTGGTCGCGTTCCTGGTCGAACGCGTGAAGGCGCCCGGCCTCGTTTTCTCCGTTCATTGCCACAACGACCTGGGCCTGGCCGTCGCGAATTCGCTGGCCGCCGTGCAGGCCGGCGCGCGCCAGATCGAGTGCACCATCAACGGCATCGGCGAACGCGCGGGCAACTGTTCGCTCGAGGAGGCCGTGATGGCCATCCGCACGCGCAGCGACGCGCTGCGCGGCGCGTGGACCGGCGTCAACACCCGGGAGATCATGCGCAGCAGCCGGCTGGTCAGCCGCATGACCGGGTTCGTCGTTCAGCGCAACAAGGCCATCGTCGGCGCCAACGCCTTCGCCCACGAGTCGGGCATCCACCAG
>CAYMCD010000171.1:0-4218 GCA_964388845.1 uncultured Verrucomicrobiota bacterium
ACAAGCGCCCGGCGAGGTCGCCGGGTCTCCATGTTGAAGACACTATGATGGAGCCGCGACGCCCGCGTCGCGCTTGGGACAAACGCCCGGCTCCAACTGAAACCACCTCTTTGCAAATGCCCGCCGCGGGGGTATATACAGCTGAGGAATACGCAGATGCTTAAACGCCTCTTATTCGCTGGTTTAGCGCTTTATCTGCTCGGGGCTGATGCCCGCGCGCAGACGTCCTCCTATACGTCCATGACCGTTGCGGGCGAATGGCAGGGATTCAATCCCGGCGAAAACAACCTCATCCTGGTGTCCAACCAACAGTGGGAGGGCGTTTTTTTCATCAGCCAGCGGGCCACGAACAAGTTCAAATTCGCCGCAAACGGCAATTGGACGATGAATTGGGGCGTAGGTTTGACCAATTCCGCGCCGATGACCGGGACGGCCTCGGTCGTCAGCGGGCCTGATATCGTGCTGACCAACGTCGTCGAGGGTTTCTATCGTTTCCAGTTCCACGAGGGGACCAAGGCCTTCGCGGTTGACTACCTCGCGCCGGCCTATGGCGGTGAAAGCGGCACGAACCTCATTCGGAACGGCGATTTTTCCCTGGCCGATGGAGTCTACAGCAACGAGGCGCTGAACTGGAACTACCGCCCCGCGCTCGTCTACGGGGACAACTACGGCAATTCGGGCCGGGTGGACTGGCGCGGGCGCAGCGTGCCGTGGCAGTTCTTCATAGGCGGTACCTACGGCGGCCTCTGGCAGGATGTTCCCGCCGGCTCGGACATGGACTACGAAACCACCGCGTGGTTCTGGATGGACGGCACCAGCAACACGAATTTCGGGCCGTGGACCTCCGTCGTGCAGGAGGTCAAAATGGAGTTCTACAGCGCCACGCGCGGGAGCCCGATCGCGGTGGTCTCGACGAACATTCCGTTCACCCCCGAAGATTGGTTCCCCGTCACCCTCCGCGCCGCGGCCCCCACCAACGCCGCGTGGGCGCGCACGGTCATCAACGTCAGCGGGGGCGGTCCGAAGGGAACGCTCCAGATTGACGACATTACGCTGCGCGCGCTGCCCCGGCCCTACCAGTATTTTTCGGCCTGGAATTTCAGCGTCACCGGCACGCTCGCGCGCGGGGGCTGGGTCGCCTCGAACGCGTATGTGCTGGCCAATCTGACCACGAATCCGAACCCGCTGATCTATGCCTCGCCCTCGCTCGCGATCCGGCCTGGCGGATCGCTTTCCAGTCCGCGCATTGAGGACGGCATCAGCCGCCTGCAGTTCCGGCACCGCGCCGGCTTCGAGGGGGATGAGGATCTCTACACCAACGATCTGACCGAGGTCGCGATTGAGTTCAGCCCCGACGGCACGAGCTTCTTTTCGACCACCACCCTGACCGTCACCGCCCTGTCGTATCTGCCCTACGGTCTGAACGTGAACGATCCCGCGCAGAAATACTTCCGCATCCGCGCCACGGCCGGGACCAACGCGTATCTCCTGGACAATATCGAGATCGTGCCCATCACGCCCGATTCCCGGTTCCAGGACTTCTCCGCGTGGACCAGCAACGCCTACACCAACGCCGGCTGCCATACCAATGTGGACAGCTGGACGCTCTGCACGGGCCGCGTCTTCAGCGCCGGCGCCTACGACGCCCCGAGCGCCCTGTTGCCCGGAAGCAGCAACGCCGCCAACTACCTGAAGTCCCCGCTCTTCACCAATGGATACGGCACGCTTTCATTTCAGCTCGCACGCGGAAACAACGGCGCGGCGCCCGGCCTGCTCGCTTTGCAGGAATCGGTCAACGGTTCCACGTGGACGAATATCGCCGTGCTCAGCAACCTGACGGACACCGCGTGGACGCCGTATTCGTTGTACTTCTACCAGTCGCAGGCGCGCTACCTCCGCCTTCTCAACACCAGCACCAGCACGCCCTCGGGCGGCGGATCAATCCTGCTGATCAACGAAGGATTCCCCACCGCCCCCTCCGCGCCGGAGGGCTGGACCTTCAACGGGCTCAGCGCCTATACGTCCGGCGAATATACCGGGCAGGATCCGAACTCACTGAAATTCGACACGACCGGCGACTACGCCGAGACGCCGGTCCTCACGGGGCCGACGAATGTCAGCTTCTGGATGCGCGGCGCCAGTATCAACACGGGTTCGGTTTTCACCGTCCAGGCCTTCGTCGGCGGAAACTGGCAGACGGCCCAGCTCTACACCGCCATTTCGAACAGCGAGCAAACGTACAACGTTCCGGTCAATTCGAATGCGACGCGGGTGCGTTTCTTCTATACGACCAAGGTCAGCGGCAACGTCGCTCTAGACGATGTCGTTGTGCGGGGCGCCGTTGCCGGCGGCCAGCCGCCGCAGGACCTGCTGGTGGACGACATCAGCGTCGGCCTTCCGGAGGAGTTCCGGACGCAGAATTTCAACTCATGGCCCCCTAAGAGCCAATACGCCGCGGGCGTCCACCAGTTCCAGGGCTGGACCATCACCAATGCTATCGTAAACGGCGACAACGCCTATGACGGTCAATCACTCCGGCTCAACAGCGACTTGAACAACTTCGTCCGCACGGTGACTTTCCCTGAGGGCATCGGGCTGATCACATTTCAATACGCGAAGTGGGGGAGCGACACCAGCCCGACCCTGGCCATCCAATACAGCACCAACGACGGGGCGGCATGGACGACCATCACCAACCTCTTTGCGAACAATCCGTCGTCGAACGGCTACCTGCGATTCGAGTACCTTCTCAACACGAACGTGCCGACCGCGTTCCGGATACTCCACCTCAGCGGCTCGGGACGCGCGCTGCTGGACGATATCGAACTCGGCAAACCCCAGCCGCCCGCCGACGTGACGGTCCTCGGCTTCCACCTGCCGGAGGCCCCGTTCACGAACGACACGATCAGCCTGCGCGCCGTGGTCTCGCCGGTCTACGGCGCGACCGTCACCAACATGACCGCGTATTACCGCGTCGGCACGAGCGGCGCGTTCACCGCGCTCGGCATGATTCTGACCAACTTTACATCGTACCAGTCGCTTACGAATCTGGGCCCGCATACCACCGGAACCGTCGTCCAGTACTTCATCCGCGCCCAGTTCACCGGCCCCGGCGCCGTGTCGCCGAAGTACTACCCCGCCGGCGGCAGCAACGACCCGGCGTTTTACGCCATCCCGCGCAATCAATCGGGCCAGGTCTGGATCAACGAGGTGCGGTACATGAGCCTGGGCTACCTGGAGTTCTGGGGAGACACAAATCTCACCGATTTCATTGAGTTGGCGGGTCCCGCCGGATTCAACATCGGCGGGTGGCGGATCGAGGTTGTGAATCAGGTGCCGACCACAAACGGGCTCGTGGCCGATCTGGTGCAGAATCGCTATACCCTGCCGCCGGGATCCGCCCTGAATTCCAACGCCCTTCCATTCGGTTTCTATGTGGCGGCCATGAGCGAGATCGCCGGCGCGAACTACGGGCTCTCCAACTACCTGGGGCTCGTGCTCCCGATGGGAATCCGCCTTTACAATGAAGGCGGGGGACTGGAGCAGGCGTTGTCGTTTGGCGCGAACATGAATGGGTTCGTGCAGGTCCCGGCCGATGACTCCGATTTTGACTCTCCCTACAGCGTCCGGCTGACGGGGAATGGGACGAATTACGCCGACTTCACATGGGCGAACGGCGACGGGTGGTCGCCGAACGACGCCAATCCGGGCCAATGGTCCTCCGAGCCGCCGGAAGCGTGGATCACGCGTATGATCTGGGGGACGAACGTTACGATTGTGAGTGAGGGGAACACGAACAACTGGATCGTCACGCCGTGGTATGCGACTTCCGTGTCGAACAATGCGACCTGGTCCGCGATCACGCCGTTCAACATCTCGACCAACGGCGGCGGGACGAACACGGTCTCGTTCGACCGCCCGTCCCAGACGAACTGGTTCCTGCGCCTGCTCTACACGCAGCCGTGATTCGGCATCACGAATAACACCGCCAATTATCGCGAGTGTCAGCGAATTGGAACGCCGGCCTCGGCCTCGATTCAGTCGCCCCCCGCGACCTCGCGTCGCGGGAGCGAAAGTTCCGTCGCTACGCGGTAGCGCAATAAACTTGGGCTCCGGCGGGACAAGCCCGCCGGGGGCCAGATCGAAATCAGTCTCGGCCTCGGCCTCGGTCTCGGCCTCGATTCAGTCGCCCCCCGCGACCTCGCGTCGCGGGAGCGA
>CAYMCD010000172.1:0-4212 GCA_964388845.1 uncultured Verrucomicrobiota bacterium
CTCGGCCTCGATTCGGCCGCCCCCCGCGACCTCGCGTCGCGGGAGCGAAAGTTCCGCCGCTACGCGGTAGCGCGGTAAACTTGGGCTCCGGCGGGACAAGCCCGCCGGGGGCCAGATCGGTCTCGGCCTCGATTCGGCCGCCCCCCGCGACCTTGCGTCGCGGGAGCGAAAGTTCCGCCGCTACGCGGTAGCGCGGTAAACTTGGGCTCCGGCGGGACAAGCCCGCCGGGGGCCAGATCGGTCTCGGCCTCGATTCGGCCGCCCCCCGCGACCTCGCGTCGCGGGAGCGAAAGTTCCGCCGCTACAGGATATCCACTCATAGTCTGTTCCTCCACAGACCCATCCTTCCACAATTCCAGCGGCCATTTCACTTGCTACAGAACCGGTCAGATCATTTGCTACCGACAGGCGTGAGGGGAAAGGTTGAACCTCCGGCGCGCTGTGCTATCGTACGCCGTCACCCAGGAGTTGCCATGACCGCCCGTGTGCTCGCGTCCAGCCTAGCCGTCGCCGCGTGTTGCGTCCTGCCCCTCCCAGCCCAGCAGCCGGCCTCCACCAATGCGCCCAAACTCGCTTGCGATGAACCGGTCCACGACTTCGGCGTCGTGGATCCCTCTCAGGCGGTCGAACACACCTTCCTGATCCGCAACGACGGCACGCTGACTCTCGAAATTACACGCGTCCACGCGTCGTGCGGTTGCACGGTCGCCAACATTTCCGAACAACAAATTCC
Organism: uncultured Verrucomicrobiota bacterium; assembly: GCA_964388845.1. GTDB lineage: Bacteria > Verrucomicrobiota > Kiritimatiellia > CAIVKH01 > CAIVKH01 > JAMLJG01. Next base: position 734 of record CAYMCD010000172.1, read on the forward strand.
GCCCGGCGGCGAATCCCGCATCACCACGCGCCTCTCCCTGCAAGGAAAGTCAGGCACCCAGCAAAAAACCGTCTTCGTTGACTCGAACGACCCGGCCCAGCCGCAAACCATTCTCACGCTCAGGGGGACCGCCACCCCCTCGTTGAGCGTATCGCCCGCCCAGGTCGCCGCGTCCCGCATCGCACCCGGCTCCACGCCGGCCGCCCAGGTGTCCATCTCCAGCTCGGACGACACGGACTTCCGTATCACCGCCGTCGGGACAACCTCGGACCAGCTGGCCGCCACCGTGGACACCCTCGAATCCAACAGGAACTACCGCGTCAACATCGCGCTCAAGGCGCCGATCTCCGCCACCGTCCATGCGTCGGTCGTCATCAACACCGACCACCCAAAACGCGCGCGCGTGGAAATCCCGGTCTCCTTCACAATCGCCCGCGAACTCGTCGTCATCCCGCGCGAAATCATCTTTGAACAACCCGCCGATACGCCCGTATCGCCCTTCGTGCTCATCCGAAACGCCGACGGATCGCCCGTGGAACTGGACGGCATCGAACCGCCCGTCCCCACCGTCCGCGTCGAAACCCATCCCTACGGCGCAAACGGACTGCGCATCCAGATGAACGACCTGGTCCCGAAGGCCGAACTCAACGGCCGCGTGCTCCGCATCCACCCGCGCCACAGCCAGCCGGTGGATGTGCCCATACGCATCCTCGACCAGGGCTAGGCATGGCGGCCCACCCGATCTCCCCGGCACGACAGCTCGCCGCGCTCCTCGCCGCGGCCCTCGCGCTCGGCACCGCGGCCCAGCTCCTGTCCCCCTCCCGCATCCCCTGGCGCGAGGCCTGGTCCACGCGCGCGCAGACCAGGGCCCTCAAGGCGGGCCTCGTCACCGCCGATACCCCCGCCGCGCGGGCCCTCGCCGAGGGCGGCGCCGCCCTGGTGCTCGACGCCCGCCGCGCCGCGGATTACTACGCGGGCCGCATCCCCGGCGCGCTCTCGCTGCCCGACGCCCGCCGCGCCGAAGCCTATCCGCTGCTCGCGGAATTCCTCACGCCGGACCAGCCGATCCTCGTCTATTGCTCCGGCCGGACCTGCGACGAATCGCTCGACCTCTGCCTCTACCTCCGCGAAATGGGCCACACGAACCTGGTCCTCTACCTCGGTGGGTTCGCCGAATGGAAGGAGGCCGGCCTCCCGGTCGAAAAATGATGGCCTTCTGCGCCCCATCGCCGTGGCGGCCCCGGGCCGCGCAAATCGTCTGTGCATTCATCGCCGTGATCTTCGCCGTAGCGGCCGCGCCGAAAATCGCCGGCCCCGCCGCCTTCGCGGAGGCCGTCTACCGCTACCACCTGCTCCCCGACTACGCCATCAACCTGCTCGCGGTCTACCTGCCGTGGTTCGAGGCCGTCTGCGCCGCCGCCCTCGCGTTCGGCGCCCGGTTCCGCCGCGGCGCGCTGCTCGGCGTCTGCGCAATGCTCCTCGTCTTCATCGCCGCGATGGGAATCAACCTGCACCGCGGCGTGGACATCGCCTGCGGCTGCTTCTCCGTCACCGGCGGCGAATCCATGTCGGGGCTCAATATCGCGCGCAACATCGGCCTGCTCGCCCTCGCCGCCGTCGCCTGGCGTTGGACCCCCGGCGCAAAGTTCCAACGTCTGTAAAAACAGTTCGCGGGCGCTTCCAACGTCTGTAATTTACAGACACTGTAAAAAGACCAGCCCGCCGCGCGCCAGGCGCACACCCGTATGGCGCCATTCGTTATTCGCCATTCCCGGCGGCCTGGAGCCGGGACAGCGCCCACGCGGCGTGCGAGGCGATCAGCGGCTCGGGATCGCGCGCGGCGCGCTCGAGCGCGGGCATCGCGTCGGGCCGGCCCGAGTTGCCCAGCGCGATGCAAACGTTGCGCAGCAGGCCGCGCCGCTTCGTCCGCGGAATCGGCGACGCCCGGAACCGGTCGCGGAATCCCGCGTCATCGAGCGCCAGCAGGTCGAGAAGCCGGGGCGCGGCCCATTCGGGATCGTAGTTGAGGAAGCGCGTCCGACCGGGTTTCGAGAACTGTTTCACCCACGGGCACGCGTCCTGGCACTCGTCACAACCGTAGATCCAGTTTTTCATCAGCGGGCGCAGTGCGTTCGGAATGGCGCCGCGGTGCTCGATCGTCAGATAGGAGATGCAGAGCCTGCTGTCGAGGACGTACGGCGCGGGGAAGGCGTGCGTCGGGCACGCGTCCTGGCATCGGCGGCAGCTCCCGCACGTGCCGAGCCGATCGTTGCCCGGCGGATCGGGCTCCAGGGCGAGGTCCAGGATCAGCTCGCCGAGGAAGAGGTACGAGCCCCAGTCGGGATGGATCGCCAGCGAGTGTTTTCCGATGAAACCGAGTCCGGCCCGTTCCGCCCATGCGCGTTCAAGGACGGGCCCGGTGTCCACATACGCGCGGTTCGCGACCGGCCGCCCCGTCTCCGATTCGATCCAATCCGCGAGCTCGCGCAGGCGCGGCAGCAGTTCGTCGTGGTAATCGCGGCCCCACGCATAGCGCGCGACCCGGCCGCGCAGCGGGTCGTCCCAGATCTCTGCGGGGGGATCGGCCACAAAATAGGAAAGGCCGGCGACGACGATGGATTTTGCGCCGGGCACCACGCGGGACGGATCGCACCGCCGATCCGGCTCCCGCGCCAGCCACGCCATATCCGCGTGGAAACCGCCGGCCAGCCACGCGCGAAAACTTTCCGCGCCCGGCGCCGGGCCCGTCCGCGCGATCCCCGCGACATCGAAACCGAGTTCCAACGCCCGCGTCTTGATCCGTGTGGCATCCGGCGACATTTGGCCAGTCTACTCCGCCCCGCCCGCCGGACAAGCCGCACCGCACCCCGCACCGCGACGGAAACCCAAAAGCCCGGACGTCCCCCCATCCCCGGCAAAACCCCGAAGAGGGGCGTCCCCCATCAGCCCGCATATTGCATCGGCGCCGCAACGCCGGTGCATTACCACCTGCGGTCCACCGCGATGGATGGGTATGGACCGCGGGCCGAGTCACATCCCGCCATGCGGAATCGGCTCTGGGCACGCGTGAAGTTTGGCGTGAAACGCCCCTTCGTCAGCCCGTAGGGCGCATGGTTGCACGCGGGCGCCGCAACAGGCGAGCTATACCATTACGCACAGTTCATCAGCACAAATTCAGACCCCGCCCCCTTGACCGCCCCTGCCGGCCCCAGGCAACGAAGTAGGCTTTATAAGCCTTCCGGCGCCTCAAGAATCGCATTCCCGTCCAATACAACCCCACAAAGCCTACTTCCAACAAGTGCGTGGAGCGCACACTTCACCCGCGGCACGGCAGCTGCGTACGCACCTCCCGCGCCGCGGGTTCGTGTCCGCTCACGCATGACGTTCGCGTGCAGACTTGACCATGACGTATACATGGAGTATGCATATACGTCATGAATACAAAGCTGACATTGCGCTTGGATGAGAATCTCATCGAG
>CAYMCD010000173.1:0-4155 GCA_964388845.1 uncultured Verrucomicrobiota bacterium
ATCGGCGGCCGGTTTGGCGGCGCGGGCGCGGCGCACGGGCTTCTTCGCCTCGGCCTCCTTGTCGCCCGCGGGGGCGGATGCCTTGGCCGCGGCTTCCGCGGCGCGGGCGCGGGCCTGCGTGGCGGCCTCCTCGGCGGCCTTGCGGCGGTGCTCCTCGGCGGCGATGCGCGAGTACTCCGACAGGCCCTTCTCGACGGCCTCCGCGGCGAGCTTGCAGATCAGATCTATGGACCGGATCGCGTCGTCGTTGGCGGGAATCGGGTAGTCAACCGGGTCCGGATCGCTGTTCGTGTCCACGACGGCGACGACCGGGATGTTGAGGCGGTTCGCCTCGGCAACGGCGATCTTCTCGCGTTCCGTGTCAATGACGAACATCGCGCCCGGCAGTTCGCCCATTTCGGCGATGCCGCTGAGGTTGAACCGCAGCTTCTCGAGCTCGTGCTTCAGGCGCGAAACCTCTTTCTTGGGCATCTTCTCGAGGCTGCCGTCCTGGTCGAGCCGCTCGATCTCCCGCATGCGCGCGATGCTCTTGCGGATCGTGACGTTGTTCGTGAGCGTGCCGCCCAGCCACCGGTTGATGACATACGGCTGCTTCGTGCGGTCGGCCAGCATCACGATCGGCTCGTGCGCCTGCTTTTTCGTGCCGACGAAGAGGACCGAGCGCCCGCGCAGGATCGTCTCGTAGACAAAACCGAGCGCCGTCTTGAGCGACGCGTGGGTCTTGTCGAGGTCAATGATGTAGATGCCGTTGCGAGCGCCGAAGATGTATTTTTTCATCTTCGGGTTCCAGCGCTTGGTCTGGTGTCCGAAATGCAGGCCGGCAGACAGCAGATCCTGCACCGCTACGTTCGGGGTAAAATCACCCGTTTCCATTCTCGTTCTCCCTCTATTATTCCGCCTGTGGCGGAAAATCCGCTTTGGCCCAGCCCGGGAGCGGGCGGGCACTCGCTTCCGTCCTTACTTCCACGCGTTTTCAGGACTAAGCGGGCGACCATAGGGATTTCGGACCGGGCCGCAAGCATAAAATCGCCGGCGGCGCAAAACGAAACCGGCGAACCGGGCCCCCTCCCTTCCGGCGGGGGGACTGACGGGGCGGGATTTCTACGCCCGCGGGGCGGCGTAGGTTCCAACGTCGGGACAGGAGCACACCAAGTGCTTGTCGCCATGGGGATTGTCCACGCGGGCGACGCCCGGCCAGAATTTTCTCGCGCGGAGATACGGGAGCGGATAGGCGGCCTGTTCGCGCGAGTAGGCATGCGGCCACACATCCGCGGCTACGGCGGCCGCTGTGTGCGGGGCGTGCTTGAGGGGATTGTCGGAGCGGTCCATCCGCCCGTCCAACACGGCCTGGATCTCGCCGCGGATTGCGATCATCGCGTCGCAGAACCGGTCGAGCTCGGCCTTCGGCTCGCTCTCGGTCGGCTCGATCATCATCGTGCCGGGCACCGGCCAAGAAACCGTCGGCGCATGAAACCCGTAATCCATCAGCCGCTTCGCGATGTCGGTCTCGTCAATTCCGCTCGCGTCCTTCAGCGGGCGCAGGTCGAAGATCAGCTCGTGCGCGACCCGGCCCCGGCTGCCCACGTAATGCACGTCGAAATGCGCCTCCAGGCGGGCCTTGATGTAGTTCGCGTTCAGGATCGCCATCTTTGTGGCCTCGGTCATCCCGGCGCCGCCGAGCATGCGGATGTAGGCGTGCGATATGAGCAGGATGCTGGCGCTGCCCCAGGGCGCGGCCGACACGGCGGGAATCGCCCTCTCGCCGCCGACCGCGGCGCGGGGATGGCGCGGCAGGAAGGGCGCGAGATGCTTCGCCGCCGCAATCGGGCCCATGCCCGGACCGCCTCCGCCGTGCGGGATCGCAAACGTCTTGTGCAGGTTCATGTGACATACGTCCGCGCCGACCAGCGCGGGCGAGGTCAGCCCGACCTGCGCATTGAGGTTGGCGCCGTCCATGTAGACCTGCCCCCCGTGGCGGTGCACCAGCGCGCACACCTCGCGGACATTGTCCTCAAATACGCCATAGGTGGAAGGATAGGTGATCATGAGGGCGGCAAGCCGATCCGCGTGCCGCGTGACTTTGGCGGTCAAATCGGCGAAATCTATGAGCCCCGACCGGTCGCAGGCCACGACCTCCACCTCCATGCCGGCCATGACCGCCGACGCCGGGTTGGTCCCGTGCGCGGAAGCGGGAATCAGCACCACATCGCGATGAACGTCCCCACGCGCGCGGTGATAGGCGCGTATGGTCAGCAGACCCGCATATTCGCCCTGCGATCCCGCGTTGGGCTGAAGGGAAACCGCCGCAAAACCCGTGATTTCACCAAGGGCCCGCTCCAGTTCCCTGAAAATACGCAGATATCCCCTCACCTGCTCCGCCGGCGCAAAAGGATGCAACGAACCGAATTCACGCCATGTGACAGGCATCATCGCCGCCGCCGCATTAAGTTTCATGGTACACGAACCGAGCGGAATCATCGCCTGGTCAAGACCCAGATCTTTTTGCTCCAATCCCTTGATATACCGCATCATGGCCGTCTCGGAGCGATGCGAACGAAACACCTCCCGCCGAAGTACAGGCGACGTTCGGATCAACTCCTCATGAAACTCCAGTTCCTCTGAAATCGCGACCGCACCGGTATCGGGCACATCAACTCCCGCAGCTTCAGCCAACACCGCGATTATGTCAGATAAATCAGATTCCATTACCGTTTCGTCCAAAGCTATGCCAATAGAGCCCGCGCCATAATGGAAATTGATCTTTCGCCGCTCCGCCGCCAACCGTACAGCCTCTATCGCAATCCCTGCCGGCGGAATAAACTTCAACGTATCAAAGAAATATGGATTTTCCTGCACGTATCCTATATTTTTGGCCGCTCTGTTTAGGATACGTGCATATTCATGTACCGCTGCGGCTATTGATTTGATGCCGTCCGGGCCGTGGTACATCGCATAAAACCCGGACATATTCGCTAGAAGCGCCTGGGCGGTGCATATATTCGACTTGGCCTTCTCCCTGCGAATGTGCTGCTCTCTGGTCTGTAACGCCATGCGGTAAGCAGTGTTACCGAATGAATCAACGGATACGCCGATAATCCTGCCGGGCATTTCACGGACGTATTCGTTTCGCGTTGAGAAGAATGCAGCGTGCGGCCCACCAAACCCCATTGGAACACCAAATCGCTGCGCATTTCCTAAACATATATCCGCCCCCATTTCGCCGGGCGGCGTAAGAAGCGATATGGCAAGAAGATCGGTGGCAACGGCGACAAGTACGCCCGCTTCGTGGGCGCGCGCGATGAAGGCATTAAGGTCGCTTACGTTTCCATCGGAGTCGGGATACTGGAGCAAGGTTCCGAAAACGGACGAATCCAATTCGGCGGTGCGAAAGGCGCCGACGCGAAGGCTGATGCCGATCGGCTCGGCGCGGCCGCGCAGCACCTCGATCGTCTGGGGAAACACCTTGTCGGACACAAAGAACACCGAGCCGGCTTCCTTGCGGGCGCGTTTTTCCTGGATGCGGTGCAGCATGACCATGGCTTCGGCCGCTGCGGTCGCCTCGTCCAGCAGGGAGGCGTTGGCCACCTCCATGCCGGTGAGGTCACAGACCATGGTCTGGAAGTTCAACAGGGCTTCGAGGCGGCCTTGTGCGATTTCGGACTGGTAGGGCGTATATGGCGTGTACCAGCTCGGGTTTTCGAACACGCAGCGCTGGATGACCGGCGGGGTGTTCGTTCCGTAGTAGCCTTGGCCGATATACGAACGAAAGACCCGGTTCTTTGCCGCGATCTCTCGCAGGCCCGCCAGGTAGGAGGCCTCCGTTTCGCCGGGCGGAAGTTTAAGCGGCTTCTTCCGCCGGATCGGCGCGGGAATCGTTTCGTCCACCAACCGGTCCAGGGAATCAACCCCGACAGCGGACAGCATGGCGTCCATGTCGTCCGGCTGCGGCCCGATATGGCGGGTCGAGAAGGATGTATTCATAGGCGTGTGTGCGGGGTTGGACTATAAGCGCACCCGCCTTGATTGCAAGCGGGCGAGGCAGACCTAAGTCCGAGCGCAAGGATTGAATGGGCATACGCCCGGCGGGGTCGCCGGGTCTCCATGTTCAGGGATTCTATGCTGGAGCCGCGACGCCCTCTCGTCGCGCCGATGAAG
>CAYMCD010000174.1:0-4058 GCA_964388845.1 uncultured Verrucomicrobiota bacterium
GGGGCGCAGGCGATCAGCCGCCGGTTGAGCAAAAGGACGCGGTCGAAATGCGCGGCCGCCAGGTCCAGGTCGTGGGTGGCCACCAGGATGGTGACGCCGCGCGCGCTCAGTTGGCCCAGCAATTCGATCAAGCCGTGTTCCGTCCGGTGATCGAGCCCCGTGAAAGGTTCATCGAGCAGCATCAGCGCGGTCTCCTGCGCCAGCGCCCGCGCGATGAACATGCGCTGCTGCTGGCCGCCGGACAACTCGCCGATCTGCCGGCCCGCCAGCGGGGCGAGCCCCACGAGGTCGAGACACTGTTCGACGAAGGCGCGGTCCTTTTCGCCCGCGCGCCGGAAGAGCCCGATCTCGCGCGCGCGTCCCATCGCCACGACATCGCGCACGGTCACCGGAAAACTCCAGTCCACCGCGCTGCGCTGCACCAGATAGGCGATACAGGCGTGGCGTCGCGGCGGATGACCGAAGACGAGGATGCGCCCGTCCGACGGCTCCAGCAGCCCGGCGAGGGCCTTGAACAACGTCGTCTTCCCGGCGCCGTTCGGGCCGACGACGGCCAGGCGCTCCCCGGCGCGTATGGCGAGCGACACCCCGTCGAGCGCGCGGCGGGCGCCGTACTGCACGACCAGATTCTCGATCCGCAGCGCGTCCGTATCCGGCTCGTGGGCGACGTGTCGGAAGGTCAGCGCATCGCTCGCGGGGTCGGCGGTCATGGGGTCTGTCCGGCGAGGGCATCCATGAGGGCCCGCACGTTGTGGCGCATGAAATCGAGGTACGAACCGGTCGGGGAACCGGGCGCGCCAAGTCCATGGGTCCGCAACGGGACCACCCGGCCGCCGATATCCGCCGCCAGTTGCCCGGCCAGGGCGGGATTGACGGCGTGTCCGACGACAATGACCCGCGCGCCGGTCTCCCGCATGCGCGCCTGCAACGCGGCGCGCGATCGGGCCGAGATTTCCGCCACCGTGGTGACGTTCGGCAACAGCGCGCCGACGATGGTGACGCCGTAGCGGTCCGCGAAGTAGCCCAGTTCGTCGTGGTCCGTCGCGATGACGCGCTGTCCGGGCGGGACGCGGTCCACCTCCGCGCGGATCCACGCATCGAGCTCGTCGAGGGCGTTCCGGTAGGCCGCCGCGCGCCCCTGGAACGCGGTCGCCTGTCCGGGCGCAAGCTCCGCCAGCGCGCGGGCGATCGTATCGGCCCACCCCTTTACCCGGGTCGGGTCGAACCAGACGTGGGGATCGTCCTCGTGGTCGTGTCCGTGCGCCGCGTCGAACGCGTGCGCAGCGCGCCGGGGCGCGCGGCCCTCGTTCACGATGCGGAGCCGGCCCCCGGCCCGCGCGCCGCCCGCGTCGAGCGCCTTTTCGAGGAACGTCTCGAGCCCCAGGCCGTTGGCCAGGATCAGGTCCGCGCGCTGGAGGCGCGCCAGGTCGCGCGGGGTGGGGTCGAAGGCGTGCGGATCGGCTGAAGCCGGGATGAGGTCAACGACCTCCGCGTCCGCCCCCGCGACCGCGCGCGCGACATCGCCGATGATCGACGTCGTGGCCACGACGCGGACGGGCCCGGCCCCCGCGCCGGCGGCGCCGAGGAACAGGAGCGCGGCGATCCGGCAGCCAATCTGATATTGATACATGATTCTCAATAATACAGCCCCCGGTCCCGGCGGCAAGCACTAACCGGGAACGGGCCGGGCCGGGCCGGGCCGGGGCGGGTCAGCGCGCGGCCAGGGTTTCGATGCCCAGCGCGACGGCGATGCCGAGGAGCAGGCCGAAAAAGACCTCGAGCCGGGTATGGCCCAGCAGCTCGGCGAGTTTGTGGGTCGAGAGGTGGTGTTGTTTGAACAGCTCGGCGACGATCTGGTTCAGCAGGCGGGCCTGCTGGCCGGCGGCGCGGCGGACGCTCTGCGCGTCGAACATCACGATGACGGCGAAGGTCAGCGCCACCGCGAAGAGCGGGCTGCCGGGCCCCGCGCGGATGCCCACCGAGGTGGCCATGCCGCAGACGGCCGCCGAGTGGGCGCTGGGCATCCCGCCGGTGCTGATGAAATAGCGGAAGTCGAACTCGTGCGTCTTTCGCCAGGCCAGCGTCATCTTGATGGCCTGGGCCGTGCCCCAGGCGACCAGACCCGACCAGATCGAGGTGTTTTGCAGCAGGGGGGACCAGTCGGTTTCCATAAGATTGGGGAGTGTAGGCGGTCTGGGATGGCGAGGGAACAAGAAGCGCGTGGCGTCCCCAACCGGATTCGAACCGGTGTTACCAGGATGAAAACCTGGTGTCCTGGGCCTCTAGACGATGGGGACCCCCGAAAAGGCTGCCGACAGTACCACATCCAGTCCCGCGGGCAATCCCCTTTCCATCCTTTTCCGGCGACGAATTCCACTTGAGGCGCGGGGAGGTGGGGCCGTATAACGGAACGCTTTTCGCGGTGTTATGGCAGACGTTGGAAGCGCCGCGAAATAGTTTTATCAGACCTTGGAAGTCTTTTTCGCCGGAGGCGGATCCGCCCTCGGCGGGACAGGCGTGCAAACCGGAAGGAGCGGGAACGTGGCGAACCCCTACAAGATTGCGGTGCTGCCGGGCGATGGCATCGGGCCGGAGGTGATGGCGGAAGCGCTGTCGGTATTGGCGCACGCGCAGGGGCGGTACGGCTTCAGCCTCGAACTCACCCACGCGGATGTCGGCGGGATCGCGATTGACCGGCACGGCACGGCGCTGCCGCAGTCCACCCTCGACGTGTGCGACGCGAGCGCGGCGATCCTGTTCGGCTCCGTCGGCGGGCCGAAGTGGGAAGGCCTTCCGCCCGCGCAGCAGCCGGAACGCGCGGCGCTGCTGCCGCTGCGCAAGCGCTACGACCTGTTCTGCAACCTGCGCCCGGCGAAGGTGTTTCGTCCGCTGGTCGAGGCGAGCCCGCTGAGCCCGGCGATTGTCGGCGAGGGATTCGACCTGCTGGTCGTGCGCGAGTTGACCGGCGGCGCGTATTTCGGCCAGCCGAAGGGGCGCGAGGGGACCGGCGAGGCGGAGAAGGCGTACGATACGATGGTGTATTCGCGCGGCGAAATCCGCCGCATCGCGCACATGGCGTTCAAGGCCGCGCGCCTGCGCCGCCGGAAGGTCGCGTCGGTGGACAAGGCGAACGTCCTGTCGAGCATGGTGCTGTGGCGCGAGGTGGTGAAGGAGGTGGCGCGCGAGTACCCGGATGTGGAGCTCGAGCACATCTATGTGGACAACGCGACGATGCAGTTGATCCGCAATCCGCGCCGGTTCGACGTGCTGCTGGCCGAAAACATGTTCGGCGACATCATCTCGGACGAGTGCGCGATGCTGACCGGCTCGATCGGCCTGCTCGCCTCCGCGAGCCTCAATGAAAAGCGCTTCGGCCTGTTCGAACCCGCCGGCGGCACGGCGCCGGACATCGCGGGCAAGGGGATCGCGAACCCGATCGCGCAGATTCTCTCCGCGGCGCTGATGCTGCGCTACAGCCTCAACCAGGGCGCGGCCGCCGACGCGATCGAACGCGCCGTGGCGCGGGCGCTGGACGAGGGCGTCTACACGGCGGATATTGCGCCGAAGGGCGCGCCCACGGTGAACACCGCGGGCATGGGCCGGGCGATTCGTGAACGGTTGGAGGCGAAGGAATAAGGCGATGAAGCAGTACAATGTATGCGTGGTCGGGATCGGCGCGGTCGGGACCGAAATGGTCCGCCTGCTGAAGAGGCGCAACTTCCCGATGAAGGCGCTGACCATCCTCGCGCGCAGCGAGCGCGTCGAGATGATTGACGGCGAGCCGGTGCAGGTGAAGGTCGCCGCGCCGGAGGCCTTCGACGGGATGGATTTTGCCTTTTTCGCGGGCACCGAAGGCGCGAAGGGCGCGTCGCAGACCCTCGGGTGGGAGGCGGTCAAGCGCGGGTGCATCGTCATAGACAACGGCGACGATTTCCGCATGGACCCGCGCGTGCCGCTCGTGATTCCCGAGATCAACGCGGACGCGTTGAAGGGGCACCAGGGCTTCATCGCGAACCCGAACTGCAGCACCATCATCGCGCTGATGCCGCTCGCGCCGC
>CAYMCD010000175.1:0-3979 GCA_964388845.1 uncultured Verrucomicrobiota bacterium
GTGTTGCACGTCCGCTTTCCGCGTCCGTGGTCGGTCGTCGCCGAAAATCGCTCAATTTCAAAATGGCGGAGGGGGTGGGATTTGAACCCACGGAGCCTCTTTCGAAGCTCGTCCGATTTCAAGTCGGATGCCTTAAACCGCTCAGCCACCCCTCCACGCGGGCGAACCCCAGCGCCTGATCCGCAGCCGGCGGCGGTTAATTTACAGACTCTGTAAATTACAGACGTTGGAAGCCGCCGGAAAGAAATTTTACAGACGTTGGAAATGCGCGGCGGGCGATCACGCGTGGAGCGAGGGGCGTTCGAGCAGCTTGAAGAACTCGGTGCGCGTGGAGAGCGAATCGTGGAAGCCGCCGAGCACGGCGGAGGTGATCATGAAGGAATTCTGTTTCTCGACGCCGCGCATCATCATGCACAGGTGCTGCGCCTCGATGACGACGCCGACCCCCGCCGGATGAAGGATGGCCATCAGCGCATCGGCAATCTGCTGCGTCATACGTTCCTGGATCTGCAGGCGGCGGGCGAACATGTCGGCCAGGCGCGCCAGCTTGCTGACGCCGATGACGTGGTCCCGGGGGATGTAGCCGATGTGGCAGCGGCCGAAAAAGGGCAGCAGGTGGTGTTCGCACATGCTGTAGATTTCAATGTCTTTCACGATGACCATGTGCCGGGAGTGCGCTTCGAAAAGGGCGCCGTTGACGATCTCCTCCGCGGTCTGGCGGTAGCCGCGGGTGAGAAAATCCCACGCCTCGGCGACGCGGCTCGGGGTCTTGAGCAGGCCCTCGCGCGCGGGGTCCTCGCCGAGCTGCTCCAGCATCATTTTTACGAGTGATTCCATGTCCATGGCGGTCTACCGTAGCGTCATCCGGGGGCCGCGTCATCTGCTTTCGGCGCCCGGTTCCGGAGGGTTATGGCGATCCTTGCGCTCCCGACCGATTTTGGAACCCGCGACGGGTATGTGGCCGCGATGAAGGGCGTGCTGGCCGCGCTGGCGCCTGGGGCCGGGGTCTTCGACGTGAGTCATGAAATCCGACCGCACGACATCCGGGCGGGCGCATGGGCGCTGCGGCAGTATTGGAATCTCTTTCCGCCCGGCACGATCCATGTCGCCGTGGTGGATCCGGGAGTGGGCGCCGCGCGGCGCGCGCTCCTGGTCCGGGCGGGTGGCCACACGCTGATCGGGCCGGACAATGGCATCTTTTCGTGGGTTCTCGCGATGGCCGGCCGCTGGCGCGCATTCTCTCTCAAGGATTCGGTGCGCCGCCCCGGCGCGAGCGGGGACACGTTTGACGGGCGGGACCGGTTTGCCTACGCGGCCGGATTGCTCGCCGCCGGTTCGGACTGGCGCGACCTGGTGGCCGGTCCTGCCCGCAACATCAAAAGCTATGCGTGGCCTCGTGCAACGCGTTCAGCCGGCAGGATTACGGGTCGAATCGTCCACCTCGACCAGTTCGGGAATGCCATAACCTCCATCCCGGCAAATTGGATCGCCGGAAAAGGAAAAGACGCAGTTATTCGTTGTAATGATTTTGTAGCGAACAAAATACAAAATGTTTATGACGATGTTCCGGAAGGCATGCCATTGGTCCATCCTGAATCAACAGGACTATTGGAACTATCTGTAAATAAAAGAGATGCATCTTCAATGTTCGGCTTTTCAATCGGTGACAGTGTCGTATTGGATTATGGGCCACATTAGCTATAAACATTGATTATTTTGACTGTATAAATGAAATTACATCTTTGTTTTGCCATAATATCATAATAAATTTTAGCGCTTCGATAATTAGGCGGTCAATTTGTCGAAAAATATGCAAATATATTGTTGCGTTACGATTTTCCGATGCTAACTTGTAGCTGCGAGGTGAATCATGACAACTGCAACTTCCGATACTGCCGTGGCGAAGAAGCCTGCGATTGAGGTGAAGGGGCCTGCTGTTTCCAAGCAAGCATTGGATGGCGCTCAGGCTTTGGTAAAGGGGTTGGAGCGGCAGGGAGTGGAATACATCTGGGGGCTTTCCGGCGGCGCGGCGATCCCGATTTTTGATGCGATTGTGACGACGGGGACCAAGATCAAGTTGGTCCTGGTCCGGCACGAGCAGGGCGCCACGCACATAGCCGACGGCTATGCGCGCGTGACGGGCAGGCCTGGTGTGGTGTTGGTGACAAGCGGGCCGGGCGCGACCAATACCGTGACCGGCATTCTCACCGCGCACATGGATTCGGTGCCGATGGTGCTGCTGACCGGGCAGACGATTTCCCCGATGCTGGGCAAGGACGCGTTCCAGGAGGCGGATGTGTTCGGGATCACCATGCCCGTGGTGAAGCACAGCTATCTGGTGAAGAAGACGAACGATATCCCGCGTATCGTGAAGGAGGCGTTCCACATCGCCAACACGGGGCGGCCGGGGCCGGTGTTGATGGACATTCCGAAGGACATCAGCTCGGGACCGTGCACGGCGGATCTCGATCCTCCGATGGACCTGCCCGGCTACAATCCGGTGATTCCGGTGGACGTGTCGCGCGTGATGGCGATAGCCGAGGCGTTGCGGAAGGCGAAACGGCCGCTCCTCATCGCCGGCCACGGCGTGCTGATTTCGCGCGCGTGGGACGCCCTGCGCCGCCTCGCGGAGACGCTGCAGGCGCCGGTGACCAACACGCTGCTGGGCAAGGGGGCCTTCCCGGAGAACCACCCGTTGTCGCTGGGGATGCTGGGCATGCACGGCACCGCCTATGCGAACAAGGCGCTGACGGAATGCGACCTGGTGATGTCCATCGGCTCGCGCTACGACGACCGGATCATCGGCCAGGCCCCGAAGTTCTGCAAGGACGCGGTGCGGATCCACATAGATATTGATGCCGCCGAGATCAACAAGATGATCACGGTGCACCACTGGTGCATCGGCGACGCGCGGGAAATCCTCGATGAGCTGACGCAGCACGTGCAGCAGTTGGACACCGGCGACTGGTTGAACCGGCTCAACGGCTACAAGCGGAAATTCCCGTTGAAGTACAAGAAATACGGCGGGCTGAAGATGCAGCACATCCTGGACGAGCTGGACAAGCTCACCGGGTGCAACGCGATCATCGCGACCGACGTGGGCCAGCACCAGATGTGGTCGGCGCAGTTCAACCGGACGATCCGTCCGGACGGCTGGTTGAGTTCCGGCGGCGCGGGCACGATGGGCTATGGATTTCCCGCGGCCATCGGCGCGCAGTTCGCCAGGCCGAACGACCAGGTGTGGGCCATCGTGGGCGACGGCGGGTTCCAGATGACGATGTGCGAGCTGGCGACCGCCGCGCTTCACAAGCTGCCCGTGAAGGTGCTCGTGCTCAACAACCACTACCTGGGCATGGTGCGCCAGTGGCAGGAACTGTTCTTCGAGAACCGCGAGAGCGGCGTAAACCTGGAGGGAAATCCCGACTTCGCCCGGCTCGCCGAGTGTTACGCCGGCGCCCGCGGCTTCACGCTCAAGCGCGGCGCGGACATCCGCAAGATTCTCAAGCGGGCCATGGACTACAACGACGGCCCGTCCGTGATCAACGCCGAGGTGGAGAAAGCGGACAACGTGTATCCGATGATTCCCGCCGGACGTCCGATCGAGGACATGATCCTCGAAGCGCCGAAATACAAAATGGAGAAGCCCACCGGCTCCACCTGAAGTCTTCTCCCATCTCCAAACGCCCAACTCCCATCCCCCTCCTCACATGACAACCTCCATCGCCAATCCCCACATCGCCCAATCCAGCGGCCAGCACACGATCAGCGTGTATGTGGCCAACAAGCCCGGCGTGCTCGCGCGGATCGCGCAGGTGTTCGCGCGGCGCGGGTACAACATCGAGTCGCTGGTCGTGTCCGCCGCCATGGACGGCCAGTTTTCGCGCATGACCATCGGGTTGAGCGGCAACCCCGAGGGCATGGAGCAGATCATCAAGCAGACCAGCAAGTTGATTGACGTGCTGCGCTGCGTGGACCACAC
>CAYMCD010000176.1:0-3873 GCA_964388845.1 uncultured Verrucomicrobiota bacterium
CATCCGCCAACGCTATTAAACCCATCGCGGGTCTGTAAAGTCCGACAGGCTGCTAAATCCAGCCGATATGCAGCAGGGCGCGGAGGATCGCGTGGTTGGCCGCCAGCGCGTAGAGCGCGGCGAAGACGTCGTCAATGACGATCCCGAGCCCGCCGGTGAGCCGCTGCAGCCCGTGCGCGGGCCAGAATTTGGCGATGTCGAAGAAGCGGTTCGTGAGAAAGGCGATCCCCATCATCAACAGGCCATGCTCCTGGCCGATGACCGGGAGGCCGATCATGCAGAGGGGAAAGGTGAGGTACTCATCCGCGACGCAGCGCTTCGGGTCCTTGGTCTTCACCTCGTCTTCAACCGCCTGGCAGAGCGGGATGGCGAGGAGGCTCAGCACAACCGCGATGAGGAGTTGGGCCGCGACCCCGGCGTGCGTGTTGATCGCCCATACGATCGGCAGGCCCAGCAGCGTGCCGGCGGTGCCGGGCGCGAACGGGCTGTAGCCGAGCCCGAAGCCGGATCCGGCGAATGCGAGGATTTTTTTCACGTGTCGCCCCCGAGCTGAAATTCGTATTCGAGCGTATCCTGCCGCGGACGGACCCAGATCTGCAGCGTCCGCAGCGGGGCCAGCGTGTCAATCCAGGCCTTCGCCTCGTTCAGGCGCTGGCGCATCGGCTGCGAGCCCCGCGGATCCTCGACCAGCAGCTTCAGCGACCAGGCGGTGACGGCGATCCGCAGCAGTTTCGCCCCTTCGTCGAGGTTCATCCAGAGATAGCCGAGGGCGGGGCCTTCGCGCATGCGGCGCAAACTCGTCTCGAACCGGCCGGCGGGCGCCGCGGGCTCGCGGCCCTCGCGCAGCAGTTTGGCGAGCGTCTCGAGGTTGCTTGAAAAGACGAGATTCTGACGGAGCGGCACGTAGGCGATGCGCTCCTTGCCGTCGAGCGCGGCGTAGGTCGAACGGCCGGTGGATTCGATCGCGAAGACCCGCTGCGTGCCGACGGCGACCGGCTGCGGGACCAGCCCCCAGGGCGTCGCGGAGTTCAGGCGGTCAAAGGCCGCGCCGAGTTGCACGGCCGACTGCGCGGGATCCGCGCTGGAGACCGCGGCGAGCAGCGTCGGCAGCCGCACGGCCATGAAACGGCCGCTGTAAGGCCCGCCGACCAGAGCAACCGCCGCGCTGCCGGGTCCGTCGCCCTCCAGCAGGCGGGCGATTTCGCGGCCGACGGGATCCCGGAAGGACTGGCGCAGCCAGTGCCGGGCGAGCGCGCGGTCAATCACCAGCGCGGCGGCCGGGTGTTCGCGCAGCAGGGCGGAAAAGTCGTCCAGCGCATTCGCGGGGACCGTCGGCTGCGAGCCGATGCCGCCGCCGCCCGGCCAGACGCTGCCCGAGAGGGCGCCGCCCGGCCGCACCGACAGGGCATAGCGGACCGGGGGCCCCCAGCCCCCGGGGGACGGCATGCGCAGCCACCCGCGATCCGGCCGGGGCGCCGGCGGATACAGCGTCAGGTCGGCGTGCTGCGCGATCGAGGGCTGATGCCCGTCGTAGCAGGCGAGCACATCCTCGATGCCCAGCGTATCGGCGGCGATGCAGCCGACGAGCATGCCTTCGACAAGCGCAAAAGTGACCCGGTCTCCCCGGGCCATGCCCTTCGGCGTCCAGACCCAGACGCTCCAACCGTTGCGGCTCGCGGCCCGGCGCAGGGCCGGATCCTTGTTCGATTTGAGCATCCAGCGGAATCGCTGGCTGCGCCCGCCGAGCCACGAGGCGAAGACCCACGCCGGACGGCCGGTCATCCGCATCTCAGGCACATAGGCCATGCAGGCCTCGTCGCCCGCGACCAGATCGAGGAAGCGGCGCGTCTCGGGGCCGGCGGCCTGCCGCGCCCAATCCTCCGTCTTCATGCCCAGCGCGCCGGCGACGGATGCGAGCAACGGATTTTGAGCGAGATCAGACCATCGGGCGGCGAGGTCCGAATGGGCGGAGAGCCACGTGGCGTTGTCCGGGATCGCGCGGTACACCGCGCGCGGATCACGCGGCACATGGAGCGCCCACCACACGGTCGCCGCGACCCCGGCCAGCAGCAGCGGCCAGAAGATGAGGGGACGCCGGTTCATGCGTCCAGCGTGCCGATCCAGTCGGAGACGGAGGCCAGCCCGCCCGCCTCAAGGAACGCGCGTATGCCGTCCGCGACCCGCAGCGCCGTGTCGGGCCGGGTGAAACTGGCGGTGCCGACGGCCACCGCGCGCGCCCCGACCAGGAGGAACTCGAGCGCGTCCTCCGCGCTCGAGATGCCGCCCATGCCGATGACCGGGATGCGCGTGGCGCGGGCGGCGAGCCAGACCAGCCGAAGGGCGATCGGTTTGAGGGCCGGTCCGGTCAGACCCCCGGTCGTGTTGGCGAGCAACGGCCTCCGGGTCGCGATGTCCACCGCCATGGCGGGGAACGAATTGATGAGCGAAATCGCGTCGGCCCCGCACGCCTCGGCGCACCGCGCGAACTCGGCGATGTCGGCCACGTTCGGCGCGAGTTTCGGGATGACCGGCAGGCGCGTCGCGGCGCGCGCGGCCTTCACCACGCGTTCAAACAGCCGGAGATCCGTGCCGAACAGCGCGCCGCCCTCCTTGATGTTCGGGCACGACACGTTGACCTCCAGCGCCGCGACGCCGGGCACGGCGCCGAGCCGCGCGGCGACTTCGGCGTATTCCTCGATCGTCCTGCCCCAGATGTTGACGATCACCGGCACATCGTGCCCCCGCAGGAACGGCATGTAGTCGCGCACAAATCCATCCACGCCCGGCCCCGGCAGGCCGATCGCGTTGAGCAGGCCGCTGGCGACCTCGGCGGTGCGCGGCGTCGCATTCCCCCGGGTCGGCTGCAGGCAGATTCCCTTGACGACCAGGGCGCCCAGCCGGCCGAGCTCGACGAGTCCCGCGTATTCCGGGCCGTACCCGAAGGTGCCGGAGGCGGTCATCACCGGGTTTTTCATCCGGAGTCCGCCGAGGCTGACGGAGAGGTCGGGCGTCATCCGAGCTCCTCCCACAACACCTCGCGGGCGTCGAAGACCGGGCCCTCGCGGCAGGCGCGGGCCCAGGCCCACTGGTCGCCGTCGCGCACCTTGAGCACGCAGGTCAGGCAGGCGCCGACGCCGCAGCCCATGTTGTTGTCCATGGACGTCCATGCGGTCCAGCCGCGCGTCCGCGCGCGTTCGGCCACGGCCTTGAGCATGCCGGTCGGGCCGCAGGCGAAGAGTTCGGGGATGCGCCCCGCGCCCTCGTCGCGCCACCAGCCGTCCAGCGCATCGGTCACGAGACCGCGCCGGCCGAGGCTGCCGTCCTCCGTGGCGACGACCACGCGCCAGCCGAGCGCCTCGAAGTCAGGCACGCAGAGGATATCCTTCGCGGCGCGGCCGCCGAAAAAGGCCACGCCCTTCACCGGCGCGCCGCGGGCGGTCAGATAGAGCGCGGCCATGCCGTAGCCGCCGGCGACAATCACTGGAAAGGCGCCCGCGGCGGGCGCGGGGAATCCGCGCCCGAGCGGGCCGAGGATGCTGAGCGTCTCGCCGGGTTTGAGGTATTGCAGCGTGCGCGTCCCCTTGCCGACATGTTTGTAGAGAATGGCCAGCGTGTCGCCGTCCGCCCGGAAGACGCTGAACGGACGGCGCAGCACGCATTCCTCGAGGTGCGGCACCCTGACATGAATGAACTGGCCCGGCGCCACGCGCGGGGCGACGCCGGGCGCGCGCAGGCGCAGCAGATTGTAGCCGCCTTGAATCGGGAGAAGCTCCAGGACGATGGCGTCTTCCAGTTGCATGGGGAGCGCGGAATGTCGCCTGTTTGGCGGAAGGGGTCAAGCGGGGGCGCGCATCAATGGAAATGCTCGTAGCC
>CAYMCD010000177.1:0-3837 GCA_964388845.1 uncultured Verrucomicrobiota bacterium
GGGCTTGTCCCGCCGGAGCCAAAGTTTTCCTAGCTACCGCGTAGCGACGGAACTTCCGCTCCCGCGACGCGAGGTCGCGGGGGGCGGCTAAATCGAGGCCGAGACCGATTTCGATTTCGAGGATGAGGTTCCAAATTCGCGTGAATTCGTGGTGCAGTCAAAATGATCAACGGCCAATTTTCCGCCTTTTGTCTTCTTGGTCGGGGAGCGACCGGGCGGACTTGCAGCCCGCGTCCGTCTCGGCGTTGCTTGCGAACCGGATTCTCATCGCAAGTGCTTGCGGAAGAATTTCAGCGACTTGTTGGCGCCCCATGCGTGTTCGCCTGGGTACAGGTCGAGTTCGAGGTTCCGCCGCGCGCCAGCGGCGCGGTAGATGCGCTCGACCTGGCGGTAGCACGGCAGCGCATCCTCCGCGCGCAGACAACTGTCGTGCAGGCCGATGTCCACCAGCAGCGGGCGCGGGACCAGCAGGCCCTGCAGGTCCGGCAGGTCCACGAGGTGGAACAGGCCGGGCGCGGTCTGATTGCCGCAATAGTTCACATCGCGGAAGCCGAACGCCGGCCAGCGCTGGCTGTAGCAGATGATTTCCATCGCGCGGAACCGTTCGTCGGTCAGGGCGGTCCATAGCGTCATCGTGCCGCCGCCGCTCAACCCCATCACGCCGAGCCGTCGGGCGTCCGCGCCGGGCTGCCGGAGGACGAAGTCCGTCGCCGCGCGGGCGATGGCCATGTTCAGCGCGAGCGGCGTCGTGCCGAGCATCGTGGCGTGGAGATAGTAGAGGTTGCACCAGTCGCGGCCGCCGGCCTGGTTCTGCCAGTTCGGGGCCGCGTCCTCGCGGTTCTCACCCTGGCCGAGCCAGTCCACGCCGTACGTGACGAAGCCCGCCTGCGCCATCGCGAGGCCGTAGCCGTTGTTGAACAGCTTCTGCTCCGCCTGCATCGCGGCGTTGCCCTTGTTGCCCATGACGGGCTCTTTGCCGAACACGCCGTGCCCGTGCCAGCAGAGGAGCGTCGGGCGCCGGGCGTCGCGCCGCAGCGTCGCCGGCCGGTTGATCTGAACGACGGTTGAGAAATCGGGCATCACGTCAATCAGCCACCGCTCCTTGCGCACGCCCTCGTCCGTCCACTCGGCGAGCCGCTCGGGATTCGGCGGGACCTTCGGCGGCATCGCGCCGAGGCAGGCCAGTACGCGGGGCAGGGTCTCCCGCTTCCACGCGGCCACGTCCGCGGGCCGCCGCCCCTCAAAGCGGGCGACGGGTTCATGGCGCTCCGCCCACCGCGTAAACATGATCTGCGCGCTGCGATTCCTGGATTTCATTTTGATGCTCCAATCATAAGAAGGGGACTCGCTCCTGCCTCCGTTTATCGGACGATGAGCCAATCCAGCGCGCCGTCCGACGCGGGGGGCTGGGCAAAGCGCACGACGAATCCTTCGGCGGTCTTGCGGTCCACGGCGAGGATCGTCAGCCAGCTCGGCTGGACCTGCACCGCATAGCGGGCGTCCGCCTCGGGCGTGGGGAACCGGACCTCCAGTTCCGCCGCGCCGGCCGCGACCGGCTCGGAGATGCCGCGCAGGTTCCGCGCCGGCTGGTCGCCCGCGCTCAGGCCGCCGTCCAACCGCAGCGCGGCCGCCCGCACGCCGCCGTTGAAGCCGAGGTCGCCCGTCTTCGGATCCACGAGCAGGCGGCGCGGTTCCGATCCCTCGACGCGCCATTCGATCGGCTGCGGCCGGCCGTGCGGCTGCTCGAAGCGGATCGCCGCGTCACGCACGTCCCCGCCGAACCGGAGGCCGACGGCGGTGCTGGCGTGGATGTTGATCCCGTGGCGGAAGCGGGGATTCCCGTCCTTCATGTGCGCCTGGTCCGCGGCGAGGTCGCCGGCCCCGCCGGAGATGGACAGGGCGCTTTCCACCGCGACCCGGCCCAAGTTCATGCTCTCGAAGGATCCGTCCTCGATCGTGCTCGGGAGGTAGTTGAAGTGCCGGACGCGCATGCCGGTGACGTTCCACGGATCGCTTCCGATGGCCTGCGCGATGGGATCGCCCGGCTCGAAATCGAACGCCGTCCCGTCGTCCGGCGACGGGGCGAGGACCAGCGTGCGCGTATCCTCGTTGCCAACACGGCCGTCGGTACTCGCCGAATCGGTCCACGCGCGCGATACGTCGGCGACGACGGCGCCGGGCGCGATGACGTACCGCATCGGCTTGAGGTGGCCGTCCCACGAGTAGTTCTCCCGGTCGTAGAGGTTCGGCGCGATGTCGTGCCGGCACCACCAGCGGGTGCGCTCGATATAGATGCGCTTCGTGCCGTCCGCCCGCTCCTCGAATTTCATGATCTGGTACCAGCGATGGATCCGGATGTCGGGCGCGGGCGTGTAGCCGACATCGGAGTCCTGGGCGGGATCGAGGTATTCACCTGGCTCGTCGAGCGCGAAGAAGCGGCCGACGACGTCGGCGGTCCACCCGCAATCCGCGCTGCCGACGATCGCGCCGCCGGGAAAGAGCTCTCCGCCGAAGGTCCGGCCCGTCTTGCGGGGATCGTTCGGATCCCACGGGTCCACATGGCCCGGCGCGACGATCATCGCCGTGCCGGCGGTGATCCATTTTCCGGTGTTGTGGTTGATCACCGGCCGGCTCGTGCCGAGGGTATGGTTGCGAACCGGGCCGGGGGCATAGACCAGCTCCTGCCTCGCCCAGTCCACGCGCTCGACCGTGCTCCGGAACGGTCTCAGGTCGTTGTCAATGTCCGAGGAATAGGTCAGGCCGCCCTCGTCGCCCGCGGCGGACATCACGTTGCCCATGGTCGTCGCGCGCGCGGAGATGACGAAGCTGTCGCCCTGCGCGTAGTTCTTGCGGGCGACCATCAGGCCCATGGACTGGTTGTCGGACTGGCTGAAATCGGTGACGGTCATGGAGTTGACCACGTGCTTGTCGTAGAAAAGCGTGTCCTTGAGGTGGTCGTACTTGAGATCCACTACCGCGTACGGCAGGCCGCGTTCCTTGTCCCAGCCGAGCGCCTTGATCGGGCTCCGGTCGAAGGGGCCGCCGTATCGCCTCGGGGTGGTGGTCAGGACCATGTGGTTGCCGACGGCGAGCCCGCGCGCGGTCGGCAGATAGACTCGGACATCCTGGCCCGCCTTCACGTCTTCCATAATCGGCTGGTCGTAGGAGGTCGTGCCGCCGGCGATGTGGGTGTCCACCGCCTCGGTGCTGTGCACGCCGAGCGTCATGTCAATCGGCCGGCGCACCTCGCGGCGGAGGTGGCGTCCCGTCCAGACCGAGCCGCTCCTCTGGCCGTTGGACGGCAACAGCACGCGCTCGACGCCGCCGCGCCGGTCCACGACCGTGACCGTCGGCGCGCCGGCTTGCGTGGAGGACGGCGCGGGGTTGTGCGCCGCCCAGTCCGGCGCGACACCGGGCTGCACGTAGAGGAACCCGCCGCCTTCCGCGATGATGCGGGGCAAGGCGTTCGACAGCGCGGCCTCCGCCTCCGCCGGCGTGCCGACGGGCCCGAAATCCGCGAGGTTGTGGTCGCCCGCCCGGGCGCGGGCGCCCGCGCCCAGCGCCAGCGCGAGCAGGAAAATTCGTCCGTACTGTTTCATGGCGGTTCCTTTGTGTTCGTCGTTGTGATTCAGCGCACCAGCATCCAGTCCAGCGTTGCGCCGTCGGGCGCCGCGCGGTCGAAGCGGATCGTAAACTTGTCGGCGGCCTTCGCGATCACGCCGGCGGCCGCGGGCCAACCGGGCTGTACGGTGACGGCATACGCGGCGTCCGCTTCGGGTTGCGGCAGCGCCACCGTCCATTCCGTCGCCCCGGCGGGCACGCGCGCGCCGATGCCGC
>CAYMCD010000178.1:0-3830 GCA_964388845.1 uncultured Verrucomicrobiota bacterium
GGCTGGCCGCGTATCTGGCCTGCACGTCGCGCAAGCTCGCGCGACCGCTGGCCGTCATCATCCAAAGCACCAGCGCCGCGGGCAAATCCACGCTGATGGAAGCGGTGCTCGCGATGTTCCCGGAAGAGGAGCGCGTGAAGTACAGCGCGATGACCGGGCAAAGCCTTTACTACCTGGGCGAGGCCGACCTCAAACACAAGGTGCTGGCCATCGTGGAAGAAGAAGGCGCGGAGAAAGCGGGCTATGCGTTGAAGCTCCTGCAGTCGGAAGGGGAACTCACCATCGCGAGCACGGGCAAAGACCCGCACACGGGCCGAATGGAAACGCAGGAGTACCACGTCGAAGGCCCGGTCATGATCTTCCTGACCACGACGGCCATCGAAATCGACGAAGAACTCCTGAACCGTTGCCTGGTCCTGACCGTGGACGAGTCCAGGGAACAGACCGAACGCATCCACGCCCTGCAACGCCAGGCGCGGACGCTCGACGGGTTGCGCCATCGCAAACGCCGCGAGCGGTTGCTCGCGCTCATGCGCAACGTCCAACGCCTCTTGAATCCGCTCGATGTGGTGAA
Organism: uncultured Verrucomicrobiota bacterium; assembly: GCA_964388845.1. Lineage (GTDB taxonomy): Bacteria > Verrucomicrobiota > Kiritimatiellia > CAIVKH01 > CAIVKH01 > JAMLJG01. The sequence goes on from CAYMCD010000178.1 coordinate 575, forward strand.
CCCGTACGCCGACGAACTGACGTTCACGGCGGATCGGACCCGGACGCGGCGCGACCATGAAAAGTACCTGACGTTGATCGACTCCATCGCGTTGCTGCACCAGTACCAGCGGCCAACCGAGAAGGACGACGATGGACGCGACTTCGTGCGTGTTACGCTCGACGACATCGCGCTCGCCAACAAACTGGCCCCGGAACTGTTGGGCCGTTCGCTCGACGAACTCCCCCCGCAGACGCGGCGCATGTTCGAGACGATCAAGCAGATCGTGCGCGAACGCTGCGAGGCGGAGAAGATCGAACAACGACTTTCCCTTTTTAGCCGCCGCGCCGTGCGCGCGCGGCTGGGCTGGTCGGTGACGCAAATCCGCATCCACCTCGACCGGCTGCAACAGCTTGACCTGGTCGCCGCGCGATACGGCCGCCTGGGCAGCGCGTTCCAGTACGAGCTGCTGACCGACTGCACGGAAGAGGCGAACGTTGAGCGGATCGGGCTGCTGGACGTGGAAAAACTACGGGTACGAAACGAACCTGACGGGGTTATGGACCACCTGACGGGGGGATGGCGGACCCCGGCCCGTCAGGGTCAACCCGTTGGAACAGCGCATCTTGAACCCAACCTGACGGCCTGTCCGGTTCGCGCATCTGGACCGGCGGCGGTTGCGGGCTGTACCGTAACCGTAGGCGGGTAGTCATGGCCGGAGCGCCGGGATATCAGGCCGTGAAGCATCTGCGCCATCGCGCCCAGGACAAGCGCGGCGGCCACGACAAACCCGACGAAGGGTTCATCAAAGACGGCCCCACACTGGCCGTGTACACCGACCAGTATCTGGAGCACCTGCGCATGATCAACCGGACGGACAAGGCCGTCCGCAGCCGGTGGAACGAGTTGAAATACTTCCTGCGCTGGTGCCATGAGCGCGACCTGATCTATCCGCGCCAAGTCACGCACCCGATCTTGGAAGGGTATCAACGGTTCCTGTTCCGCTACCGGAAGCCCAACGGAAAACCGTTGAGCGTGTCGTCGCAGCGCGGACGACTCGGCGGGGTGAAATGCTTCTTCTCGTGGCTGTGCCGGCAACACGTCATGGATGCGAATCCGGCCAGTGACTTGGAACTGCCGCGCGAAGAGGGACGGTTGCCCGAAGACGCGCTCACCGTCGCCCAGGTCGAAACGTTGCTAGCCCTGCCCAACATCGCCGATCCGCTCGGCATCCGGGACCGGGCCATGTTGGAACTCTTTTACTCGACCGGCATCCGCAGAACGGAAATGGCGCGGCTGAAACTGGGCGACCTCAACCGGGAAAAGCGGATCCTCTGGGTCCGGCAGGGGAAGGGCCGGAAAGATCGTGTCGTGCCGGTCGGTCAACGCGCGTTGTCCTGGGTGGAGAAGTACATCGAGGACGTGCGCCCGTTGCTGGTGGTGGACGCGACCGAAACAGCGCTGTTCCTGACCGGTTATGGCGAGGCGTTCAACGAGGACGTGCTCGGGCGGAAGGTCCGGGAGTACATCCTCAAGGCGAACATCGGCCGCGCGACCGGCGGCCCTCATCTTCTACGCCACGCGTGCGCCACGCACATGCTCGAAGGCGGGGCGGATATCCGGTTCATCCAGCAGCTTCTTGGTCACGAGAAACTCGAAACGACCGCCATCTACACGCATGTGACCATCGACCAACTGCAATCCGTTCATGCGCGCTGCCACCCCGCCGAGGCCCGCCAGAAACTCGCTCCGCACTCTTCCCTTTAGCCGCTCAAGCTGCTACCTTCGCGGCTAAGAAAATGACGGCAGTCGATCCCATCTTGTGTCAGGAAAAGACAGACCCCCGGTCTGAAAATCGCGTCGTGGGTTCGCCGCGTTCTCCGGCTGCTTGCGCCTGGTCGTTCCTCTCGGAACCCGTTGAACTGCATCAGGAAAACGGCTCCACCGGTACGGCGACCGTGTCGGGTGTCTGGTGCTGGCTAGCTAAAGACCCGATACTGTTTGCGGGCGGTTATCCCAATCTGTACGCGTACTGCGCTAACGAACCAGTCAACGCTTTGGATCCAACCGGACTTGAACAGCAGAGTTTCACGGATTGCATGAAAGACTGCTTGGACAAGAACTATGGTTCATCCTTTGACATTGCGCTGGACTTGAGCCCCTTCTCGCTCGCCGGTTTGCTCGAAGAGGCCTACACATCAATCGCTGAATTCCTCGGGGACGAAGCCTTGAAAAATGCGCCGATTGCCGGTGCGATAAAGGAAGGCAGTTTGATCGAGAAAATGGCGGCGGCCGCAGATGAAGCCAGTATGGCCAAGCGACTTGCGCCTCTCATGAAGATACTGGGACCGTTATCCAAAGCCTCGGGTGTTGTCGGTGCTGCAGCCTCAGGTTACGTGCTGGGTGCGCTTGCTTATTGTGCAGCTGATTGCGCGCTCTGTGATGACCCACCCCAAAAGTGATTTATGCTACGGGTAATCTTTCGAGTTCTGGCTGGGTTGCTCTCCTTGGGCATGTTTGCTGGCGGGGTCATGTTGTTTCAACTCTATGATTCTTGGAGAGGCATTTTTTTCGCTGTGGTATTTGCGATTCAGGGTTGCCTCTTGGCTGTCTTTGCAATTCTCGGCACTCGCCCGCGCACACAAGCTTCTGACTCGCATTCTTCATTGGGCACGTCCCTGTGATGACCTCGGCCCGCTGGCGCGGGCCTCGGAACTACTCGCTCCCGTTGGTCGCTCGTACTGCTCGTTCGCGTACGCTCACTCGCGTCGGACGCGCGCGCCCAGGAGCCGCGCCACTCCTCGACAAGCTCGGGGTGGCACGTCTCCTGCGATGCGTACGGCGCGCGCGAAGAGCCCCCAAGCCCCCATGCCGCTTCCCTTCGGGCAGCGCGTCACGGGGGATGTTGAAGAGCGCGGCGGGCGGCGGTGGGCATGCGTTTTCCCCCTTCAGTTTTCCCCCTTTGGAAACCCCCTTTCCTGATTCCCCCTTTTCAAGCGGACCACACCAAAGGGGGAAAACCGCAGGGGGACAACGCACGGCGGCTCTTATGGAAAACGGCGCGAGTCCGGCCTTGAGGGCCGGCCTCTTTCCTGGCGCCGTTTTCCCCGCCGCCCTACGGGTGCCCGCCGCCACTCCGCCGCTTGGCCGCCCTTGCGCCGACGGCCCCCGCGGGGCCGGGCGCGTTGGTCGGGCTGAAACCGGCTCAGACCGTTCAGGTCTTTGGAGTTCCCCCGAATTAGTGGACACCTACGGGGGTGGTGTGGGAAAGGAAAGG
>CAYMCD010000179.1:0-3752 GCA_964388845.1 uncultured Verrucomicrobiota bacterium
AGGCGAACACAAGGTCGCCGGCCGGATGCCGCGCGGCAAGATGCAGGAGCGCCGCGGCCAGGAGGCCGGCCGCCCAGAGGAGGATTTCGCCGGGGCCTGTACGCCGGATTTCCAGCATGTGCGGCAGCGCGGTGCCGAGAAAGCCGAGGATAAAGCAGGCCGCGAAGCCCTCGATCATCACGCGCGCGTGCGGGATGCCGGGATAGCTCCGCGTGACCCCGAACACAAAGAGCGGCCAGAGCGCGACCGCGGCCATGCCCAGCAGCGCGCCGAGCGGAAAGAGGAGGCGGTAGGGCTCCGCTTTGCGCCACCGCGCGCTCACTCCCGCGTCTCCGGCACCCCCCCGGTCCCGGCGTCCGCTCCGATCGGGTCCCCGCGCGGGTTGTCCCCGGCGGCGAGGCCGGCCAGGGCGCGCAGCAGGGGGGCCGGGTCCTCGTTCAACCCGGGCAACTGGGCGGCGATGCGCCCCTCGGAGTCGAGCAGGGTGATCTGGTTGGAATGGGCGATGGCGCCGTCGGGGTCCTTGCGATAGCGGACCCCGAGTGTCGCCGCGAGTTCCCGCACGCCGGCTTCGCCGCCGGTCAGCAGCATCCAGTTTTCTTGCGCGATGCCCTGCCGCGCGGCGAATGCCCGCAACGCCTCGGGGGTGTCGCGCGCGGGGTCAAAAGAAAAGAGGGTGAAAACGACTCCGGAACCGGGCGGGAGCTGCGCCTCAATTTTCTTCAGATCCGCCACGAGCATCGGGCAGGCGTAGTCGCACGAGGCATAGAACATCGCGACGATGCGCGGGTTTCCGCGCAGGCCGGCCAGCACCCGCGCCTCGCCCGCGCCGTTGGTCCAGGACGCCTCGAGTTGGTAGACGGAATCGCGCGGCAGCGGCGAGGCAGCGGCCCCGGCGGCGGCGGCCGCGGCGCAGCAGGAATCCGCGCGCGTGGGCGCGGTCGCGAGCGCCCACAGGCAGCCGGCCAGGAGCAGGGCTGAAGGGGCGCGCCCGGCGCGCGCCGCCGCGGGGTGCATGCTCATGGGCCGGCTTGCTCCCCCGGCGCGTCCCGCGCGCATCGGAAGCCCAGGGATGACGCGGTGGATCGGGCCTTCAGGCTGCTGCGGAAGGCATACCGCATGAAGGCGGCATAGTTTTCCACGTCGGCCGATCCGGCCGCGCCGCTGCCGCAGAACTGGGGGCGTTCCAGGGCGGAGTCCGCGCGCGATTCGCCGGTGATCAGGGCCGAGTTGAAATCCTCGACCCATTCCCAGATCAGGCCGTGCAGGTCCCAGACGCCCCAGATGTTGCGATAGACGGAGCGGATGGGGCGGGTGCCGCCGCCGGCCGGCCGGGCATACCAGGCGAGGATGCGCGGCAGGAAATTCGTGTCGCCGCGCCCGTCGGCCGCGACGTCGCTCGCGCCGGCGGCCCATTCCCATTCGGCGAGGGTGGGGAGCCGCGCGTCCCTCCATCTGGCGTAGGCGCGCGCGGCAAACCAGGAGACGTGCGTCACCGGGTGGTCCGCGGGCGCGTTGCTGCCCGGATTCAAATCGGCCTCCCAGTGCGCGAGGTAGCGCTCGTCAACAAACAGCGGGCTCGCGTTGGAGCGGCGCCAGCGGGGTTCCCCGGCGACGAATTCGAGGAATTCCGCGTTGGTCACCGGGGTTTCATCGAGCAGGAAAGCCGCGACCGGCTGCTCGGGCTCGTTGCGGAAGAGGGGCTTGAAGACCCCGGCCTCCACGCGCGCCATCCGCGCCTCCGGCGCGCCCGCCAGGGCCCCGCACACGGATGCCAGCAGGATCGCGCATCCCGCACGCCCCCGCTGGTTAGCCCGTGTCACCTGCCGCCTCGGATTCCCGGTCGCCGTCAGTGTCCCCCGCCGAGTCCGGCGCCGAAGGGCGCGGGGCCGCCGGCGCGGATTTCCTTCACGCGCTCGGTCGTCATGCGTCCGCCCTTGTTGCCCCAGCTGTTCAGGACGAATGTCAGCACGTCGGCGATCTGACTCTCGCTGATGTTTTGAGGCGTCATGATCTGGTTGTACTCCACGCCGTTGACCGTCACCGGGCCCTGCTTGCCGAACAGCACGTAGGACGCGGCGCGGTCGGGGTCGGCATTCAGGTAGTCCGCGTTCGCCAGCGGCGGGAAGATGCCGGGGATGCCCTGTCCGCTCGCTTGGTGGCAGGCGAGACAGGTCTGCTTGTACACGCGCTCGCCGGCGCGAACCTGCTCGGCCAGGCTGAGTTCGCGGTCCGCGCCCGGCGCCCGCTCATCCTCGCGCGGGAGGCCGCGGCCTTCGGGCAGGTACACCGAGTCCATCTGCTTGCCGGAGAAGATTTCGATGTTCGGCTCGCCCGAGACCTTCAGCATGCCGAGCGCGCCCTTGTTGAACGCGCGGAAGATGGAGTGGTCCACGAGGACCAGCGTGCCCGGGGCCTCGCACTTGAATTCGACCATGGCCGAGCCGCCCGCGGGGACCAGCGTGGTCTGGATGTTCGCGTTCACGCGGTCGCCGCCCTCGATGTAGACCTTGTCGAACACCTCGCCGATCACGTGGAACGACGAGATCAGGTTCGGCCCGCCGTTGCCGACGTAGAGGCGGACCGTCTCGCCCGTGCGCGCGAGGATCGCGTTGTCGCCGGCCAGCGCGCCGACCTTCCCGTTGAAGACCACGTAGTCGGGATTCTCGTCCAACGCCTTGTTCATGGAGAACGTCTGGAAGCCCGCCTCGCCGTATTGGCCCTCCGTGTAGAACTCGCCCTGCATCACATAGTACTCGCGGTCCACCGGCGGGAGTCCGTATTCCGGCTCGACGAGGATCAGGCCGTACATGCCGTTGGCGATGTGCATGCCGACCGGCGCGGTCGCGCAGTGGTACACATACAGCCCCGGATTGATCGGTTTGAAGCTGAAGGTCGAACTGTGTCCCGGCGCCGTGAACGAGGCCGCCGCACCGCCGCCCGGCCCGGTCACCGCGTGCAGGTCAATGTTGTGCGGCAGTTTGTTGTCCGGATGGTTGTGCAGGTGGAATTCCACGTGGTCGCCCTCGCGCACGCGGATGAACGGACCCGGCACGCTGCCCCCGAACGTCCAGAAGGTGTACTCCACGCCGTCCGCCAGTTTTCCGACCAGTTCCTTCACCTCGAGATCCACCACGACGTGCGCCGGCGCGCGGCGCGTGATGGGCGACGGCACCTGCGGCGCATGTGTCAGCACGGCCTCCTCGCGGGGCAGCTCCGCCGCGGCCGAAAGGGCGAGCGTTCCCGCGGCCAGGGTGGCCAGGCCGTGGACCATCACATTCATCCGTATGCGTGTGCGCATGGGGCGTTCTCCAGTTGGCATGCCAATGCAGACGATTTGATCCGAATTGTCGAGCGAAATTTTTCGCCCCGGACTCGGCGGGGCATGCCCGACGGAGCCGGAGTATATCGCGCTGCCGCGTAGCGACGGAACTTTCGCTCCCGCGACGCGAGGTCGCGGGGGGGCGGCTAAATCGAGGCCGAGACCGAGACCGATTTCGATCTGGCTCCCGGCGGGCTTGTCCCGACGGAGCCGGAGTTTGTTGCGCTACCGCGTAGCGACGGAACTTTCGCTCCCGCGACGCGAGGTCGCGGGGGGCGAGCAAATCGAGGCCGAGACCGAGGCCGATTTCGAGGCCGAGACCGAGACCGAGGCCGAGACCGATTTCGATTTGGCTCCCGGCGGGTTTGTCCCGACGGAGCCGGAGTTTGTTGCGCTACCGCGTAGCGACGGAACTTTCGCTCCCGCGACG
>CAYMCD010000180.1:0-3741 GCA_964388845.1 uncultured Verrucomicrobiota bacterium
CGCGCAGCGCCTGCACTGCGCGCCCGTGCGCGAGCAGCGCGTGCTGCGCCGCGCGCAACACCGCGGGCATCGGCAGGCGGTCGCCCGGCGCGTGGACGCCGGTGCGGTGGCCGTAGTCTATGAAACACTGGGGCTCATTCAGCGTCATCCATCGGCTGACGCGATCGGCCAGCCGATCCGCCACGCGCGCCGCGTATTCCGCGAACCAGTCCGCGCTGTCGCGGTTCAGCCAGCCGCCGCGCCGGTACAGGGCGAGCGGAAAATCCCAATGGAACAGCGTGATCCACGGCTCGATGCGCGCCGCGAGCAGCGCGTCCACCAGCCGGTCGTAAAACGCCAGGCCCTTCACGTCCACCCGCCCGACGCCGTGCGGCATCACGCGCGGCCACGCCACCGAAAACCGGTACGCGCGCAACCCGATGCGCTTCATCAAGGCCACGTCCTCCCGCCAGCGTCGAACGTGGTCGCAGGCCCGCTCGCCGGTGTGTCCCCCAAACACAGCGCCGGGGCGGCGGCAAAACGTATCCCAGACGCTGCGGCCCCGATGGGCGGCGGCGCCCTCAATCTGGAACGCGGACGACGCGGCGCCCCAGGCAAACGACGCGGGCCATGCGGTCACGGCTGCGTCCCCCACCACCACCATGGCGACTGGCCGCCGGGATCGGCGCCCATCAGATCAGCGCGGGTCAGGGCCTGCACGTGGCCATCGAGGAACACCACGTTGTCCGCGTCGCGATGGCGCGGGAGCGCGGCCCAATCCGTGTCAAGCGCGACGACCAGCCAGGCGTCGTGCGCGAACGACGACACATCGCGGCCGGCGACCGCCGCCTGATTGTCGTTCATCTTGTAGGTCGTGCACACCTCCGCGCCGTTCACGGTCGCGCAGGCGAACGTGTACCACGCCGGCCAAAGGTCGTTTCGCCGGAGTGAAGCGGGGCACTGGAATATCGAGAACTGATCGTCAACGTATCCGCGCAACAGGCTGATCTGGAGGTGCTGCGTGTCCCATCGCAGGTCCGGCATCCGCCCGTAGTGATCATCGGCATAGAATCGAACGGCCGCGCCGATCTCACGCAGATGAGTCGCGCACGCCACTTTCCAGGCTGCCTCCCGCGCGCGGAACATCGCGGGGAGACCGAGCGATGCCAGGATGAGAAGAATGGCCGCCACGACCAGCAACTCGACCAGCGTAAAACCGCCTCGGGACGCCTTCACGGGGCGCCTCCCGGCGGCGTGGCCAGTTCGAGCACGTTGCCCTCCTCTCGCAACCGGCTCAGGAATTCGGCGTACGCCACGCTCCCGCCGCCCGCGCGATGGGGGTTGCCCGCCGGCGGCGCCAGCGCCAGCGGTTCGCCGTTCAACCGCGCGCGCAGCGCGCCACCGCCCGCTCGCACGCGGTAGCGCACGGTCATCGGACGGCCGGGCAGCTCGTGCCGCACGGTGAGGCCGTCCCATGCGGGGGGCAGGACGGGATCGAGTTCCAGCCGGTCGAACCGGCGGCGCCACCCGAACAGACGCGCGAGGACCACGCTGATGAATATGCCAGGGCCGCTCGAATAGATGCGCCAGCCGCCGCGCACCGGCACGCGGCCGGCGCGCAGTTCCTCCCACCGCAGCTCGGCTTCGGGGCGGGTGTCGAAGCGCGCATCGCTGCTGCTGAAATAGGCGTTGGCCTGGCGGCACTCCGCGTTCGCAACGGTTTCTCGCAGCGCTACCGGGTTCACGGCCAGAAGGCCGCGCACCAGCTCGTCCGCATCACCAACCCGCGCCATCGCCTCGCAATAGCGCAGGTGCGCGTGCGCGTACTGCAGCCCCACCTCGCGCCCGAAGAAGGCCGCCGTCTCGGCGCGCTGGAAATGCGCGCGCCGCCCGCCGCGGTACGGCACCGGCGCGTCCATCAAATGCACCCCGTCCGGCATCCAGAGCCGTTCGCGCAGCAGGGCCAAGTGGGCGCGGGCCTCCGCGGGCGTGAAGAGGCCGCTGAGGATGCCGCGGTTGATGGACAGCAGGCGCAGGCGCGGCCCCGAGCTGCGGTCGGACGGATGCAGCAGCAGGCGCGCGCGGCCGTCCGCGCCGAACAGGGCGAACCCCGCGATGACGCCGTCGCGGATCAGATGGCGGTGCACATCGGCGTGAATGCGTTCGGCCAGGTCCGCGCAGCGGTCCGCGAGGCCGTCCCACCCGTACCGGCGCGCGCAGGCGGCGAACCGCGTGACGGTTTCAAACACAAGCATCACCGTCCACGCGCTCGTCATCCGCTCGCGCATTTCCGCGCGCAGCGGCTGCAAGGTGTCGTCCCAATCGCCGTCGCGGTAGCGCAGCAGCGCAGTGCCCTCGATGCAATCGTTTTCCAGGATATGGAGCTGGCGCTCCACATGGTTACGCATCGGTGTCGCCGGGCGCGGCAGGTGGTCCGCCCCCGTCCAGCCGACCGGTCGGCCCAGAAGGCCGGGATCGTCCGTCGCCTCCAGGACATCGCACAGCGCCTTCAGCGGCCACACCACGATGTCGCCGTGGCAGTGGCGCTGGCGGATCGCGCCATAGGGCTCGAACATGAACCACTGCGGCCACAGCCCGGTGTCTGCGTCCTGCTGGGCGTACACGCGTTCCAGCAGGGCCGGCAGATACGCGGTCCGCCCCGTCGCGATGAGCCACTCCAGCGGGCCCTGGCACACGTCCCGAGTGCCCCATGCGCCGCCATTAAACTGCTCCAGGCCGTGCGGTGTCGCGAGATGCACCAGCGCATTGTGCGAGAACCAGGGCAGAACCGTGTCGAGCCGCTCCGCCTCCATCCCCCCCGTCACGCGAACGCCTCCCGTCAGGGCCGAGCGATACGATTGCGTGCCGTCCAATTCCAAACGGTCCTCGCGCGGCGGCGCGGGGCGGTCATCCGCCGCCCGGATGCGCAGGGTCGCGGTTGCGGTCGGCGGCCAGGCCCATTCGAGCAACGGCCTATCCGCATCGTGGTCCCACACGTCCGCCGGACCGGCCACGGCGGCGTCCGCATCGCCTTCCACGATGTAGGACGGAGGCGCGGCGGACGCCTCGCCGCCCGCCACGAGCGGACTGCACAACACTACGCGTTCCCGCGCCATCGCGCGATACGGGCGCGTCCCGTCCACATCCAGCTCCAGTGTCGCCCGCATCGGCAGCGGCGGGCCGTTGACCACGCGCACGACGAAGCTCAATTCGCGCGCGGCCGCGGACGCGGACGACCGCACCTCGAGCGTGATCCCGCCGAACCGGTACACCCACTCCGCCGCCCGCGCGTGCAGGCCGAAGGCGGAAGGAATGCCGAGCTGCCGCCATGCCCCGTCCCACTCCACAAACAGGCGCAGGCCGGACGAGCGCTGGAGGTTCAGCGGGTGGCGCACCACCGACAGCAGGCGATGCAGATTCGGATTGCCGCGCGTCACGTGGCTGTGGAACACGCCCATCGCGTACACCGTGCTGGACATCGGTTCCGCCTCGGGCCCCGTCGGATCGCCGCACACGAGGATATGGCCGTGCGGCCGCTCGACCCGCCGCTCTTTCGCGCCAAGCACCACATGCGCCCCGGATTCGGTAAAAAACGAAAGCAGTGCTCCATCGCGCCGCTCCTCGTGCCGCCAGGGCTCGCCCCACCGCGCGCGCAGCGCCGCCTCGTCCAGCGGCTCGCCGGCCAGCAGCGGTCCATCGAATCGCCCCGCTCCCGGGGGCGGCGCCGCCGCACCCGGCGCGGCCGGCCACGCGGCGGACGCC
>CAYMCD010000181.1:0-3455 GCA_964388845.1 uncultured Verrucomicrobiota bacterium
CGCCGCTAAAGCGGACGCACTCCAAACGCTTCGCGCCGCTCCAAGGCACGTCCGCAGCCGCGAAGCGCCTGGAGTACGGGGAGTCATCCCCGCTTTTCGGAGCGGGTTCGCGGGAAGGCATCGGCAGCGGCGTGCCCGCCCCACCTGGTAGAGGTTCATGGGGAGCCCGAGGCCCGAGTCTCACCAGCCCGACCGTAACCGATCACCACCGTCCCCGGCCGGGCCTTGATGGCCACGGGCACTCCGGTCTCCATGAGTTCAAGCCCGGACAGTGACGTCGTTTCGCCTGAATCCAGTTCGGTCAGCGTGTAGCGCGCCTCCCGATCGAGACCCGTCAACCTGAAGCGAGCCACTTCGTAGACGCTCTGCGGCCGACGGAAGGCCTGGATCATGCCCCGGCCGGCCTCCGGGCGGTCAAACTGCCAGGCGATCCAATCGGTGGCGTTCAAGGTGTATGGCGTGAGCGGATAGTAGTCGCCCAGGTAGTTTGGGGCGAACTCCCGCCACTGGCGCACAATGCGGCGGAACAGGTCGTAGTCCAGGGCCGGGTTGCGCATGTCCCAGCACGCGATGAAGTGGGGCGTGGCCATGGCGCTGCGGATGTCGTACTCGCCCGTCTGGCTGCTGCCGGTGCCGAAGTAGGGCAGCCAGAAGGAAAGTCCGTACGTGTGTGCCTGGTTGCCGGTGGCATCCATGATGAAGTCGCTGCGCAGGAAAGGCAGTGCCCGGCGCAGGGTCTCGAGGTCGTTGCGATGACCTCCCGAAGCACAGGAATCGATCAACATGTCCGGATGCCGCCGGCGCAGTTCGTCCCAGTACGCGAGGTAACCGGTGACGTAGTGGTTTTCGGTGGCGCCTTGGCGATCGTCGGGGTCATTTGCGCGCCAGAACTTGAGCGGGTCGATGTTGTAGTCCTGGCGGTAAAGATCGATGCCCTGTTCGGTGAGCAGTTGGTCGATGTGGTCGGTCAGCCAGGTGCGGGCTTCCGCATTGCCGAGATTGAGCAGCGTGCCTTGCAGCAGCCATTCCGGATGGTGCTCATGCAGCCACGTGCCTGGCGTGACGCGTTCGGGCTCGAACCAGACCAGGCTCTTCACGCCTTTGGCGTGCGCGTGGTCCGTGATCGCCCGCAACCCGCCCGGGAACCGGTTGCTGTCCACCAGCCAGGTGCCGGTGTTGGGCCAGCCTGTCTTGTTCACGTACCAGCCGGCGTCCATCCACCAGTAATCGGGTGCGAGTCCTTCCGCGAGGTAGCGGTCGATGAACAGCTTCTGGTTGGCTTCGTTCGCGTGGATCATCTCGGCGAACTGGTGGGAACTGCACGGCGTGAGCAACGGCCGGGGCGGCTGGCCGGCCGGACGCGGCATCCCATGGGCCACCATCCACCGCCGCCAGAGGTTCTGCGCCCGAAGCCAGTCACCCTGGTAAAATTGCAGCGCGATCAGCGGAGTCCGAATTCGCTCGCCGGGTTTCAGCCGGAGATGCGTCTTCTCCTGCCCGGCCGTGATGCGAACGCTCCGGTCCGGATCGCGGGCGAACTCGGCCGTCCATTGTCCCGGCCAGCCCACCACAACAATGGCGCCTTCCCCCGCGGCCTCGAGGTTGAAATAGGGCCAGACGTGTCCACAGGGCCGGCCGGCCGGGGGCGTGAAGCGTTCGCGCTGGCCGGGCTTGAGCCGGGCTGTGAGCGGCTCGAAATCGTCAGCACGCACAAACGTGCCTTTGTGGTGATGCAGCACGAAATCTCCCGCGGCGCGGCGATGGAACGGGGCGTCGAGTGCCAGGATTTCCGAGAGGATGGGCGTGTCCCGGGTCCCGGTATTCTCAAAGTACACGGTCCATTCGAGGGTGGGGAAATCGAGGTACTGAATCGCGAGGCACTGCACGACCAGGCCGGTCGCCGTGTCGGTCCAGGCCAGCGTGTACTCGGTACGCTGGTCGTCCAGGCGTCGTGTGGTGCGAACGGGTTGCCAGCCCAGTTCCGCGAATGGCCTGCCTCCGTAGACGAACGAAAACGGTGGCGCGGTGCTCAAGGGAGGTACGCCGTCGCCCTCCTGGAGGGGAAGATCGGCCAGCCAGACCGTCCGCCCATTTTGCAGCGTGACGCGTGCCTCCGCCCAGTCAGCCTGGTCACAGGAGATGCCGTCTCCCGCATCGTACACCTGCAGCACGAACTCGCGCGCGTCCGAGAGCGGAACAGCGACGGGCACTCCTTCCATGCCTTCGCGCAAGACGCCCGAGCGGAACACCTCGGTTCCCTCGACGAGGACCGCGAAGCTCACGCTGCCGCGCCCGCCGCTGGTTTGCTCGTTGCTGTCGACGCCGGCCACGGCCAGGAACTCCCGTGCCGGGGACGGAAGCCTGACGATGACGCGGCTGTTCGCATGGCAATACAGGCCGCGCGCGTACGTGCGGTCAACAAGGCGCATCGGGCGACCGTTGCGTGCATTCAGCTGGACGGGATCGTTGTTCGCCAGCACGTACAGGCCGGGACCGGGCGCTGAGTTCTCCGCGACGCCGTTGAACCTGGCCGCCGCCCAACGGGCCGCCACTGCCAGTTCGGCGTCGGCCGGGGCAATCGCGTGAGCGGCCGGGACCTGCAGCATATAAATGCCAGCCAGCATCGACCATCCGAAGTGCGCCATCCGTGTGTTCATTTGGGGGGGATCTGGTTCGTCGCGAACGAAGGCCGTTCTACCCGATGGACCGGTGCAATGCCAGATCGTTCGCGGGCCGCGGCCCGGGCGGAACGGCTGGCGCTGGTTGGCAGGCAAACCCGCCGGCTGGAACGGCGCCGGGAAAGGTGCCGTCGGAAGCAGGCTTAGTTGCTGCCTTGCGGCTTTGAAACCGCCTCCAGCACGAGGACCCAGTCGTTGGAGCCGCCGCCATTCTCCGCCGGCACCCGAGTACGCTGGTGGGAAGCGTTCTGAATCACTCCACCAGCGCGTGGGCCTTCATCCCGGGCGGGATTGTGCCACGAAGCGGTGACCGGGCTGGGGCAGCGCGACAAGTTCAGTTCGAGTTCTCGCGCATGCTCCGGCGCCGCGGGAACGTAGAGGACGATCAGGCGATGGTCGGGGAGCAATGCCGCCGTGACCTTCGTCGCCTCCCGGCCCGCTGAAACGATGCCATCCTCGGGATCGGGAATCAGACCCCACCAAGGATGCCCGTGGAAAAACCTTGCCAGCCGTGTCATGTCGCGGGCGCCCTGGCTGTCCAGCGCCTCCTGCCACGTCGGCGCCGATCGAAATTGGGTGAAGCCGGGACCGTCGAAGTACCAGATGGGGTTGTTCCCGAAGAACTGGCCGCAAGCGCCGCACAGCATCGACCACCAAGCCTGCCGCCGGATCCGGTCAGGCGTGGCTTGGTGTTCCCCTTCGTAAGCGGTCTCGATCATTACGTAGTGCCTGGCAGGAAACTCGCGATTCTGTTCCTGGAAGGGTGCCAAGTGGATC
>CAYMCD010000182.1:0-3239 GCA_964388845.1 uncultured Verrucomicrobiota bacterium
CTGCCCGGCTTCGGGAACTCCACCCGCGGTGTCCCGGACTATTCCATTCGCGCGCAAGCCGCCTGCGTGGAGGCCCTGCTCGCGACGCTGCGCGTGGAGCGGGTGCACGTGGCGGGATTCAGCCTGGGCGGCGGCGTGGCCGCGCACCTCTGCGAACGCGCGCCCGGACGCGTCGCGGCCATCGCGCTGCTCAGCTCCATCGGCGTGCAGGAACTGGAGATGCTGGGCCATCACGGGTTGAACCGGGCGCTGCACGGCGCGCAGTGGGCGATCCTGTGGGGCGCGTTCAACCTGCTGCCGCATTTCGGCTTGCTGGATCGCGCCCTGTTCAACATGGGCTATGCGCGCAGCCTCTACGACACCGACCAGCGCCCGCTGCGCGCCCTGCTGGGCCGGCTCGAGCCGCCCGCGCTGATCCTTCACGGGGCGGACGACCCGCTGGTGCCGTTCGCGGCGGCGCAGGAGCATCACCGCATCATGCCCCAGAGCGAATTGCGGCGGATGTCCGGCTCGCATTTCCTCGTGTACACCGAACCCGGCGCGGTCGCCGCGGCGCTGCTGGCGTTCGTGCAGCGGGTGGAACGCGGCGACGCGCCGGCCCGCCCGGAGGCCCTCCCGGCCCGCCGCGCCGCGGCGGAGCAGCCGTACACGACGAGTTTGCGCGAACCCGCCTCCGGCCTCGCCCTGCTTGTGGTGGCGGCCCTGCTCGTCGCGAGCACGCTGATCAGCGAGGACCTGGCCTGCATCGGGGCCGGCCTGATGGCGGCGCACGGGCTGTTATCATATGCCTCGGCCGCGCTCGCCGCGTTCATCGGGATCTTTGTCGGCGACCTCCTGCTGTACGCGGCCGGGCGTTTCATCGGCCGGCCGGCGCTGCGCCGCGCGCCGTTCCGCTGGTTCGTGAAAGAGGGCGCGATCCAGGACAGCGCGGAGTGGTTCGCGCGCCGCGGCCCGATCGTGATCCTCGCGAGCCGGTTCGTGCCGGGCAGCCGCCTGCCCACGTATTTTGCCGCGGGCCTGCTGCGCCAGCACTTCTGGCGCTACCTGGCCTTCTTCCTCATCGCGGGCGCGCTGTGGGCGCCGCTGCTGGTGTGGCTGGCCGCCGCGCTGGGCGAGCGCGCGCTCGACCTGCTGCACGACTACAAGGCCTATACGCTCGGGGGCCTGCTGGCCGTGCTGGCGGCGATCTGGATCGTCGTCAAACTGCTCGTGCCGCTCTGCACCTTCCGGGGGCGCCGCCTCCTCTACGGGCGACGGCAGCGCCTGCGGCGCTTCGAGTTCTGGCCCGCCCGCCTCCTCTACCTCCCCCTCGCGCCGTGGTTCTGCTGGCTGAGCATCCGGTTCCGCGGACCGACGGTCTTCACCGCCGCAAATCCCGCCATGCCGGCCGGCGGTTTTGTCGGCGAGTCGAAGTCGGCCATCCTCGACGGCCTGCGCGTGGGGGCGGGGGACCGGCTGGCCCGGTATGCGCTGATCCCGGCCGGCGCCCCGCCCGCGGATGCGCTGGAGCGGGTGTGCGCGTTCATGCGCGGCCACGGGCTCGGATATCCGGTTGTGCTGAAACCGGATGCGGGCGAGCGCGGCCGCGGAGTCGCGATCGCCGGGGACGCGGCCGCTGTGGAACGCTATTTCGCGGGCGCGCGCCCCGCCACGCTGGCGCAGGAATATGTCACCGGCCTGGAATACGGCGTGTTCTACTACCGGTATCCAAACGAGGCGCATGGCCGTTTGTTCGCCCTCACGGAGAAGGAGTTCCCCGGCCTGGTCGGCGATGGGCTCAGCGCGCTGGAAATGTTGATCCTCCGCGATCCCCGCGCCGTCTGCATGGCCCGGTTTCACTTGCATGAGAACCGCGCCCGGCTCTCGTGGATCCCCGCGCAGGGCGAACGCGTGCCGCTGGCCGAATTGGGCAATCACTGCCGGGGCGCGATTTTCCGGGACGGCCGCCGCCTGATCACCCCCGAGCTGACCGCCGCGATGGATGCCGTCAGCCGGGCGTATCGCGGGTTCTATTTCGGGCGCTACGATCTCCGCGTGCCCGATGAACGGGCCCTGCGCGAGGGGCGCGATTTCAAGATCATCGAACTCAACGGCGTCACGTCGGAGGCCACGAGCCTGTACGATCCCGCGCATCGCCCGGTGGACGCCTGGCGCATCCTGTTCCGGCAATGGCGGATCGCCTATGAAATCGGGGCGATGAACCGCGCCGCCGGCGCGCGCGTGACACCGGTTCGCGAGCTGCTCGACCTGGTCAGTCGACATCGCGCGCCGCCGGAAGCCCTCTCCTGACGGCTGGCCCTTCCAACGCGGCGCTCGCACCCGCGCGAGAACAGGACCGGGATGAATGCAGCATGGGGAGGCCGTTGGGGCACATAAAAACCAATGACGATCCCCATCACCCCATCTCCCAACTCCTAACGCCCATCCTCCGTAAACGTCACCTTCGCGATGTACGGCAGTTCGCGGTAGAAGCTGTCGTAGTCCAGCCCGTAGCCCACGACGAATTCGTCCGGCACGGTGAAACCGACGAAATCCGCTTTGAAGGGCAGGACCCGGCGCGATGGCTTGTCCAGCAGCGCGACGGTTTTCACCGAACGCGCGCCTTTTTCGAGCAGATGCCGCGTGGCAAAGGACAAGGTGCGGCCGGTGTCGAGGATGTCGTCCACCAGCATCACATCCGCGCCGCTCACCTCCATGCGGATGTCCTTCACCACGCGAACATCCCCGCTCGATTCCGTGCCGCCACCGTAACTTTCCAGCGTCAGGAAATCGATGCGCGGCCGCGCGCCGTGCTGGTACAGGTCGCGCGCGAGGTCGGCCAGGAAGATGAAGCTGCCGCGCAGGATGCCGATCATTACGAAATTATCGCTTCGGCACGCGGCCTGCATGTCCCGCACCAGGCTGTCCACCCGATCCGCAATGGATTCCGCGCTGAACAGGACGTCCCGGATGTGATGGGGTTTCATGGCGGGCATCGTAATGGGGAAGGGCCAATTTCCAATTGCCAATTTGAATCGGCGGCGATTTCCCTTTTGCGCACTCCCACGAAGGAGAGGAGTTTCACCGATTTTAGAGGTCGCGGCGACCGAATTCGAGCGACCGAAAGAGATGCAACAGGTCGATGTTGTGTGTCCGTTCCTTGCTCTTGCCGCATGCCCGCCCCAGCTTAATCGCTAAACATTAGAACAATGTTAGATATCAATGAGGGATAAAGAAAATTGAAAAAATAATTTGCATGC
>CAYMCD010000183.1:0-3134 GCA_964388845.1 uncultured Verrucomicrobiota bacterium
TAAATACGGCTCCCTCTACATCAACAACTTGCAGATATCAATCAGAGCGCCCTAGACCTGCCCGCAGATCGGGCTTCCGTCCGTCGCGCCATGCGCTACACTGGCCCGGCGTCGGGCTGCACCCCCTGTCGGCCCGCGGAGGAACGCCTATGAGCCTGTTGATCAGAAACGGCGAAATCGTCACCGCGGATTCGCGGTACAAAGCGGACATTTATTGCGCGGGCGAACAGATCACCTGCATCGGGCCCAATCTCGACGTGCCGAAGGGCGCGACCGTCCTTGACGCGAAGGGCAAGTACGTGTTCCCCGGCTTCATTGATCCGCACGTCCACATTTATCTGCCGTTCATGGGCACCTACGCGAAGGACACCTACGCGACCGCCGGCAAGGCCGCGCTGGCCGGCGGAACGACCACGCTGATCGAAATGTGCTGCCCCGCGCGCGGCGACGGGCTTCTCCAGTCGTTTGAACTCTGGCGCGGCAAGGCCGAGGGGCTCAGTCCGTGCGATTTCACCTTCCACATGGGTGTCTCGCGGTTCGACGAGCAGGCGGAGGGCGAATTGCGCGAAATCGTCAAGGCCGGCATCGCCAGCTTCAAGATCTTCCTCGCCTACAAGGGCGCGTTCGGCGTGTCCGACCACGAGCTCTACCACACGCTGCGGCTCGCGAAGCAGCTCGGTGTGATCGTGACCGCGCACTGCGAAAACGCGGACCTCGTCGCCGAGCTGCAGAAGAAGCTCCTGGCCGAGCGAAAGACCGGCACGAAGTGGCACCACTGGAGCCGCCCGCCCCTCGTCGAGGCGGAGGGCGTGCACCACCTCGCGACGTTCGCGGAGATGCACGGCACGCACGTGTACTGCGTCCACACCAGCTGCGAGGAGTCGCTGCGCGCGGCGATCCGCGCCCGCGAGCGCGGCGTGAAGATATGGGTCGAGACGCTCATCCAATACCTCACGCTCGACATGACGCACGCGGAGTTGCCGAATTTCGAGGGATCGAAATTCGTGATGTCCCCGCCGCTCCGCCACAAGAAGAACCAGGCGGTGTTCTGGAACGCCCTCGCGCAGGGCCTCGTCAGCACCGTGGCCACCGACCACGCGCCGTTCGACTTCAAGGGGCAGAAGGAAATGGGCCGGAAGGATTTCACCAAGATTCCCAACGGGATCCCCTCGATCGAGGACCGGGTCACCGTGCTCTGGACGCACGGCGTCTCCACCGGACGCCTCACGTTGAACCAGTTCGTGGAGGTCGGCAGCACGCAGGCCGCCAAGTTGTTCGGCCTGTTCCCCCGCAAGGGGACGATCGCGGTCGGCGGCGACGCCGACCTCGTGGTGTGGGACCCGAAATACCGCGGCACGATTTCGGCGAAGAAGCAACACATGGCGGTGGACTACAATCCGTTCGAGGGCTGGGAAATCACCGGCCGCCCATCCGCCGTCACCGTCCGCGGCGAGGTCGCGGTGAAGGGCGGCAAATTCGTCGGCGCGCTCGGCCGGGGCAAACTTCTCAAACGGGAGCCGACCCACTTCTAGGGCGCGTTTTTCCAGGGTCTGGAATTTCCAGACGTTGGAACTTTTAAAAACAGTTTTTCCAGACGTTGGAACGTTGAACCCATGAACCCCGTTGTGGACTTTCGCGCCGCGCTGGACGCGGAGCGCCCGCTGCAGATCGCCGGCGTGATCAACGCCTATGCCGCGCGCCTCGCGGCGCGCGCCGGATTCCGCGCGCTCTATGTGTCGGGCGCGGGCGTCGCGAACGCGAGCTTCGGGCTGCCGGACCTCGGGTTCACCACGCGCGAGCAGGTGGCGGAGGACGTGCGGCGGATCGCCGGCGCGACGGCGCTGCCCCTGCTGGTGGATGTGGACACCGGGTGGGACGATCCGGCCGATACGGCCCTCGCGATGGCCGCGGCGGGCGCGGCGGTCCTGCAGATGGAGGACCAGGTGGATAGGAAGCGCTGCGGCCACCGCCCGAACAAGAAACTGGTTTCCGCGGACGAGATGTGCGGTCGCGTCCGCGCGATGGCGTCCGCGCGGCCGGCCGCGGATGTGTTGATCATGGCGCGCACCGATGCGGTCGCCGGCGAGGGGCTCGACGCGGCGGTCGCCCGCGCGGGGGCCTACGTGGAGGCCGGCGCCGACTTTATTTTTGCCGAGGCGCTGCGGACGCTGGACGAGTACCGCGCCTTCACGCGGGCGGTCGCCGTTCCGGTCCTCGCGAACATCACCGAGTTCGGCCGGACGCCGTTGTTCACGGCGGCCGAGCTGGCGGCGGCGGGCGTCCGGATGGCGCTGTATCCGCTCTCGGCCTTCCGCGCGATGAGCGCGGCGGCGGAACGCGTGTATTCGGAAATCAGAAAAGAGGGGACGCAGCGCGGCGTGCTGGATAGGATGCAGACGCGCGATGCGCTGTACGAGGCGCTCGACTACCACCGCCACGAGCGGGAGGCGGACGAGCGGATGAAGAAATGACGGAATGAAGAAATCCGAATGGCGAATGTTCGTGCGTTCGCCATTCGTCCTGTCTTCCGTTTGTCGTTCCAGAGGAGGGGTGCCATGACGTATGCGAAGGGGCTGGAGGGGATCGTCGCGGGAGAGACCGCGATATCGGTCATCAACGAAGAGGCCGGCGGGCTGCGCTACCGGGGCTACGCGCTCAACGAGCTGTGCGAGCAGGCGACGTTCGAGGAGGTCGCCTTCCTGCTGCTGTACGGAGAACTGCCCAACCGGACCGAGCTGGCGGCCTATCGCCGGACCCTGCTGGACGAGCGCGCGCCGCCCGAGCGCCTGCGGCCGATGCTGGAGCAGCTCCCGAAGGACGCGCACCCGATGGACGTGCTGCGCACGGCCACCGCGGCGCTCGGCTGTTTCGAGCCCGAGGGCCCGGGGCGCGACCAGCGGGCCGTCGCCAACCGGCTGCTCGCATGCTACGCCACGTGCCTGCTCTACTGGTGGATCTTCCACCGGCGGGGCGAACGGATTGACACCCGGGGCGGCGACGACACGATCGCGGGGCACTTTCTGCAGGCGCTGCACGGCCGGGCGCCCGACGAGACGCAGCGACGCGCGCTGGACGTCTCGCTGATCCTCTACGCCGAGCACGAGTTCAACGCCTCGACCTTCACCGCCCGCGTC
>CAYMCD010000184.1:0-3044 GCA_964388845.1 uncultured Verrucomicrobiota bacterium
ACAGCATAGTCAAACAACCCAGTATGCGCAATTACTTATGACGCTGTGTTTAGAACCGGTAATACGGCGAGATCATCAGATACACCGCGACGCCGGACACGGTGGCGTAGAGCCAGATGGGGAGCGTCCACCGGGCGATCGCGCGGTGCGCGGACACCGGTCCGTTCAGGCCCCGGTGGAGCGTCACCAGGACCAGCGGCAACACCGCCGCGGCCAGCGCGATATGGCTGATCAGGATCGCGAGGTAGAACGGCCGCCACGGATGGTCCGCCGGGTATCGGGTCTCCACGCCGAACGCGTGGAACGTGACATAGGACAACAGGAACAGCGCCGACAGGATGAACGCCGCGAGGTTCAGCCGCTTGTGGAGCGCCACGTTTTTCCTCTTGATGGCGGCGAAGGAACAGACAAGCAGCGCCGCGCACACGGCGTTGATGCACGCGTTGAGCCGGGGCAGCCCGGCCGCGAACGCGGGGATGTGCGCGGCCCGCGGCAGGTTGTAAATGACCGCGACGGCGGCGAGCAGGACGGCGGAAACCGCGTAGATCGCCCGCAGCGTGGTTCGTTCGTTCATGCGTTTTTACAGGGTCTGTAATTTACAGACGTTGGAAGCGCCCGGATAGAGATTTTACAGAGCTTGGAAGTTTTCCCGCCGCGTGCGGGCCCGCCCCCGGCGGAACGGACGTCGGACATTTTCCGCCCACCCCCCCGGCGCGGGGTCCGCGCCCCCATCAGCGCGCGAGGCCGGCGTCGAGGACGATGAGCAGGAGCAACAGGGGCAGGTAAACGACGGAGGCGAGCAGCACGCGGCGCGCGTCCGAGAACCGCTGGTGTTGCGCGAAGTGCAGGCTGGCGGTGAGCAGCGCGGCGCCGAGGAAGACGGCGCCGATCAGGTAGGTCCGTCCGGCCAGGCCCAGCGCGGGAAGGGCGATCGAGACCGGGATCAGGGCCAGCGAGAAGAGGATGGCCTGGCGGAAAACGCGGCGCCCGGTGGGGTCAATGACGGAGAGCATCCGGTAGCCGGCGGCGCGGTAGTCGTCGCGGTACATCCAGGCGATGGCGTAGAAGTGCGGGTGCTGCCAGAGGAAGAGGATGCCGAAGAGGATCCACGCGCCGGGATCGAGCCGTTCCGCGGCGGCGGCCCACCCGACCATGGGCGGCAGCGCGCCGGGGATGGCGCCGATCGGGGTATTGAGCCAGGTGACCCGTTTGAGGGGGGTGTAGACGATCACATAGAGGAAGGCGGTGAGCAGGACGAGAAAGGCCGAGAGGAGGTTGACGGCGGACGCGAGCAGGGTGACGCCCGCGAGCACGAGCAGAACGCCGCAGGCCAGCGCGGCGGCGGGTTCGATGCGCCCCGCGGGGAGCGCGCGGGAGCGGGTGCGCTCCATCCGCGCGTCGGAGTCGCGCTCCATATAATTGTTAAGCACGGCGGCGCCGCCGGCGGCGAGTCCGGTGCCGGCCAGCGTCAGGGCGAGCAGGAACCAGCGGCCGGGATCGCCGAGGCCGCCGAGGCCGGAGCCGCCGACGAAGAAACCCGTGGCGGTGGTGACCAGGACCAGGGCGACGATGCGCGGCTTCGCGAGTCGCCAGTAGTCCGCGAAGGCCGAGGCGCTGGAGCGGGGGTCGGACATGGCGGGCGGTTCAGTGTTGCGCCGGCGTTTCCCGGGCCTGTTCCCATGCCGCGGGCTCGGGGAACCAGTCGCGCGAGCGGTAGTCGCTCAACATCAACGCGATCATGAGCAGGAAGAAGGCGGCGCCGGCGCCGGCATACACCCAGAGCACGCGCGAGGAGTACTTGAGGTGCATGAAGAACATGACGACCAGCAGCGCCTTGACGACGGCGATGCCGACGGCGATCACCGTGTTGAGCGCGCCGAAATCGAGGAACGCGGCCCAGACCGTGACGGCGGTCAGGATCATGAGGACCGTGATGACGGCGAGGTAGACGCGAACGGGGATGACGTGGGATCCGCTCATCAGTGCCTTCCAATCAGATAGAGCAAGGGGAACAGGAATATCCAGATGATGTCCACGAAATGCCAGTACAGGCCGGAGACTTCGACCGGGTTGTAATACTGGGAGGAGAAACGCCCCTTCATCGTCTGGCCGAGCAGCCAGAGCATGAGCCCGGCGCCGACGACCATATGGACCGCGTGCATGCCGGTCATCGCGAAATAGAGCGAGTAGAAGAGCTGGACGTGCGGGGTCTTCGCGGTTTCAAACGCGTGCCGCAGGTGGTCGCCCACCGCCGCGCCCGAGGCCTCGAGCCGGGCGAGTTCCTCGAGCGGGTTGAGGTGGAACGCGGGGCCGGGCACGAGGTGGTGTTCGAACTTGGCCGAATACTCGACGAACTTGACGCCGAGGAAGACGAGGCCGAGCAGCACGGTCAGTACGATCCAGGCCGCCGAGGCCTTCCGCTTGTCCGTCTGCGCGGCGTGCACCGCGAGGGCCATCGTCAGCGAGGAGGCGAGCAGGACGGCCGTATTGAAACCGCCGAGCCGGATGCTGAGCAGGTGGCTGCCGACGACCCAGGCCTCGGGGTAGAGCGCGCGGTATATGGTGTAGGCGGCGAACAGCCCGCCGAAGAACATCACCTCGGTGACAAGGAAGGCCCACATGCCGAGCTGCGCCGACTGGCGCTGCTGCTCGGCGCTTTCGAAGTGGTGCGCGACGTGGGCGTTGCCGGGGCTAGACACGGTGGTTCTCCGGATTCGCGCCGGGCGCGCAGGTCACCGAGGGCCGGTCATAGGCGTAGGCCTCCTGGGTGACGGTCGGGGTTGCTTGGAAATTCCCGGTCGGCGGCGGCGAGGCGGTTTCCCATTCGAGGCCGCGCGCGTCCCACGGATTGGCCGCGGCGCGTTTGCCGCGGGCGGCCGACCAGACCAGGTAGGCGGCCATGATCAGGTAGCCCGCGCCCAGCACGGTGGCGCCGGCCGTGGACATGACGTGGAAGACCTGGAATTCCTCGCCGTAGGCGTGGTAGCGCCGCGGCATGCCGTGGTAGCCCATCTGGAATTGCGGGAAGAAGGTCAGGTTGAAGC
>CAYMCD010000185.1:0-2844 GCA_964388845.1 uncultured Verrucomicrobiota bacterium
GGCTGTTCACCGGCGACGACCGCCGGATCGCGCGCAAACTCGCCGCCCGTTTTATTCCGTTTATCCGCGCAGTTGATTCCGGACCGGCGACCCGCTAGATTCCGTTCTCCATCAGGAGGGTATTTCATGCGCTTGCGTTCATTCGTCCCAGCCGCCGTTTGCCTGCTGGCGTTGCCGTTCACACCGGCATTCGCCCAACACATCGCGCCCATCGCCCGGCCGGATGGCACATCCCTGGCGAAGGGATTGGAAATTGGCACGCGCATCCTGCATACGACGCTCGATGAACCGAGCCGGCGCGGCCGGGTCCCGCCGGGCGCCGATCCCAACCGCCCGGCCCAGCGGGAGGGCACCTTCCTGGGCAGCCTGACGGATCTCGACGTGGACCAGGAATACGCCCCGGTGCGCCTCTACCTGCAATACTTCTTCCACCCCAACTTCGGGGCGGGCATTTCCTACGACGAAATCCGCGCCGAAACGACCGATGCCCTGGGCTCCGATGGATTCGTCGAAATGAGCGGCCCCCTGCTCTATGTCGTCGGGCGCTTCCAAACCGACCGGGGCCTCACCCCCTTCGCCGAGCTGGGCATCGGACTCTACAACGCCGGCTACGACGAGGACCCGGTCTGGGCGAACAAGGGCCGGTCGAACGAACGCGCGATGGCCGTCGAGGACCCGACCGCGTTCTACATCGGACTCGGCTGCGACGTCGCGATCAACGACCGGTGGTCATTGAATCTCTATACGCGCGCGGTCTTCAACGCCACGGTTGACACGGATGCCGTCTACCCGCGGCGCAACAACCGGGTGTTCCAACGGGGCGAGTTCCCGCTCGATTACTACGGGCTGGGCGCCGGCGTGAAGTACGCCTTCGACTGACCGGCTCACGCGGGCCAGTGGATCGCCACCGGGACCTCGATGTCCGCCCCGAGGCTCCTCCGGGCCGGACAGGTGCGCGCGGTCTCTTCGATCTGCAGACGGGCGGCCGGCGGCAGATCCTTCGCCATCCAGATCGCGACGGGAAGGCGGGCGATCCGGCGCGGCGGCGCAGCGCTCATCTCCTTGGTCACATGCGCGCGCATCCCGCCCACGTCCCAACCGTTGCGCCGGGCGACGATCCCGATGGTCGTGACGATGCACGTCGCCAGCCCCGTCGCGACAAGGTCGGTCGGCGAGAAGCGCTCCCCCTTTCCGCAATTGTCCGCCGGCGCATCCGTCTCGATTCGCGAGCCGGACGGACCGTGCGTCGCCGTGCAGCGCAGTTCGCCTTCATACACCACATCAATTTCCACGCCCATCGCGCCCTCCTTGTTATCGCGGATCGCGGGACCCGGCTTGCAGCCCGCTGTTCCTCGGGTATGCTGTCGGACCACCACGGGGGATCCCTATGAGCCTGCGCCGCGAATCCGAAATCCTCGACAGCATGCGCCACATCATGGACCCCGACCTCGGGAAGGATATCGTCTCCCTCGGATTCATCAAGGATCTGGCCATCACCGAAGACGGACAGGTCGCGTTCAAGGTTGAACTCACGACGCCCGCCTGCCCGGTGAAGGACCGCTTCAAGGCCGCGTGCGAGGAGGCGGTGCGGAAGTTGCCGTGGGTCCGGCAGGTAAGCGTCGCCATGACGGCGCAGCCCCGCGGGGCCGCCCATCCGCTGGCCGCCCGCGCCCCGGGCCTCGAGAAGGTCCGCCACATCATCGCGGTGTCGAGCTGCAAGGGCGGCGTCGGCAAATCCACCACCGCCGTCAACCTGGCCTACAGCCTGGCCCGGCTCGGCGCGCAGGTCGGCCTGTTCGACGCGGACGTCTACGGGCCGAGCCTCCCCACCCTCGTGGCGCCGGCCCGAACGGAATTGTTCATGCGCGGCGACTTCATCGTGCCGCCCGAACACGAGGGCGTCCGCCTCATGTCCTTCGGATTCGTCCCGCAGGGACCCGGCGGCGGCGCGGCGATCATGCGCGGCCCGATGGTGACGCAGGTCATCAACCAGCTCCTCACCACGACCGACTGGGGCGAACTGGACTATCTCGTGATTGACATGCCGCCCGGCACCGGGGACATCCAGCTCACGCTCACGCAGATCATCCCGATCGCCGCGGCGGTCATCGTCACCACGCCCCAGCAGCTCAGCTTCGTGGATGTCGTCAAGGGCATCCAGATGTTCGACAAGCTGAAGGTCCCGACCGTGGCCGTCGTCGAGAACATGAGCTATTTCCTCTGCCCGGACAACGGCCGGAAATATTACGTGTTCGGCCAGGGCGCCCGCCAGAAACTGGTGGACCAGTTCGGCATCCGCAACGCCTTTGAGATGCCGCTCGAACCGGAAATTTCGCGCCTCAGCGACAGCGGCACGCCGGTCGTCCTGGCCGACCGCGACGGCGCCGCGGCCCGGCTCTACGGGGAAATCGCCGCGGCCGTCGTGCGCGAGGTGGCCAAACTGCAGCACGGCGGGGCCGCGCGCCCGAAAGTGTCCTTTGGGGCGGACAACGGCATCCAGCTCACCCTCGCGTCCGGCGAGGTGCGCCGCTGCAGTCCGGCCGCCGTCCGCCGCGCCTGCCGCTGCGCCGGCTGCATCGAGGAATTTTCCGGGAAACCCCTGCTCGATCCCGACTCCGTCCCGGAAACGGTCTACCCGCGCGCCATCACGCCGATGGGCAACTACGCCGTCGCCATCGCCTGGAGCGACGGCCACAACTCCTCGATTTACCCCTACGAACTGCTTCTCAAGCTGGCGCAACCGCCCGCTTGAAGGCATCCCCCGGCAGGAGCCGGTCCCCGCCAACAATGCAGGACTATCCCCGGTTTTCAGTGGTGAATTTTCGCAATGTGTTGGCGTAACGA
>CAYMCD010000186.1:0-2837 GCA_964388845.1 uncultured Verrucomicrobiota bacterium
GGCATGGCCGAAGGACGCAAAGAGGCGAAACCGTCCGCGCTGACGAAATTGATTCACGCGGCGACCGTTATACCAGCCCGCCCGGGGCCCGGCCAAGCCCCGCCCGCATCACCGGGCCAAACGAAGCCGGGGTTGGGCGTTTGCGAGGAAGCGCGTTGAGCAAGCGAAACGACCCCGCCGGCGCAAAGCCGGTGGGGGGGAATGAAAAACCGGGGAATGACCTGCCCGTATTACGCATTGACGGCAGGGGCTCGAAGCCGCAGCATGTTCCGCCTATCGGTCAACCGCATCCGCGGAAGCTGTTCATATTCATGGTCAAACGCCTCATCCAAAAAGTCATCCGCCATCTGCGCGGCAAGAACGAAACCAAACCCGCCGCCAAGCCGAGCTCGGTTGAGACCCATGCCGCGCGCCCGGCCCCGAAATCCGGGCACGCGCCCGGCGAGCATCATCCCCATCGGCGGGACGGCGAATCCGCGCCCCGCAAAGGCCCGGGCCGCCCGCATCCGCCGCGGCACGCCGAACAAACCGCGGCCGAGTCGCCCGCCGGGACGCCCTGGGATCCCGCGAGCTTCCAGGTGCCGGTCGCGGAGGGCAAATCCAGATTCCAGGATCTCGATCTCCCGCAGGAGATCATGCACGCGATAGCCGACCTGCAGTTCCAATACTGCACGCCCATCCAGGGCGGCACGCTGCCCGAGACCCTCAAGGGCCGCGACGCGCTGGGCCAGGCCCAGACCGGAACGGGCAAGACCGCCGCGTTCCTGATCACCATATTCAACCGGATCCTGCGCAACCCGGATCGCGAACCGCGCAAACCCGGCGCCCCGCGCGCCCTGATCCTCGCCCCGACCCGCGAACTCTGTCTCCAGATCCACAAGGACGCCGTGGGGCTCGGAAAATATTCCGGCCTCAATTGTGTCGCCGTGTTCGGCGGCATGGATTACGAAAAGCAAAAGAACCAACTGCGCAACCAGCGGGTTGACATCATCGCCGCGACGCCGGGCCGCTTGATTGACTTCAAGCGCCGGGGCGACCTGGACCTGCGCCATGTCGAGGTGCTCGTCCTCGACGAGGCCGACCGCATGCTGGACATGGGATTCATCCCCGACGTCCGCATGATTGTCCACGCCACCCCGCACAAGGACCGCCGCCAGACCCTCTTCTTCAGCGCAACCTTCAACGACGATGTCCGGCGCCTGGCCACTTCCTGGACCCGCGATCCCGTCACGGTCACGGTGGCCCCGGAACGGGTCGCGGTGGATACCGTCGAGCAGGTGGTGTTCATTGTCACCGCGGACCGGAAATTTGCGCTGCTCTACAACATCCTCCAGCGCGAAAACGCCCGGCGCGTGATCTGCTTCGTCAACCGCCGCGACAACGCCGAGCGCCTGCTGGATAAGCTGCGCCGCTACGCGATCAACTGCGCGCTGCTCTCCGGCGCCGTCCCGCAGGAAAAGCGCGTGAAGACGCTCGAGAAATTCCGCGAGGGCGAAATCCGCGTGCTGGTCGCGACCGACGTCGCCGGCCGCGGGATCCACGTCGAGGACGTCACGCATGTCGTCAACTACAACCTCCCCGAGGACCCCGAGGACTATGTCCACCGCATCGGCCGCACCGGCCGCGCGGGCGCCAGCGGCACCTCGATCAGCTTTGCCGACGAGGAGGATTCCTTCCACATCCCGGACATCGAGAAATTCATCGGGCGCCCGCTGAGTTGCACCCATCCGGAAGACGAATGGCTCCAGCTCCCGCCGCCGCCGCCCGGGGCGCCGGTGGAGCGGGAACAGCGGCTGCCCCCGCCCCGCCGCGGCGGATCGGGTGGGCATCGTCCCGGCGGCGGACGAGGCGGTTCCCGGGGCGGCCCGCGCGGCGGCCGGGGATCCGGTCCACGGCGCTACGACGAACGCCCGCGCAGCGCGCCGCCTCCGCCCAGGGCGCCGGACCTTCCGCCCTAGCCCGACGCCTGGTTTATGGCCGGCGGGCGTCCCACCCGAGGTCCACGTATTCCCACTCCACGCGGTCGGGCCGCAGGGTCGCGACGCCGAATCCTTCCTCCGTGCCCTGCCAGTTTCCGCGCCACCACTTGCCGCTGACGGCGCCTCCGGTGATGAAAGTGGTTTCCCGCCATCGCAGGATTTCATTGACGTGAAGGTGGCCCTGGAGGACCAGATGGAGGCGGTGCCCCGAGAAGGCCTCAAGGACTTCGCGGTTGTTGACCACGACCCTGTTGCGCGGCGCGGCGGCGCCGGCGCCCTCGGTGGCCATATAGAAACCCGTCAGGAGCGGCATATGGGTGACGAGCACGATCGGCGTTTGCGGGTGGATCCGCTCCAGTTCCCCGCGCAGCCAGGCCATCTGTTCGCCGTCAATGAAGCCCCTGAATTTTTTCTCATCCCGCGTGACCTGCACGCTGTCGAGCAGGATGACGTGGTAGCCGTCCGCTGGGAACGAAGACCGGGTCTGCGCCACGCCGAGCGCGTCGCGAAAGGCCGCGCGCGGGTCGGGTTCGGGGTCTCCGCCATCCTCCGGCATGGCCCCGACCAGGTCATGGTTGCCCACCGCGGTGGCCGGGCGCGCTTCCAGCAGGTCGTGCAGGTGTTCCCGGTAGGACTGCCAGCGGTGCGCCACGGTCGCGCGGGAGGACTGGAAGCCGTCGGTGATGCAGTCCCCTCCGCAGATCACGAGGTCCGCGCGCCGGGCATTGATCAATTCGGCAGCGCGGCGCATCGCGTCCGGAGTGTCCCACTCGACCCGCGCATGGATGTCGGTGAAGAAGGCGATCCGGAGCGCCGATTTCGCCGGTGACGGGGCGGCCGCCCAACTGGCGCGGCGCG
>CAYMCD010000187.1:0-2832 GCA_964388845.1 uncultured Verrucomicrobiota bacterium
GGCGGACGCCGGCGCCGCGGGCTGCCGCGCGGCGAGGTGGTCGGCCACCGCCGCGTGGCCCATGAAGCGGGCGACCTGCTCCGGGGTGAGCCCGGATTCGTCCAGCGCGGCGAAGTCCGCGCCGCGCGCGAGCAGGAATTCGACGGCCGGGAGGCGCCCGTCGCGGGCGGCCGCGTGCAGCGGCGTGAATCCGAACCGGTCGCGCGCGTTGAGGCGCGCGCCGTTTGCCAGCAGGTATTCGAGCGCCGGGACATGCCCCCCGAACGCGGCGCCGTGCAGCGGGGTGAGCCCCTCGGCATCGGCCTCGGTCACATCCGCGCCGGCGGCGACACGGGCGCGCAGGCCGTCGAGATCGCCCCGCTGCGCCAGCGCGTGCAGGGAATCCAGGCGGGGCGTTTCCGGCAACGGCTGCAGGCGGGGCATCTCGCAGCCCGCGATGAACAGCGCCAGCGCCCCGCACAGGAGCGGGCGAAGGAGGCCGGCCCGGATCACCGGACGTTCTCCAGCCGCGCGAGCACAAGGTTGACGACCGGCTGCGCGAGGTAGAGCGCCACGCGCTCCTTCGACGCGCCCAGTCCGTACACCTGGACCGGATCGGGTTCCGCCAGCTCGCTCTCGACCAGCACGATCCCGTCCGCCGCGCGGACCCTGTGGCCGATGCGCCATTCCCTGCGGCCCTTCACGCGGCCCAGCACGAAATTATACGCGCGCCAGTCGGCATTGAAGTGATCGGGCTCCAGGGCGATGGGCGCCGGTTTTTCCCGGCTCAACTGGACGGCCGCCACGCGATCCGCCCCGTCCACCACCAGGTGCGCGATTTCGAATCCGTCGCCGAAGTTGCCGCGCAAGGCGTAGTGGCTGAAGCTGCGGTCGGGGAATCCGGGCGTCTCGATCGGGCGCTTGGACCCGAGCGAGGCGCCGAGCGCCTTCGCCGCCTCGATCGCCGGCATCAGGTAGGTCACCTGGCCGACGAGGAACAAGCCGGGCTGCGGATCGAGCTGGATCCCCGCCGCGCCGTGCGGCGCGAGCAGTTTCCGCAGGTCCTCCCAGAGCGGGCGCGGGCCAAGCGGCATCTTGTTCCACAACGGGGACAGCGCGAGTCCCGTCCGCGCGCCGGTTCGCGCCGCGGGCGCGAGCGAGGACTCGGGCGCGGGCAGCGGGCGGACGTTCTCCTCGCGCCGCGGCGCCTCGGTGTGATCCATCAGGGTGGACTGCCGCACATCGGAAATGAGGCGGGAGGCGTTCCGGATGTGCTCGTCCATGCCGGAGCCCGGCGGTGCGAGCGCGCTGCATTCCTCGAACGCGCGAACAGCCTCGCGGGCGAGCGACTCGATCTGGCGCAGCACCTCGGGGTCTTCGCGCGTCTTCTGGTAGTCCTTGAAGAGCGCGATCGCCTCGTTATAGGCGCGCGCGCCGCGCTGGAACTGACGGTCGTCCCACGCGGGCGCGCCGACCCGCGCGGACGGATCCGCGCCGGGCCCGGTCCAATCGGGGGCCGGGGCCGCGACCGGCGGGGCCTCTTCCGGCGCTGCGGTGGCGGGCGCGGGCTCGGGCTCGGGAGGCGCGGGTGGCGCAGGCGGCGCCCGGAACTGGAGCGGCAGCCGGAAGCCGTGGCGGTCCGGCACGTCCGTAAAAAAATAGACGTAGGCGCCGCCCCCCAGCGCGGCCAGAAGCAACAGGCGGATGATGCGCCCGCCCCATCCGCTGGAGCGCGCGCGGCGGACGGGCGAGTAGGACTCCACGTCCTCGCTGACCACGATCTTCCGCCGGGGCAGCGGCGCGGGCGATTCGATCCGTTTCTTGCGCGGGCCCGCTTCGTGGGGGACCGGGCGGCGCGGGGAACGGAGCACGGTGCTCTGTCCGGGCTGGGGCAACGGCTCGCGCGGGAAACGGCCCGCGAGGACTTCGCCGATATCCTCCAGCACGTTGCTCCAGTAGGGCGTGCGGAAGGCGCGATCCTTGACCATCATTTTTTCAATCAACCAGGCGGCGCCCGCCGAAAGCCCGGGATTCAGTTCCAGGGGGTCCGGCAGAAAATCGTCGCGATGCCGGTCCATCGCGCTGTTGCCGGGGCTGTCCCCGAAGGGCAGGCGCCCGGTGACCAGGTGATACAACGTGGCGCCCAGCGAGTAGATGTCCGCCCGGCAATCGAGGTCCGGCAGACCCTCCGCCTGCTCGGGCGACGTGTAGTTCGGCGTGCCGTAGATATTCGTCTCCTCAAGGACGCGCCGGTGCATGCCGATGAAGCGGGCAAGGCCCAGATCCACCACCTTGACGCTCCCGTCCGGCGCCACGAGCAGGTTGTCCGGCTTGATGTCGCAATGGATGATGCAATCCTTGTCCCAGGCATAGCCCAGGGCAACGGCGATGGCCCGCGCCATCGGCAGGGCGTCTTTTTCAGGAAGCCGCTGATATTGCCGGATCAGGTCGCCGACGGTCGGCCCCGCGACGTATTCCATCACGATGTAGGGCTGGCCGGCCGCCGCGCCGGCGTCGAACACCTGGACGAGACCCGGGTGGCTCAGGCGCGCGGCCGCGCGCGCCTCGATCTGGAACCGCTGCCAGGCCTCCTCGGACGGCAGGTATTCCGCCGCCAGCGCCTTGATGGCCACGAGCCGGTCGAGGGAGAGTTGCCGGGCCTTCCAGACGGTGGACATGCCGCCCTCGCCCAGCTTCTCGAGAATCTCGTATCCCGGCAGTTCGAATGGCGCGCTCATGAAAGCTTCAATTTAGATGGCGGGGAGCAACGAGGCAAGCCAACGCGCCGGGGCGCTCCCCGGCGGGTGCATGACTGATTTCTGCATCAGGCGGCATCGGGGAGGGCTGAGGGGT
>CAYMCD010000188.1:0-2702 GCA_964388845.1 uncultured Verrucomicrobiota bacterium
GATGCGTCTTCCGAGCCGCCGCCCGCGCGCCCCGCGCCGAGCCCGCGCGCCGGCGCCGAGGCCGGGCTCCAGGCGGCGCTGCGCCAGCAGCAGCCCAATCCGACGCCCGACGCGGCCTATCCGGAGGTCGGACGGAACGATCCCTGCCCGTGCGGGAGCGGCAGGAAATACAAGAAGTGCCACGGCGCGAACGCCTGACGGGGGCCCGCCATGCGCCGGTTGATGGAGCGGTGGCCCGATGCGTGCGCGATCCTGACGGGCGCCCTGTTGTCCGCCTCCTTCGCCCCGCTTGAATCCAGCCAGGCGGCGTGGATCGCGCTGGCGCCCCTGCTGCTGGCCGCCCGGTGCGCGCGCGGCGATCGCGCCGCGTTCCGGCTCGGATTCCTCGCCGGATCGGTGTTCTGGCTGACCTCGATCAGCTGGCTCCGCCATGTGAGCGCGGCCGGCTGGATCACGCTGGCCTTCTATTGCGCGCTCTATGTCGGCGCCTTTTCCTGGTTCGCGTGGCGCTGGTTCCGCCGCTTCGGCCACGCGCGCGGCGCGCTGAACCTCGCCGGGATGTTCATGCTGGCGTGCGCGTGGGCGGGCCTGGAGTGGGTGCGCGGATCGTTCGCCACGGGATTCCCGTGGAATCCCCTCGGCGCCTCGCAGTACCGGAATCCCGCCCTGCTGCAGGCGGCGGCGTGGGGCGGCGCCTATGCCGTATCCGCCCTGCTGGTCTGGGTGAATGCGGGCATCGCCTTCACGGCGGCCCGCTATTGCGATCGCGGCGGGCACTGGGGCCGGCGCCCGCACGTGGAACTCATGCTGGCCTTCCTCGTCCTCGCGCTCGCGTTCTGGGGCGGCGCGCGACGGCTCCGCGCGCTGGCGCCGGGCCCGCACGAATTGCGCGTCGGGCTGGTCCAGCCGGCGATTCCGCAGGATGACAAATGGGACAGCAACACGGTGGGCCTGATCCACCGGCGGCTCGACGAACTGACCCGCGGCGTCAAGCGGAGCGGTCCGCTGCACCTGGTCATCTGGCCCGAAACCGCGCTGCCGGACGATGTCCGCTACAGCCAGGCGAGCTACGACCTGGTGTACAGCCTGTGCGCGCTCGGGACGCCGATCCTGGTCGGCTCCATGGACACGGAATGGCCCGAGGGCGGGCCGCCCCGCTTCTTCAACAGCTCGTTCCTGTTCGACAGCGACGGACGGGTGGCCGGCGCCTATGAAAAGCAGCACCTGGTCCCGTTCGGGGAATACATTCCGCTGCAGAAGATCGTGCCGTTCATCAAGGCGATGACGCCGATCCAGGAGAGCTTCACCGCCGGGACCAACGCCACGGTCTTCGCGCTCGACGAGCCGCCGGTGACCTTCTCGGTGCTGATTTGCTTCGAAGACACCATCCCCCGGCTCGCGCGCCGGGCGGCGCGCGCCGGCGCGCGCCTGCTGGTGAACCAGACGAACGACGCCTGGTTCGACCCGTCCAGCGCGTCGCGCCAGCACATGGCGCAGTGCGTCCTGCGCGTGGTGGAAACCGGGCTGCCCGCGGTGCGCGCCGCGAACACTGGGGTCAGCTGCTCCATAGACCGGCGCGGCTTCGTGGCCGCCGAACTGGCGGACGAACGCGGCGGTACGGTCTTTCCGGGATTCAAGTCCATCGCGGTCCGCCCCGCGCCGCCCGATGCGCCCCCCACGTTCTATGTGCGGCACGGCGACGCGCTGCCGATCGGGGCGGGAACGCTCGCCCTGCTGGCCGCGGTCCTGCTCGTCCGCTCGCGCGCCGACGCGGGCTAGAGGCGTCATTCGGAACGATCAACACCCAATGTCCCCATACCCAATCGCGGTGGGCCTCCAGATTCGCGTCATTTCGCGGCGCCATTTGGAATGACCAAACCGCACCGCGGGGAAAGGCCGCCGAATTCGCGGCGAGTTCCGTGGTTGAGAGCAGCCGGTTCGAGACCGAGGCGGAGGCCGATCACTAGGCCGGGCGGGTCGGCGTATGCCCCCCCCGAGCGCAGCCGCATTCAACTACGATTTGGCATTCGTCAGCATGTCGGCGGAAAACCGCTCGTTGACTTCCTGGTGGAAGCTGTCGTAGGCGCGCCGGTACCGGGCCAGCTCCTCGGGCGACAGGCTGTGGCTGTTGGCGTGCTGCAGCTCGCGGTACGGGCGGTGGGCCAGCCGCAGCAGGTGCCAGACCCCCTGCAGGATATCGTCCGCCCGCCGGCGGTAGTGCAAGGCCGGCAGCGCGCATTCTTCCGGGCCCGCGGAAAGGAACTGGCAGAGGAACCCCTCCTCCCCCTCGAGGTGCGTCTGGTGCTGCATCATCGAATGCGCGGACTGCACGTTGTGTGAAATGAGGCTCAGGAATCGCAGGAAATCCTGCTCGCCCTGCGACGTCCCCGCCGATTTGGCGGCGAGAAAGGCGTGGTGCTGCGAAATCCGGAGCAGGTGCAGGACTTTCTCGACATGGCGGATGCGATCGTCAGTGCCCAGCTCGTGGATCGGCATGTAGAGCAGCTCCACGGCCCGCTCGAAGTGCACATCGCGCCGGGCCAGATGGATCGGCCGGTTCAGGTTGAAATCGTTGGTGCTCACGGCTGCCTCGTGCCTCGCGCTCCCTATACCAGAGGCGCCGCCGCATTTCAACCCGGCCTTACAGCAGGACATTCCCCGGATTTTGTAGGCCCCCACCGGCCTTGCGCCGGTGGAGCAAA
>CAYMCD010000189.1:0-2678 GCA_964388845.1 uncultured Verrucomicrobiota bacterium
GGAAGCGGGGATTCCCGTCCTTCATGTGCGCCTGGTCCGCGGCGAGGTCGCCGGCGCCACCGGAGATGTACAGGGCGCTGTCCACCGCGACCCGGCCGGCGTTGTAGCTGTCGAACGACGCATCGTTGATCGTGCTCGGGAGGTAGTTGAAGTGCCGGACGCGCAGGCCGGTGACGTTCCACGGATCGCTGCCGATGGCCTGCGCGATGGGATCGCCGGGGGCGAAATCGTGGTCCGTGCCGGCGTCCGGGGAAGGCGCGAGGACCAGCGTCCGCTCGTCCTGCTGGGTCGCATGACCCGCGCTGTTCGCGGAGTCGGTCCAGGCTTTGGACACATCGGTGACGATCGCGCCGGGGGCGATGATGTAGCGCAGCGGCTTCAGCCGCTCCTGCCCGGCGTGCGGCGCGTAGCTGAAATTGCCGGCGTTGTAGAGTTTCGGCGCGTTGTGGTTGACCCACCAGAAGGTGCGCTCGATATACAGCCGCTGGATTCCGTCGGCGTGTTCCTCCAGCCGCGCGATGCGATACCAGCGGTGGACGCGGATATCGGGCCCGGCCGTGTAGCCGGCATCCGGATCCTGCGCGGGATCGAGATATTCCGTCGGTTCGTCGAAGGCGAAGAAGCGGCCGACGATGTCGCGGGTCCACCCGGTGTCCTTGCCGAAAATGCCGCCGGTGTTTTGCAGGATCGTTTCGGGATGCCAAGGATCGGAATGGCCGGGGCCGACGTAGTACGCGACGCCCCGCGTGATCCATTTATTGGTGTTGAAGTTGATCACCGGCCGGCTCGTGCCGAGGGTATGGTTGCGAACCGGGCCGGGGGCATAGACCAGCTCCTGCCTCGCCCAGTCCACGCGCTCGACCGTGCTCCGGAACGGTCTCAGGTCGTTGTCAATGTCCGAGGAATAGGTCAGGCCGCCCTCGTCGCCCGCGGCGGACATCACGTTGCCCATGGTCGTCGCGCGCGCGGAGATGACGAAGCTGTCGCCCTGCGCGTAGTTCTTGCGCGAGACCATCAGGCCCATGGACTGGTTGTCGGACTGGCTGTGATCCGTGATCGTCAGCGAATTGACCACGTGCTTGTCGTAGAAGAGCGCTTCGGCCGGATGATCGTGTTCGAGGTCCATCACGACATACGGCAGCCCGCGCTCCTTGTCCCAGCCGAGCGCCTTGATCGGCCCGTAATCGTTCGGCGCGCCGTAGCCCATCGGACGGCCCGACACGACGTAGTGCGTGCCCACCGCCAGTCCGCGGAGGCTCGGCAGGTAGATGCGCACGTCCTTGCCCGCCCTCACCGCGTCCTGAATCGGCTGGTCGTAGGACGCCGTGCCACCCGCGATGTGGGTGGCGATGTTCTCGGTCGAGAACGTGCCGAAGGCCATGTCAATCGGCTGGCGCACCTCGCGCTCAATGTGGCGTCCGGACCAGACCACGCCGCTCATCTGCCCGTTCGACGGCTGCAACACGCGCTCGACGCCGCCGCGCCGGTCCACGACCGTGACCGTCGGCGCGCCGCGCCGCGTGGAGGACGGCGCGGGGTTGTGCGCCGCCCAGTCCGGCGCGACACCGGGCTGCACGTAGAGGAACCCGCCGCCTTCCGCGATGATGCGGGGCAAGGCGTTCGACAGCGCGGCCTCCGCCTCCGCCGGCGTGCCGACGGGCCCGAAATCCGCGAGGTTGAACCCGCCCCGGTCCGCGAAGACCGGGGCGGCGATCAGAAGGAGAAAGGCGACCGTTGTCTTGCTCATCGGACCAGGATCCAATCCAGCGTGGCGTCCGCGGCGGGGGGTTGGGCAAACCGGACGACGAAGCCCTGGTCCGTCTTGCGTTCGACGGCGAGAGCCGTCACCCAGCTCGGTTGCGCCTGCACCGCGTACCGGGCGTCCGCCTCGGGCGTGGGGAACCGGACCTCCAGCTCCGCCGCGCCGGACGCGACCGGCACGGAGATGCCGCGCAGGTTCCGCGCCGGCTGGTCGCCCGCGCTCAAGCCGCCGTTGCCGATCTGCAGCGCGGTGACCCGCGTGGGGCCGCCGCTGAAATCGAATTCGCCGGTCGCCGGGTCCACGATCAGCCGGTTCGGATCCCGTCCCTTCACGAACCATTCGATCGGTTGCGGCCGGCCGTGCGGCTGCTCGAAGCGGATCGCCGCGTCGCGCACATCGCCGCCGAACCGGAGGCCGACGGCGGCGGTCGCGTAGAGATTGATGCCGTGCAGGTAGCGCGGGTTATGGTCCTTCATGAACGCCTGGTCCTCGGCCAGATCGCCCGATCCCCCGCTGATGGCCAGGCCGCTGTCCACCGCGACCCGGCCGGCGTTGTAGCTGTCGAACGACGCGTCGTTGATCGTGCTCGGGATGTAGTTGAAATGGCGCACGCGCATGCCGGTGACGTTCCACGGATCGCTGCCGACGGCCTGCGCGATGGGATCGCCGGGGGCGAAATCGTGGTCCGTGCCCGCGTCCGGGGAGGGCGCGAGGATCAGCGTCCGCGCGTCGCGTGGCGTCACATGCCCCGCGGAGTTTTCCGAGTCGGTCCAGGCTTTCGACACATCGGCGACGATCGCGCCGGGCGCGATGATGTAGCGCAGCGGCTTGAGGTGGCCGTCCCACGAGTAGTTCTCCCGATCGTAGAGGTTCGGCGCGATGTCGTGCCGGCACCACCAGCGGGTGCGCTCGATAT
>CAYMCD010000190.1:0-2672 GCA_964388845.1 uncultured Verrucomicrobiota bacterium
CCCCCCCCCCCCCCCCCCGCGACTCGGCGGGTCCAGAGGCCCCGCCCTACCGAGGCCACTTATCGAGGAATGACGAATGGGGGGGGGGGAATGACCAATGTCCAATTTCCCAATGACCAATGGGGGGGGCAATTCCGAATGACGAATTCCGAATGACGAATGAAGGAAGGACCAATGCCCCTTTCCGTGAATATCAGCTCAAGCCGTCGTCTCCGCGTGCTCGGCGTCTCGGCGGTGAAATATCCGGGCTAACCGATCGTCCACCGGCACGGCAGCTGGAAGACCCCGTGCGCGGTGTTCTCGTTCTTCACCGCGAACGGATACCAGTCCTCGCGCCGGTGGTACTGGGTGGCGTGGTCCCAGGAATGGACCGCGAGCGAGAGGAAATATTTGCCCTCCATGAGGGCGAGGGGTTCGAGCGCGAGCCGGACGACGCCCTCACCCTCCAGCGGGGGGACGGGCACGTTCATGATCTGCGTGTTGGTGCCGTAGATGAAAAAGCCGTTGCCGGTCTTGAGTGAAAAGCCGAAGACGGCCTGCTCGATCCGGCGCTTCGCGCGGTAGCCGATCTCCACCGTCAGCACGCGGCCCGTCGTGAAGGAGCCGCTTTCGACGCCGCGCTCGTCGAGCAGGCGCACGCCGGTGAATTCGATGTCCCGCGTCCCGTGCTCCTCGACGTTGAGCTGGCCGATGCGCGCCATGTAGGTCTTGAGGTAGGTCAGCACCACGTCCGACGGGTTGCCCTGGGCGACGAGCCGCCCCTGGTGGATCAGCTTGACGTCGTCGCAGAACTGCTCGACCGCCACGAGGTCGTGCGTGACGAGCAGGATCGTCTTGCCCCGCTTCTGGAAGTCGCGGATGCGGTCGAAGCATTTCATCTGGAACGCGAGGTCGCCGACCGCCAGGACCTCGTCCACCAGCAGGATTTCCGGGTTCATCTCCACCGCGACGGCAAAGCCGAGCCGGACGTACATGCCGCTGGAATAATTCTTCACCGGCATGTCAATGAAGTCGCGCAGGCCGGAGAACTCGATGATGTGGTCCATCCGGCGGGCGACGTCCTCTCGCGGGATGCCGAGCACCGCGGCGTTCAGGAAGACGTTTTCGCGGCCGGACAGGTCCGGATGGAAGCCCGCGCCGAGTTCGAGCAGGGACGAGATGGCCCCGCTCGTGCGGATCGTTCCGGCGCTCGGGTGGATGGTGCCCGCGATGAGCCCGAGCAGCGAACTCTTGCCCGAGCCGTTCGGACCGACCACGCCGACGCTCGCGCCGCGCGGCACCGCGAATGTGACGTCGCGCAGCGCCCAGAAGGGTTCCGCCCGCTGCCTGCGCCAGCCGCGCACCAGCAGGTCGCGGATCGAGGCCTTCGCCACGCCGCGCATGCGGTAGCACTTGCCGAGATTTTCGACCTGGATGGCGGGTGTCATGAGGAGGGCCGGGGGCGGACGGCGGACCGCGGGAAAGGAGGGGAGGGGCTCATAGCAAATCGGCGAAATCCCGTTGCAGGCGTTGAAACAGCCGGTAGGAGAAAACGAGGAACAACCCGATCGCGGCGAGCCCCGCCCCCGCGGCCGGCTCCCAGGGGAACGGGGTCCCCGCGGTGATGGCGCAGCGGTAGCCGGTGATGATCAGCGTCAGCGGGTTCAACAGGAAGAGGCGCGGGATCCACGGGTGTTCCGCGGCGTGGCGCGTGACGAAGTCGAGGTTGTACATGACCGGGCTCACGAAAAACCACGCGCTGAGCAGGATGCCGACCAGGTGTTGCGCATCGCGGATGACGACGTTGAGCGCGGCGAGCAGCATCGCCAGCGCCAGATTGAACGCCAGGTGGACGAGGAGGACGGCGGGCAGCCACGCGAGGCCGGCGCCGAAGTGCTGTCCGCCGTGGTGGAACAGAATGGCCACGAGCGGGAACTGCACGAGCAGGCTCATCGCGTAGGTGGCGGCGTTCGCGAGCGTCGAGGAGAGCGGCAGGATCACCCGCGGAAAGGCGACCTTCTTCACTAGGTTTGCGCTGCCGGTGATGCTCGTCAGGCCGGCGTTGACGCATTGCACGGTGAACTGCCACGCGAAGACGCCGATGATGATGTCCGCGAGCGGCACGCCGCGGCCGCCGAGCAGGCGCAGGAAGACGACGTAGATGAGCGCCATGAACAGCGGGATCAACACGCTCCAGAGGAAGCCCAGCGCGGAGCCCCGGTAGCGGAGCTTGAGCTCGCGCGCGGTGAGGTTGAGCAGCAGCTCCCGGCGCCGGGTGAAGAGGTCGGCCAGGCTCATGGCGTTGCGCCCGGCGCGCGCGCGAGCCCCTCCATCAGCAGCGTCACGCGGGCCCGGCCGGCGGCGGACTCCGCGGCGGTGAGGGTCCATTCGACGGGGCGCCAGGGCGCCTCCGCCGAGGCCAGGCGCCGCAGCACTTCATCCAGCTCTTCCAGGTTCACGTCGTCCATCTTAACCTGTACGCGCTGGAGGGACCAGTCCGCCGTGAGGGGGAGACGATCCGTGTCCCGCAGCTCGGCGGTCCAGGCGGGTTTGAGTTCGCGGAACAGGTCGCCGAGCGGTTTCGCCGGGCCCGCGCGGATGAGGTCGGCGAGTCGCGCGGCATCGGCCGCGCGCTCGGCGGCGAGGGCGGCGAGGCGCGACCCGTCCGCCCGGCGGCGCTCGATGTGCCGGAC
>CAYMCD010000191.1:0-2529 GCA_964388845.1 uncultured Verrucomicrobiota bacterium
GAACTGGAAGATGAACGACCCGGACGACCACGGGGACGCCTGGGGCAGCGCGGCGCGCGAAAACTGGCGGGCGAAATCGGGCGCGTTCATCATGGCCATCCGCGGCGCCTGGGCCGGCAGCGGGGATTTCGGCGGCATCTGGCAGGAGGCCGAGGGGCGCGCCAACCAGACCTACAGGCTCAGCGCGTGGGTCTGGGCCGATTCCGCATGGCGCGCGAACACGCAGGAAATCAAGATCGAGTTCTGGAACTGGGACCGCACCCAGCTGCTCGGTTCGGCCGCGCAGGGCATCGAGGATGTCGGCGAGGAGTGGCGGCGGCGCGAGCTGGTCGCCGTCTCGCCGGACGGCACCGAGTGGGTCCGGGTCGTCGTCAACGTTTCCGGCGCGGGCGGGGCCGGGTCCCTGCAGTTGGACGACGTATCGCTGGAACTCGTCCCCTGACGCGGGACAGAACCTCGCGCGGCCGGACGCCGCCGCCATCCGCTCACGGATCCCCGTAGAGATCGTCGAGGTTGTCGGTGAAGACAACGCCCTCGAAAAAGGTCTCGTGCCGGAACATCGGATCGGGGATGGGCTGGTTCACCTGGAGATTGCTCAGGCGCGTGGTCTCGACCGCCTCCTCGCGTCCCTGGCGAAGCCCCGCCCGCTGGAGGGTCGCGAACCAGACCCCGGGCAGCGGCTCGACGAAATTTTCGTAGTCGTACCGGGCGACCGCCGCCGCCAGGCCGGGGTCGGTGAACAACTCAAACCGGGCGAGGCGACCCTGCGCATCGAGTCCGAGGACCGCTACGCGGTCGTCGCGTTTGACGGCGACGCGCGTGGGCAGGCCTTCGGCGGCGGGCAGCGCCTCCTCGGGGAAGCCGCGCAGGCGGAGCAGGTGGTCCATCGCGGTGCCGGGCACCTGGCGCAGCGACGTGAGCCAGTCCCCCTCCAGTTGCGCGACCGGGCGCGAAAAGCCCTTCGGGTCGCCCTCGATGTAGCTGTAGAAGGTGGCGCCGTCCGCGACAATCCGGCGGCGCGGCGGCGTGACGGACTCGACGTGCAACCGGTCCGGCCGCCGGAAATAGACGCGGCTCAGCCGCCGGCCGCCGCCCGCGGGCCCGCCCGTGTCGCGCCGGATCTCGACCTGCACGGACTGGACGGCGTCGTACGACGCGATCAGACGTTCGACCACCGACCCGGGTTCGGCGCGCAGCGGGAGGGCCAGGCCCAGCAGCGCAAGGGCTAGAATGTATTTCATGGCGGTATTGAGCACGGAACGGCCCGCGCGCTCAATGACGAAGCGCGTCCGTCCCGCCACCCCCGCGGCCCCGCGCGTCAAGGTCCGGTGATCCCGCGCGACAGCAGGATGCCGAGGACGAGCATGGCGATGGACAGCAGCACGTTCAGCCGGCCGAATCCGGTCGCGAGCGCGCGCAACCGGTTCGCCTCGGGCGATCCGGGCTGGAGCCGCTGGGCGGCGCTGGCGCGGGGCCCGATGTTCCAGTCGTGGATGGCGCTCAACGCCAGGATCGCGGCGAACACGGCGAGTTTCCATGCGAGCATCCGGCCGTACCCGGACTGCCAGAACGCAGGCTGGACCAGCACGGCCCGGCCGATCCCGCGCCCGGCCAGATTGAGAAACCCGGTCACCAGCAACGTCCCCATGCAGATCCAACCGACCAGTCGGAAACGCACGCCCACCTCACGGATCAACTGCACCCGTATCCGCGAATCCTCCAGGCGCCTCAGGCCCGGCACGAGGACGAACACCATGAACAACATCCCGCCAATCCACGTCGCCGCCGCCACCACATGGAACACCAGGGATCCCGCATAAAGCGCCGTATCCATATCATCTCCCGTTCGCCTGATTCCCCTCTCCGGACGACCCATCCGCTTCCGTCTTCTCGCTTGACGCGGCGCCGGAACGGCGGTAAAGGCAATTACAGACTAGAAAGTCTGAATTAAGATGTCCATCTTATCCACGCGCTGTGTATATGCCCTGCGGGCCGTCATGCACGCCGCGCGGGCGACGCGCAAGCGGCCGTACGTCTCGATCCGGGAGCTGGCGCAGGAGGCGGACATGCCGTACCACTTCCTGACCAAGGTCCTGCGGGATCTCACGCGGCACGGGATCCTGGCCTCCAGCCGCGGGGCGGCGGGCGGAGTGGCATTCGCGCGGCCGCCCGAGGACATCTCCGTCCTGGAGATCGTCGAGCTCGTGGACGGCCCCGACCTGTTTGCCCGTTGCCTGCTCGGCCTGAAGGAATGTTGCGGGCGGAAATCCTGCCCGTTTCACCTCTCCTGGGCCGCGGAGCGGAAACGGCTGCGGGACCTGCTCGCCAGGACCCGCGTGTCGGGGATCACCCGCGGGCTGCTGGACGAAACCCTGGGCCTCGCCCACTAGTAGCGATCCCAAACCCTTTGCCCGCCCCCACTCGGTCTCGAAATCGGCCTCGGTCTCGGCCTCAAAATCGGTCTCGGTCTCGGTCTCGATTTAGCCGCCCCCCGCGACCTCGCGTCGCGGGAGCGAAAGTTCCGTCGCT